>JAKFXR010000043.1 GCA_021731285.1 Polaromonas sp. | reverse complement strand
GAGCAACACCAGCGAATCCTTGCCGCCAGAAAACAGCAGGGTGGGGCGCTCAAAGGCAGCAGCGACCTCGCGCAGGATGAAGATCGCCTCTTCTTCCAGCGCGTCAAGGTGGGCGTTGCTCAGTTTGCCAAGCAACTGGGGTTCGGTTCGGGCGTTCATGCGGGTATTTCTCGTATGGGGATGATGCTGGAGACTCGGCTGGAGAGCGGTTCAAAGGCGGCCGGCTCCTGGGCTTCGTGCGTGCCGTCGGCGCTGACATGCAGACCGCACTCCTTGGCGCTTTCCTGCTCCCACCACCAGCGGCCGGAGCGGAAGTCCTCGCCCAGGGTCACGGCGCGGGTGCAGGGTGCGCAGCCGATGCTGGGGAAAAACGCGTCGTGCAGCGGGTTGTAGGGAATGTTGTGCAACGCGATGTAGTGCCAGACATCCCCCCAGGTCCAGTCGGCCAGCGGGTTGATCTTGGCGCGCTCCGCCTGCTCTTCCACGTCGTGCACTTCGGCGCGCGCGGAGGATTGTTCACGGCGCAAACCGGTCAGCCAGCCGTTTTTACCAGCCAGGGCACGCTCCAGTGGCTCCATTTTGCGGATATGGCAGCAGGCCTTGCGCAGCTCCAGGCTCTTGTACATCGCGTCTGCGCCATTGTCCTGCACGAAAGCGTCGGCGACTTTAGCCACGGGACGGTAAACATCCACCTTGCGCGTGTAGCGCTCTTCAATGCGGGCGATCAGTGCCACGGTTTCAGCATGCAGCATGCCGGTGTCGAGCACGAAAACGCTGGCCTCAATGCTGGCTTCCTGCATCAAATGGGTGACCACCATGTCTTCGGCCCCCAGGCTGGAGGCCTGGGTCAGGGGGGCAAATGTTGCCGCCGAGGACTTCAGCAAGGCCAGGCTGTGCGCCAGCTTTTGTGCAAAGTCCGGCGATGCCTTGGCGTAGAGGGAGATGGCACCCATGGTCAGGCAGCTTCCACAAAATGTGGGTTCAGATGCACCGCATCGCCCTGGTAGCGGCCTACGCCATAACCCGGATAACTGGCGAGCACGCGCTGTGCAATGGCCATGTCCTGGTCGGCGCGCAGAACGGCGCAGTCAAAGCCGCTGCGCTCCATCTGGGCAAGCTGGTCCACCAGTACGTCGCCAGTGGCGCGGATCTCGCCCTTGAACTCACGGCGGCGGCGCAGCAAAAATGCCTGGCTGAATGCGCGGCCGTCGGTGAATTTGGGGAAATGCAGGTCGACGCGCGTCACGCCCTCAAGCATGGCTTGCAAAGGGTCGGCGTCGTTGGCGAGGACCAGAACAGAGGCGTTGTCAGTGGCAAGGTGATCGGTAAATGGCAACAGTTTCATGCGGTTCTCCTAGGCGGCCACGGCGGCAGCCGCAAAGCGCGCACCCTTGGCGGCTTCCTTGAAAGGATCCATGCCGACGCGGCGCAGCGTTGAAATAAAAGTCTCACCGGCTTCGCGCTGGCTGCGGTAGGTGTCCAGCACCGCCTCAATGACTTCCGGAACTTCAGCAGCGGAAAACGAGGGGCCCACCACCTTGCCGGGCACGGGGGTGCCGCTCAAGGTGGAGCCGTCGGAGCCACCCAGCGAGACCTGGTACCACTCCAGGCCGTCTTTATCGACCCCCAGAATGCCAATATGTCCGCTGTGGTGATGACCGCAGGAGTTGATGCAGCCGCTGATGTGCAGGTCGATCTCACCCAGGTCGTGCAACTCATCCATGTCCTGGTAGCGCTCGGTGATCGCCTCGGCAATCGGGATCGATCGGGCATTGGCCAGCGAGCAAAAGTCACCACCAGGGCAGGCAATCATGTCGGTCAGCAGACGGATGTTGGGCCTGGCAAAGCCGGACTTGCGGGCGGCACGCCAGAGTTCGGGCAATTCGTCGCAGCGCACCCAGGGCAGCAGGAGGTTCTGGTCATGGGTGACACGCACTTCGCCGGCGCTGAAACGGTCCGCCAGATCGGCGGCCACGTCCAGCTGGTCGGCGGTTGCGTCGCCCGGCGCCTGGCCCAGACGCTTGAAGGACAGTGTCACGGCGCGCAGGTCGGGGTTCTGGTGCGGCGCCACGTTTTGCTTGAGCCAGCGGCAAAACTCAATGTCGTCTTCCGCTGCGGCGCGCAGGATATTTGCGATTTTGGCGTCGGCGCTCTTGCGGTCGCAGTTCAGCGCGGGCGGCACAAAGCAGGCAGTCACACGGTCCAGCTCGGCCTGGGTGATCGTGTGCGGGCCGCCGTCGTGCTCCATGATCTGCCTGTATTCGGCCTCAACATCGTCGATGTACCTCTGGCCTTCGGCCTTGACGAGGATCTTGATGCGGGCCTTGTACATGTTGTCACGGCGGCCATAGCGGTTGTAGACGCGAACAACAGCCTCCAGGTAATTCATGATCTGGTGCCAGGGCAGGAACTCGCGAACCACCGTACCGATGATGGGCGTGCGGCCCATGCCGCCGCCGACCATGACCCTGAAGCCCAATTCGCCCTCGGCGTCGCGGATCAGGTGCAAGCCGACATCGTGCCAGGCAGTGGCTGCACGGTCTTCGCGGGCGCCGCTGATGGCGATTTTGAACTTGCGCGGGAGAAACGCAAACTCGGGGTGCAGCGTGCTCCATTGGCGCAGGATTTCACCAAACGGGCGCGGATCGGCAATTTCGTCGACGGCAATGCCGGCGCGCTCATCGCTGGTGATGTTGCGTATGCAATTGCCGCTGGTCTGGATGCCGTGCATGTTGACGCTGGCCAGCAGGTCCATCACGTCGGCTGATTTGTCCAGCGGAATCCAGTTGTACTGGATGTTTTGCCGTGTGGTGAAGTGGGCATAACCGGTGGTCAGTTTGGATGCCACCGACAGTCCGCTTTTGAGGTTGACCGGGCCGAGCCTGTCCTGCATCGCCTGGGCTTCGTTAAACAGCGTGGCGTTGGGCTGGTCATACTCGCGGGCAATTTTGGCCAGCACGCGCACTTGCGCGGTCGACAACTCGCCATAAGGCACAGCGACCCGCAGCATGGGAGCGTAACGCTGTACATACCAGCCGTTTTGAAGGCGCAGCGGGCGGAATTCGTCTTCCGGCAACTGGCCTGCCTGCCAGCGTGTCAACTGGTCACGGTACTGGTCGGCTCTGGCCTGGACAAACTGGCGGTCAAACTCGGTGTATTGGTACATGGCTGTCAGGGATCAAAAAAAGGGATTCAGATGGCAATCAGCTTGACGCCGGCATAGGCCAGCAGCACGGAGAGCAGGGAACGGATGACGCGGTCTGGCGTTTTTTGGACCAGCCGCGAACCCAGCCAGATGCCGGGCAGGGAGCCCAACAGCAATTTGGCGAGCAGCGGCCAGTCGACCGAGCCCAGCGACGCATGGCCCAGGCCCGCGACCAGGGTCAGCGGAACGGCATAGGCAATATCGGCAGCCACGATGCGCGGCAGGGGCAGCAAGGGGTACAGCAACATCAGGGCCGTCACCCCAATGGCACCGGCACCGACCGAGGTCAGTGTGACCAGCGTGCCAATCACGGCGCCAAACAGCAGCGGCAGGCTCCAGTGGCGTGGGCGGGTGGCTTGAGCGAGTTGATCATCGGGAATGCTTCGAAGAATCTGTTTGCCGCGCACGGCTTTGTACAGCGTCGCTGCAGCCGTCAGCAATAAGGCAACGCCCAGCGTGAGCGTCATGGCCCGCTGCACCGCAGGATTGCCCGGGCCGAGCACATGCAGCACGTACAGGGTGATCAACGCAGCCGGGATGCTGCCCGCACTGAGAGCGCCCACCAGCCGCCACGGCACGATGCGCTGGCGCGCCAGGCTGACGGTGCCGCCCATTTTGGTGAATGCCGCAAACAGCAGGTCAGTCCCGACGGCCAGATGCGGCTTGACGCCAAAAAAGAAAATCAGCAGCGGTGTCATCAGCGAACCGCCGCCAACCCCGGTCAGGCCCACCACAAGGCCTACGGCAAAACCGGCTAGTACAAAGGCAAAATCTGGCATAGCCGGGACTTTAAAACCGGGGCTTATTAAAACAAACTACAGATTTGTTCTGCCCTTATGCAGATAAGCTTATTCACCAGTATTCATGCGGGTTTGCGGACAATTGCACAGTCGTTGCGCTTAAGCCCGGCTGCTGTCTCCAGGGCTGCTTCTCGCACCCTCATAATCGAGGAACAACAAAGAGGAGAGACGGCTGGTGAGGAAAATATCCGTCAAGTTTTACGGTTTTGAAGATGCTGAGCGGCTCACGCTGGATACCGTGTTTCGCCTGTCCGAATCGCGCGAAACGGTGTACTCGGCCTGGACGCCGCAAAGTACAGAGGCGCCCGAGGTCCTGCTGATCGAAGGGGACAGCTGGGAGGCTGTTCTGGCACTGGCCAACCCGGCGCATGACGCGCTCAAACTGATCTGGGTGGGAAACGATGCGCCACCCCATGCGTGGCGGGTCTTCCCCGCGCCCGTTCGATGGCCCGCGGTCATTCAAGCGCTGGACGAAGAATTTGCTCCGCCCGAGCCTGCATCCATGGACCTGGATCTTGACCTGCAGGAAGACGATCTGCGTGTCCAGCTTGACGAGGCCGACAACACCGAACCGGCAGCCTTGGGGCCGGATGGCGAACCGACACCATCGCGGCGGGTGCTGCTTGTGGACGCCAGTCCGGAAAGCCGCTTTTACCTTCGCGCCAAGCTGGCGGTGGCCGGACTGTTTGATGTGGACGAGGCTGTCAGTGGAGCGCAGGCCCTGGCCTTTCTGCGTACGCACGCCTACGCCCTGGCGATGGTCGATCTCGATGTGCCCGACATGGACAGGTGGCAACTCCTCAAGGCGATGGAAAACAACCGGCCAGTCATTGGTCAGGTGTTTGTCATGCGTGAAAACCTGACATTGTTTGACGACTGGCGGGCACGGTTTGCGGGTGCACGGGTGTCCCTGAGGAAGCCGCTCGATCCGGGCCGGCTTAAAGAGCTGCTACAAAATGTATAGCAAAGAGCGCCCGTCCCCAAAGGGCCAGGGACCGAAAATTCGCTTAACTTTTGGCCGGAAGACCGAAACGCTGTGCCGTCAGGGCTCTGGCCAGCCGGTGCTCCATCGGCAGGGGTTCGGCGTGCATGAGGGCGGCCAGCAGTTCTGCGCAGACCACCGCAAACGTCAGGCCGCGCGAGCCCATGGCAGTGTGGACCCACAAGCCGGGATGGGTGGCTTCATTGACAGGCCCCACCAGCGGCAAGCGGTCGGGTGAGGCGCAGCGTATGGCTGCCCAGGCCTGCACCTTCGGGCTTTCAAAGGGCGGCAGACATCGTGCTGCATCGGGCAAGAGGGTCTGAAGCCGCTCGAAGTTGGTTTGCTGATCGTGCTGCCGCGACTGGGTGTCGGTGTCGTCCCGGTGGAAACTCGCGCCGCACAGCCAGAAGCTGCCGCCTTCCGCAGGAACCGCAGGGATAAAACTGCCGTACCCATTGACCGGACATCCGGTCAGCGCCGCCTGGCCTGCCTCGCGCCAGGCCCAGGACACCTGGCCGCGGATCGCCTGCAGGGGCAAACCGCTTTCCTGCAGTTGTGCACTGTTGTACCCGGCGGCCAGCACCACGATGTCGGCTTGCGCGAGTGGGCGTCCAAGGCTGTCCAACACTTGCCAGCTGCCTGTGGCGGACTCCCGCTGCAACTTCGCCGCGTGCAGTCCGCCGCGCCAGGAGATGCCAGGGTGCGTCAGCAGGGCGTTGACCAGCCGGGCCGGTTTGATCCAGCCCGCCCGGTGGTGCCAACAGGCCATGGCGTCCTCCAGGGATGCCTGGGCAAGCTGTTCGGGGCTGGCGGCCTGACTCCAGTCGCAACCCGCCCCGGACCCGTCTTCAGGCAAACCGCTGCCCCCGTCCATGCGTCTTTCCAGCACCCCGCTGGCTTGCCACTCCTCTCCCGCCTGCAACAAGGCCTCGGCCTGCTGCAGGGTAGCTCGCACACCACAGCGCGACAGGCGTGACAGCAGGCTGTCGTCCGGGGATATGTGCGGCACCAACAGGCCGGCGGGCAGGCCGGAGGCGCCCCCGGCCGGTGCATCGTGCGCATCAAGCACCTCCACCTGCCAGCCGCGCCGGGCCAGACTGGCGGCCACGGCCGCACCAGCCAGGCCGGCGCCTATGACGACGCAGTTCGTGGGCGTGACTGCCTTGGCGGGTGCAGCCTTGCGCGGCTCCCACTGCGGGGCAAACTCACCCTGCAAGTTGTCCCGCTTGGGCGCGAGGCCGCTTGTTTTCCTGACTTCAAAACCGCACTGGGCCAACCCGTCCAGCACGACGCGGGCGACTGTCCAGCTGGCGATGCGGGTGCCGCGGCGGCAGCATCGCGCCACGGCCTTGAGCGTATGGATGTCCCAGATGCCGGGGTTTTTGGCGGGACTGAAGCCGTCCAGATACACCGAATCGGCTTCAAACAATTGCTCGCGCAGCATTGCGCGGGCCTCGCCTATACACAGCGTCAACAACACCTGGCCCTCTTCAAACACCAGCCGGTGAAAGCCGGGCAACAGGCCCCACATCTGGCGCTGCAGTTGTTGGGCCAATGGCATCAGTTCGGGATGGGCGGCAGCACCGCGCAGCATATCGGCGGCACTGGCAGGATGGATTTCGCAGGATACAAAGTGCAGCAGGCGCGGACGCTGCGGGTCGGCCTTCCAGGCTTGCCAGGTGACCAGAAAATTCAGTCCCAGACCGAAGCCCGTTTCCAGGATGCGCCACTGCGGCTGATCGGCCCATGCCGCAGGCAGGCCGCAGCCGTGCAAAAAGACTTCACGCGCCTGCGCCAACCCGCCGAGTTCACTGCGATACCTGTCTCCATAACGCGGACTGTAGGGCGTGCCGTCGGGCAGCCACTCGATCACCTCAGTCATGACCGCCAGCTTGGGTGTTCTGAATCGAGACCAGCCGGGGCCGCGGATCTGGCTTCGCCAGTCCGCAGGCGCAGCGCCCCTTTTCTTCGTGCAAGGGGCAGCGCACCGCCGAAGGCTCGCGAAGCGACAAGCGTGGGGCCCTATTTATTCAGTTGGGGGGACGTAACCCTGGACCTTGTCTGCACCGCTGCCAAAGAAATGCTGCTCCATCTGCCGCGCCAGGTACTGGCGGGCGCGCGCATCGGCGAGGTTGAGGCGATTCTCGTTGACCAGCATGGTTTGCTGCTTCATCCAGTCGGCCCAGGCCTGCTTGCTGACTTCTTCCCACAGCCTTTTACCCAGTGGACCGGGGTAGGGCGGGAAGTCCAGGCCTTCGGCTTCCTTGCCGAGTTTGATGCAATTGACGGTGCGTGCCATTGGTGATTCTTTCGTGATGGGTGGTTTATAGATGTTCTGGGTATTAAGAACTGAATTTTTATTCGTTCCTGTTTTGAATCAATGCTTCCAGAATCCAGTTTCTTATTTATATCGCATGCAATTGCACCTGAAACAAGAAAGCAGACCATGACTACACGACGCCATTTTATGAACCTTTCCACCCATCTGGCATTAGCCGTGGCTCTGGCAGGGTCAGCAGCCAGTGCTTTGGCCCAAAAACCGCCGGTGACATTGCTCAACGTCTCGTATGACCCGACGCGTGAGCTTTATGTGGAATACAACGCCGCGTTCGCCAAACACTGGAAAGCCAAAGCCGGTCAGGATGTGACCATCAAGCAGTCCCATGGCGGCTCGGGCAAGCAGGCACGTTCCATCATTGACGGGCTGGACGCCGACGTCGCCACCCTGGCGCTGGCCGGTGATACCGATGCGCTGGTGAAAAACGGCGGCTGGCTCGCGGCCGACTGGCAAAAACGCTTGCCGCATAACTCCTCGCCCTACAACTCGACCATCGTTCTGGCGGTGCGGGCAGGCAACCCCAAGGGCATCAAGGACTGGGACGACCTGATCCGCCCCGACGTCAAGGTCATCACCCCCAACCCCAAAACCTCCGGTGGCGCCCGCTGGAACTACCTGGCTGCCTGGGAGTTTGCCAAGCGCAAATACGGCAGCGACGCCAGGGCCAGGGACTTTGTCGCCAGGCTGTATGGCAATGTGCCCATCCTCGACACCGGGGCCCGCGGCTCGACCATTACCTTTGCGCAGCGCGCCCAGGGTGACGTGCTGATTGCGTGGGAAAACGAGGCCTACCTGCTGGAAAAGGAATTTGGCGCCAGATTCGATGTGGTTGCGCCTTCGCTCAGCATCCTGGCCGAGCCTGCTGTGGCCGTGGTGGACAAAAACGTGGACAAAAAGGGAACACGCGCCGTTGCTGAGGAGTACCTGAAATTCCTGTACTCCGAAGAGGGCCAGGACATCGCCGGGAAAAACTTCTACCGGCCTGCCGTCTCGCAAAAAGCCATCGCCAAATACGCCAAGCAGTTTCCCAGGCTGAACCTGTTCACCATTGACCAGGCCTTCGGCGGCTGGGCCAGGGCTGACAGGGAGCATTTCGCTGACGGCGCAAGTTTTGACCAGATTTACAAAAACAAATAGTCGTCGCACACCCGGGGCCGACAGCGTGATTGACCGCCAAAGGCAAGGCGGGGGCCATTGCTTGCTATAAAAAAAATAGCTGCCTCTGCTTGTGGTTATTGGGCTGGGGGGTGTTTTCACAGCGTAAATGGTTTAAAATGAATGTATGGCGTGTGAGGAGAGGCGGGCGGCACCAGCTGCCAGCAAGCCTGCTCCATTGCAAGCACGCGATTCAAAAATCAATTACCAAAAGGATGCACCTATGGCCAGAGCTGATGCCAAAACCACCGTCCTCGCCGATGGGCTGCGCTACAAATCCAAAGTTTCCGGCTCGCCCTTTGTGGCTTCCGCATCCTTTGGCGCGGCCACCATGTCCTGCTTCATGTGCGGCAAGCACCGCCCCCGCTCCCTGATGGGCACCCGCAAGGTGCTGGGCAAATCTCACGCTGTGTGCTCGCCTTCCTGCAAGGCGCTGGACGAAGCCGCGAGCTAGGCGGCTTCCCGTGGCGTCAGAAGCTGCGCTTTTGACAGCCCCACCTGATTCGTACTGAAAGCCGGCCTTCCGGCGACGCGGCGGACCCACAGCAACATGGGGCGGCGTCCGACACGCCTGCACCGGGGTGGCATGCAACATGACCTGTCACTTCGAGCAGGCCCCCTCCATGTTGTTGCCGCGCGCATGATCCGCACCAAACCTCTCTCCAGGCACGAGGCGAGCCTTGCTGCGGTCGCAGCTCTTGACGATCTTGTGAGCGAGATTCTCAGAACCTGTCATCTGAAAATGTCCCCGGCCTTCCTTGATTGGGTTGCCGATGAGGCCACCTGGCTGGTGGAGTATCGGGTGAGGCAGTCGTTTGACTCCCGCCATTTTTCGGCCAGCCTGCGCAGAAGCGATCACCGTCTGGCCATCCGGCGATGGGTGGGTCTGTGGATCTATCCTGGCATGGCCGTCCGGTTTCAGGAACTCGCCAGTTATCTTGCGGAGTTTGCGCACGGCAACGTGAAGGCCGTCGGGCCCCCAGGAATCCCGGCGGTCAGCCTGCCCAGGCGCCAGCGCCGCCCGGCGATGAGATGGGTGAGTCAAGCCTGAATGGTGTCACTGCGGATGCTGCCGCCTGGCAGGTCCGTTTACGGCGAGTGTTTACCTGCAGGGCCCTCTAAGCTTGCCGCATGAACCATCCCATGTACCCATGAATGGCGCTCCCGCCTTCGACACGATCCTGCAGCTTCAGGAACTGCAATCCCATGGCTGCGCCGTGTTGCCCAAACTCCTGACTCCAGGTCAATGCGACGGCCTTGTTGCACTTTATGGACAGCCCTCGCACTTTCGCAGCCGTGTCGTGATGGCGCGGCATGGTTTTGGCAGAGGCGAATACCAGTATTTCAGTTACCCCTTGCCTGACCTGGTGCAGCAGCTCAGGCAAACGCTTTATCCGCATCTGGCAGCGGTGGCCAACCGCTGGAACGAAGCCATGGGCAATGCGCCGCGCTTTCCGCCCGACCATGCCGGTTTTCTGGCGCGCTGTCATGCGGCAGGCCAGACGCGGCCAACGCCACTGCTTCTCCAGTACGGCGAAGGCGACTACAACTGCCTGCACCAGGATCTGTATGGCGAGCACGTCTTTCCCTTGCAGGTGGCGGTATTGCTGTCGCGACCGGGGGAAGACTTCAGCGGTGGCGAGTTTGTGCTGACCGAGCAGCGCCCGCGCATGCAGTCGCGTGCCGAAGTGGTTCCACTGGCGCAGGGCGATGCGGTGGTTTTTGCGGTGAACCAGAGGCCGGTCCAGGGCAGCAGGGGGTTTTACCGCGTCACCCTGCGTCACGGTGTCAGCCGCCTGCGATCCGGCCAGCGGCACACGCTGGGCGTGATCTTTCATGACGCGCAGTAGCATCAGGCAAATGCCGCAGCCATGACCGCCGATCTTTTTGATCAACTGCCTTCTGCATTCCCGGCGCTTGAACCGATGGCTCCGGGGGCAACCCTGCTGCGTGCTTTTGCGCTGGCTGAAGACGGCGCCTTGCTGTCTGTGCTGGATGGCGTGTTGGCCCAATCGCCCCTGCGTCACCTTGTGACGCCGGGCGGACAAACCATGTCGGTGGCGATGAGCAACTGCGGCCCGCTCGGCTGGGTGTCAGACCGCAGGGGTTACCGCTATGTGGCCCTGGACCCGCTGTCCGGCCTGCCCTGGCCGGCCATGCCTGCTGCCTGGGCCGAGTTGGCGCGGCGCGCAGCAGCGAGCGCCGGTTTTGACGGCTTTGAGCCCGATGCCTGTTTGATCAACCAGTACCAGCCGGGCGCCAGGCTGTCCCTGCATCAGGACCGCGATGAGCAGGATTTTTCCGCGCCCATCGTGTCCGTCTCGCTGGGACTGCCGGCTGTTTTCCTCTTCGGTGGCGACAGTCGCGCTGCCCGGCCCAGCCGCTGGCGGCTGGCGCATGGCGATGTGGTGGTGTGGGGCGGCCCATCGCGGTTGGCTTACCACGGCGTGGGCCCGCTGGCAGACGGCGAGCATCCCCTGCTGGGGCGCCGCCGCATCAACCTGACCTTTCGCCGGGCAAGCTGATTTCTCAAGAAAAAATCCATTCTTGCCCATGTATGGCGGGAAGAGTTTGCTATAAATAAAGTAGCAAATACTTCGCGCCATCAGCCTGCTGTTGCGCCTGACGCAGGCCGACGGCCCAGGTCGGGCCGGGCTGCTCAAGCAGCTTGTTTGGCGTTGGCCTGGTTGGCTGCGGTGGTGGACAGGGCTTTGATCTCGACTTCGGCGGCACTGACGGCGGCGGCTTTGGGCGCGTCACCCATGGCCAGGCCTTCTGCACGCACAAAGCGCACGTCGGTGATGCCCAGGAAGCCAAACACCGTTTTCAGATAACTTTCCTGGTGTTCCATGGCATTGCCTGCATCGCTGGTCGAGTACACACCGCCGCGCGTGGAAGCCACGATCACGGTCTTGCCGACGGCCAGGCCCACCGGGCCCTTGTCGGTGTAGGTGAAGGTGCGGCCGGCTTGCGCAATCCGGTCAATCCAGGCCTTGAGCTGGGTAGGGATGGAAAAGTTGTACAGGGGAGCGCCAACAACGATCACATCCGATGCCAGAAACTGCGACACCAGCGCTTCGGACACGGCGTTCTCGCGCTTTTGCACCTCGGTCAGGTCGCTGCCCGCAGGCATGCGAAAGCCCAGGGATTCAACCGACAGGTGGCTGGGTGTGTCGATGGCCAGGTCCAGGTAACTCACCTGGGTGGCGGGATGGCTGGCGCGCCAGGAAGCGACGATTTGCGCGGTGAGCTGGCGGGACACCGAGTTGCCGCCGAGGATGCTGGAGTCGATATGAAGAAGCTTGGTCATGGTGGTTCCTTGAAGGGTTTGCGGCCGCATTCACCCGAATCGCAGCCATGGATAGATTGTGCGGATGAGTCGATTGATTGATAAGACGGTAAAAATACGTTTCATCGTCCTGTTTATAGGACAATATCTTCTACTAACTTCCAAAACAACTCGGGAGACAGGCATGCAGGACTTGAACGACATGGTGTATTTCGCCGAGGTGGCCGAGCGCGGCGGCTTTGCGGCGGCGGGCCGTACGCTGGGTTTGCCCAAATCACGGCTGTCGCGCCGCGTGGCCGAACTGGAGGCCCAGCTGGGTGTGCGCCTGCTGCAGCGCACGACACGAAAGCTGTCCCTGACAGAGGCCGGCGAAATCTATCTCCGGCATTGCGTCGCCATGCGCGACGAAGCGCTGGCGGCGGGGGAGGCCGTGGCCCAGATGCAGACCGAGCCGCGCGGCACGCTGCGCATCAGCTGCCCTGTCACGCTGGCGCAAAGCTCTGTCGGTTACCTGATTCCACGTTATCTGGCGCGTTATCCCCATGTGCGGCTGGACATGCGCATCACCAACCGGGCGGTGGACCTGGTGGAGGAGGGCATTGACGTCGCTTTGCGCGTGCGGCCCACGCTGGACGACAGCGGCAGCCTGGTAGTCAAGCAACTGGGCGCATCCTGCAGTTTCCTGCTGGCCAGCCCGGACCTGCTCAGGAGGCAAGGCGCGCCCGCCTCACCGGAAGAGCTGAGAAACCTGGACACCGTGGCCATGTCTGCAAGTGATGGCCGCAGCACCTGGGAGCTGCTGGGCCCCGAAGGCAAGGAGTTTGTCTTCCACCATCAGCCGCGTTATGTCGCCGATGACCTGCAGACGGTCAAGCTGGCCGTTCTGGCCGGCACTGGCATGAGTTTTTTGCCGGAGATGCTGAGCCGTGCAGAGTTGCAGGCCAAACTGCTGGTGCCGGTGCTGCCCGGCTGGGTGCTGCGCCCCGGCGTGCTGCATGCGGTGTTTCCCTCGCGGCGCGGCCAGGTACCGGCTGTGCGCAGTTTTCTGGATTTTCTGGAGGAAAACCTGCGTGGTGAGGAGATGGTGAGCGACCTGGCTCTTATTCGTTCATAGGCATAAATTAAGAACGATATATTCTTTTGAGTTTTAAGACTTGCTCCCCAAAATGCATTTCTCGAATATGCATTTCTAGGAGCGTCCATGACCCTTTCACAACCCGTCCACTTGTCCCGCCACTAAAGATCGGGCCGGCAAGTGCGTTTCATCATTGTTCCTGGCTGGCGCGACTCCGGCCCTGGCCACTGGCAAAGCCTGTGGGCCGGGCGGCTGGAGGGGGCCGTGCGGGTGCGCCAGGACGACTGGATCACGCCCTCGCGCCAGGCCTGGGTGACGACGCTGGCCCAGACGATTCTTGCGCAGCCCGGGCCGGTCATCATCGTGGCGCACAGCCTCGGCTGCATGGCCACCGTGCATTTGCCTCCCGAGGCGGCGGCGGCCGTTGAAGGCGCTTTGCTGGTGGCCCCGGTCGACCCTGAGCGGCGCGCGGTTCTGAGCGACTTTGCGCCCGTGCCCTGCCAGAAGCTGCCCTACCGCAGCGTGCTGGTGGCCAGCAGCAACGACCCGTATTGCCCGGTGCGCCTGGCAGGCGCCTATGCGCGTGCCTGGGGCAGCGAATTCGTTCGCATCCAGGACGGCGGTCACATCAACATCGAATCCGGCCACGGCGAATGGCCGCTGGGCGTGGCCCTGCTGCAGTCGCTTGCGGCTGACGTCCCGGTTGCGGCGCAACTGCATCCACCTGTTTTTTCTTCCTCTTCACTTTCCTCCCCGGTAAACGCATGACTTACAGAATCAAACTTGCCCTTGCATCGCTCACGCTGGTCACCACTGGCCTGGCTTCGGCCCAGACCCTGCTAAACGTCTCTTACGACGTGGCGCGCGAGTTTTACAAAGACTACAACGCAGCTTTTGTGGCCCACCACAAAAAGATCACCGGCAAAGACATCAAGATCGACCAGTCTCATGGCGGCTCCAGCGCGCAGGCGCGGGCTGTCAACGACGGGCTGGACGCCGATGTGGTGACCATGAACACCACCACCGACATTGAATTTCTGGCGGGCACGGGCGTGGTGGCCAAAGACTGGGCCAAACGTTTCCCGAACGATGCTTCGCCCACCACCTCGACCATGCTGTTTTTGGTGCGCAACGGCAATCCGAAAAAAATCAGGGACTGGGACGACCTGATCAAGCCCGGCATCCAGGTGGTTGTGGTCAACCCCAAAACCGGCGGCAATGGCCGTTATGCGTATCTGGGCGCCTGGGGCTACGTCAGAAAAAAAGGCGGTACCGACGCGCAGGCGGCAGAGTTTGTCGGCAAGCTCTACAAAAACGTGCCAGTGCTGGGCAAGGGCGGGCGCGACGCAACCAGCATCTTCCTGCAGCGCAACACCGGTGACGTGCTGGTGACTTTTGAATCGGAAGTGCTCTCCATCAACCGCGAGTTTGGCGAAGGCAAGGTTGACGCGGTGTATCCCTCGTCCAGCATCGTTGCAGAAAACCCGGTGGCCGTAGTGGAGCGGACTGTCGCCAAAAAAGGCACGACGGAACTGGCCAAGGCTTACCTCGACTACCTCTACTCTGAAGAGGCACAGGAAATCGCGGCACGCCATGCCTTGCGCCCGCGCTCACAAACGGTGCTGAAAAAATATGCAGCCACCTTCAAGCCGCTGCAGCTGTTCACCGTCAAGGAGTACTTCGGCTCGCTCAGCGAGGCGCAGAAAGTGCACTTCAACGACGGCGGCCAGTTCGACAAGCTCTACACCGTGCGCTGATCCATGACCGCAGCCATTCTTTCTGCGGCGCAGCGTCCTGCAGCCGTGCCGGTGCGGCGTGCCGCCAAAAAAGTCCTGCCGGGCTTTGGCCTGACGCTGGGCTACACCCTGTTTTACCTCAGCATCATCGTGCTCATTCCCTTGTCTGCGTTGCTTTTCAAGACCTTCTCGCTGAGCTGGGAGCAGTTTGTGACGGCGGTAACCTCACCACGGGTGATGGCGTCCTACCGCCTGACCTTTGGCGCCTCGCTGATCGCCGCACTTGTCAACCTCGTCTTTGGCCTGCTCGTGGCCTGGGTGCTGGTGCGCTACAAATTTCCGGGCAAAAAAATCATCGACGCGCTGGTGGACTTGCCCTTTGCCTTGCCGACGGCGGTGGCCGGCATTTCACTGACGGCCCTGCTGGCCAGCAATGGCTGGCTGGGTCAGTACCTGGAGCCCATGGGCATCAAGCTGGCCTTCACGCCGGCAGGTGTGGTGATTGCGCTGATTTTCATCGGTCTGCCCTTTGTGGTGCGCACGGTGCAGCCGGTGCTGGAAGACGCCGAAAAGGAGCTCGAAGAAGCCGCCACCTCGCTGGGCGCAACGCGCTTGCAGATTTTCACCAAGGTGATTCTTCCGCACATCATGCCGGCCCTGCTGACCGGTTTTGCCATGGCCTTTGCGCGTGCGATTGGTGAATACGGGTCGGTCATTTTCATTGCGGGCAACATGCCCATGATCTCGGAGATCACGCCGCTGATCATCATCGGCAAGCTGGAGCAGTATGACTATGCAGGCGCCACGGCGGTGGCGGTGGTCATGCTGGTGATCTCTTTCGTGCTGCTTCTCGTGATCAACGCTTTGCAGGCCTGGCAGCGGCGCAACGCGGGAGCCCCGGCATGAAAAAGGCCCCCACGCTTGTCGCTGCGCGTACTACGCTGCCCCCCGGGGGGGCGCTGCGCCTGCGGCCCGGCAGAGCCGGTTCCGCGGCCCCGGCTGGAAGGGAGGAGGCGCCGTGGGTGCGCTACACCCTGATCACCATCGCGCTGATTTTTGTGCTGCTGTTCCTGGTATTGCCTTTGGCCGCAGTTTTCACCGAAGCTCTGCGCAAGGGATTCGGCGCCTACCTGGCCGCGCTGCAGGAACCCGATGCCTGGTCCGCCATCCAGCTCACGCTGATTGCCGCCGTGATTGCCGTGCCACTCAACCTGGTGTTCGGTGTGGCTGCATCCTGGGCCATTGCCAAGTACGAGTTCCGCGGAAAGTCCTTTTTGACGACGCTGGTGGATTTGCCTTTTTCGGTGTCACCCGTGGTCGCAGGTCTGATGTATGTGCTGGTCTTTGGGGCCAACGGCTGGTTCGGTCCCTGGTTGCTGGCCAAGGACATCAAGGTCATTTTTGCGGTGCCCGGCATTGTGCTGGCCACGGTGTTTGTGACTTTCCCTTTCATCGCGCGCGAGTTGATCCCGCTGATGCAGGCACAAGGCACGGATGAAGAGCAGGCCGCCATTGTGCTGGGGGCAACAGGTTGGCAGACTTTCTGGCATGTGACCCTGCCCAACATCAAGTGGGGCCTGCTGTACGGTGTGATTTTGACCAACGCGCGGGCCATGGGCGAGTTCGGCGCGGTGTCGGTGGTGTCCGGCCATATCCGCGGACAAACCAACACCTTGCCGCTGCATGTGGAGATTCTCTACAACGAATACCAGTCGGTAGCCGCCTTCGCGGTGGCCTCGCTGCTGGCCCTGCTGGCGCTGGTCACGCTGCTGATCAAGTCGGTGGCCGAATGGCGCGCCGCGCAGGAGCTCAAAGCCGCAGCCGAACTGCCGCCAGAACGGCCCCCGGCGCCGGTCCCTACATGAGTTTTTACTTGGCGCAGCGACGGCTATGGAGGTTTGTCACCCCGGACTTGATCCGGGGTCCATGCCTCGGTTGCTGTGGTGCGCCGCGATGGATTGCGGGTCAGGCCCGCAATGACAGATTGCAGAAGCAGAAAGAAATGAGATTCTCATGAGTATTGAAATCCGCAACATCAACAAACACTTCGGCAACTTCCAGGCGCTCAATGACGTGAGCCTGGACATCGCCTCGGGCGAACTGGTCGCCTTGCTCGGCCCCTCGGGCTGCGGCAAGACCACCTTGCTGCGCATCATCGCCGGGCTGGAAACCGCCGACCAGGGCAGCATTTTGTTCAGCGGCGAAGACACCACCGACGTGCATGTGCGCGAGCGCCAGGTCGGTTTTGTGTTCCAGCATTACGCGCTGTTTCGCCACATGACGGTGTTTGAAAACGTCGCTTTTGGCCTGCGGGTCAAGCCGCGCGGCCTGCGCCCCAGCGAGGCCGAGATCAAAAAGAAAGTTCACGATCTGCTGGGCCTGGTGCAACTCGACTGGCTGGCCGACAGGTTTCCCTCGCAGCTTTCGGGTGGGCAGCGTCAGCGCATTGCCCTGGCACGTGCGCTCGCGGTGGAGCCCAAGGTGCTGCTGCTCGACGAGCCTTTTGGTGCGCTGGACGCCAAGGTGCGCAAGGAGTTGCGCCGCTGGTTGCGCCGCCTGCACGACGACCTGCATGTCACCAGCATTTTTGTCACGCACGACCAGGAAGAAGCGCTGGAAGTCGCCGACCGGGTAGTGCTGATGAACCAGGGCAAGGTCGAGCAGATCGGCTCGCCGCAACAGGTCTGGGACCACCCGGCCAGCCCCTTTGTGTATGGCTTTCTCGGCGACGTCAACCTGTTCCAGGGGCGCGCCCATGAAGGCAAGATCCAGCTCGAAGGCATGCGTCTGGACTCCCCCGAGCACAGCGGCGCGCAAAACGCCAAGGCCTTTGCCTATGTGCGCCCGCACGACTTTGATGTGCAGCGTTATGCCCCGGGCGCCGAAGGCATTGCCGCGCAACTGAGCCGTGCCATCGTCATCGGGCCGATCGCCCGGCTGGAATTGATTCCCTCAGAAGACAGCCAGCAGGCCGACCCACTGATCGAGGCACAGATTCCGTCGCAGCAGTACCGCGACATGGGGCTGCGCGAGGGCGATATGCTGGTGCTGAGCCCGCGCCACGCGCGCGTGTTTGTGGATGCAGGCCAGGGTATCTGAACGTTACGGGCCTGGGGTTTTGCGCCTGTAACGCACAAGCGGGCAGGGCGCTGCCCTACAAAAAATGCGTTGCCAATCAAGGGAAAATTTCTTCAAGGGGCTTCCCGGAAGCGCCTTTTATTAACAATCCTTTTCATTGGGAGTACCTATGTTGAAAACCACTCTTGCGGCCGCCATCGTCACCCTTGGCGCTTTGAGCCTGACGGCTTGCGACGTTAAGAAAACCCAGGAGGGCAACATCACTGTCCCCAAGGTTGACGTCACCAAAACCAAAGACGGCGATGTGACGCTTCCAAAATACGACGTGACGCCGCCCGACGTGAAAGTCGGCAGCACCGAAAAAACCGTGACGGTTCCGACTGTGAAAACAGAGGAAAAGACCATCACTGTGCCCACGGTCACGGTGACGCCCGCTCCCGATAAGAAATAAGTGCACGGCCCGGAGCCGGTTCGGCTGTGCCTGAACCGGCTGCCTTGTCGCGCCGCAGGCCTGGAGATGGCCGGGGATTTTCTTCAGGGTTTGTCCTGCAAGGAACTTATCACCGCCTAAACTCCCGAACCACCGGACAATGCTTTCATTGACCGTGTATTCATAAAGGCCTGCATGTTGTTGACGTATTTTGAAGCCGCGCCGCGCCGCGTACTGGCGCTGATGGCGGCGGCTTGTGTAGCCATGCTGGTTTTTGGCCTGTACCTGCAGCATGTCGTTGGCCTGGAGCCCTGCCCGATGTGCATCGTGCAGCGTTACGCCCTGGTGCTGGTGGCGCTGGTGTCCGGCATCACCGCCTTCACGTCCCGCAAAAGCCTGCTGGTGACCGGCTCGCTGCTGACGCTGCTGTTGGCCGGCTTTGGCGCTTTTGTCGCCGCACGCCAGAGTTTTCTGCAGTGGTACCCCCCTGAAGAGGCCTCTTGCGGGCGCGACTTTTACGGAATGATAGAAACCTTTCCGCTCAGGCGCGCCATACCGATGATCTTCAAGGGAAGCGGCGACTGCACCAAGATCGACTGGACTTTTCTGGGCCTGTCGATTGCCAACTGGTCGTTTCTCTGCTTTGTGGCGATTGCGCTTGTGATGCTGGCTCTGCTGGCATTTCAGGGACGCGCGGCAGGGCGCACCAACCGTTGAGGCGTGGCTGGATAAAGGTTTCTTTTTGAGGGGAAGAAAAGCTTTCCCTTTGCCTTGAAAAAGCAGTGATACTGTATATATTAACAGTATTGTTGCTTTTTTAAATGCCAGTCTTTTCTTCCGATTCCCTTGTTCCTCACGTCTGGCGTGCCGATGCGCTGGACCATGCGGCCTTGCCCACGGTTGATACCGGCTACTCCGGCCTGAATGCGGTGCTGCCAGGCGGTGGCTGGCCACAAGGCGCGCTGGTGGAGGTTTTGCAGCCGCAGGCCGGCCTGCACGAGTGGGGCCTGGTTGCGCCTGCACTGGCCAGCTTGCAGACCGCTGCGCCCGACAAGCTGCTGGTGCTTGCCGGTGCGCCCTGGCTGCCTTTTGGCCCGGCGCTGGGTGCGCGCCAGATCAACATGGAGCGCATGCTGTGCGTTCAGGCCATCAGGGGGGACGCGCCCGCGCTGCTGTGGGCCACGCGTGAAGCCTTGCAGTGCGCCGATGTTGCCGCCGTGCTGGCCTGGCTGCCTGATGCGCGCAGCGCCCATTTGCGTCGTTTGCAGATGGCTGCCCATGCCTGCAACAAGCTGCTCTTTGTTTTTCGCACGTCGCACGCGCAGCACGAGTCCTCGCCCGCGCCGCTGCGCCTGCTGCTTGAAGGCGTCAGCAGCGAGGCAGGCAACCTGCACGTCCATGTGCTCAAGCGCCGAGGCCCGCCGCTGGCCCTGCCGCTGCTGCTGGCCACGCGGCCGCCCCGGTTGTCGGCCTTGCTGGCGGCCAGCCGCGAACGCGTGCGCCGCCAGCGCGACGAGCTGGCGCCCATGCTGCTCCCCGTCACCTCACCGGACAGTCCCATCCATGCCTTGCTGGATCGCCTTGCACACCTCGATCACCACTGAGGCCGGCGCCGGGCCCCTGGACGAGACCGGGGCGCAGCGCGCGGTGGCCTGCATGGCGCTGGGTTTCACGCCGCGTGTGGCGCTGCTCGACGAAGCCGTTCTGATGGACGTCACCGGCAGCCTGCGCCTGTTTGGCGGGCTGGCGCGGCTGGTGCAGCTGCTACAGGCCCGCCTGCACACATTCTTTGAATCAAATCAGGTGGTGGCCCTTGTACAGCAAGCGCAAGGCGCTACTTCTTTGATAGCGCTGGGGCGACTGCGTTACCAGTCCAGCCCGGCGGGCAGCGTTAAAAAACGCGTGGCCGAGCTGCCCATGCATTGCCTGAGCGCTGCGCGCCCGCACCTGGGCGTGCTCGAACGCACAGGCTGCCGCAACTGGGACGACATCCTGCGTCTGCCGCGTGATGGCGTGGCCCGGCGTTTTGGCGCGGAACTGCTGCATGCGCTGGACCGGGCGCGCGGCGCAGTGGCTGATGAATACACATGGGAGGTACTGCCCGAACACTTTGACGAAAAGCTTGAGCTGGGCGCGCTTGTTACCCACGCCCCGGCCCTGATGGCCGGCGCCGGGCGTCTGCTGGCCAGCCTGCAGGCCTGGTTGCTGGGCCGCCAAAGCGGGCTCAGCGCGCTCAGGCTCACCTGGCACCTGGACAAACGCAGGGACGTGGCGCCCACTGGCGAGCTGGAGGTTCGCACGGCCCAGCCCGCGCAGGATTTGCGGCATGTGACGCGGCTGGTGGCCGAACACCTGGCACAGCAGCAGTTGCCCGCGCCGGTGCACAGCCTGAGCCTGCAATCGCTGGTGACCGAGCCGCTGGCCGATGCGGCTGCCGCCACCCGCAGCCTGTTGATGACACAGAGCAGGCGGGGCGACAGCGCGGTTGAGCTGATCGAGCGCCTGAGTGCGCGTCTGGGCCAGACGCAGGTGCAGGCCTGGCAGAGCGCAGCCGATCACCGCCCCGAGCTGATGCAGCGCTGGGTTCCAGCCCAGGGCGCTCTCAAATCAATAGCGGCGGGTGAGCGCCAAACAAGGGCCAAAGGCCCAAAAAGTTTAAAGAATGACGCTGCAAACGAGCTGCGGACCGAAGCGCTTTATCCGGGCTGGCTGTTGCCCCAGGCGCTCAGGCTGGCCACTTCCGGCAACAGCCCGGTCTGGCAGGGCAAGCTGGTGCGGCTGGTCGGACCGCAGCGGCTGGAGGCGGCCGAATGGCTGCTGGCCGATGGCGACGCTGCCTGCCATGCCGGGGGCTGCGACAAGCCCTGGGCCTTTCGTGATTACTTTGTCTACCGCAGCCGGCAGGGCGACCTGCTGTGGATTTACAGCGAGCGACTGGTAGCCACGCCGCAGTCGGCCCGGCAGCGGGCCTGGTACCTGCATGGTTTTTTTGCCTGACACCGCGCCCGTGGTCAGCTACACACTTCCCGATTACGCCGAGTTGCACGCGCTGAGCAACTTCAGCTTCCAGCGCGGCGCTTCGCATGCCGAAGAACTGGTAGCGCGCGCGGCAGACCTCGGCTACAAGGCATTGGCCATCACCGATGAGTGCTCGGTGGCCGGTGTGGTGCGGGCCCATGAAGCTGCCAAAGAGCGGGGGCTCCAGCTGTTGCCGGGCGCTGAGTTCGAGGTCAGGGCCGCTCATGCATTCCGTCTGGTCGTGCTGCCGCACAATGCTGCGGGCTGGGGCAACCTGTGCGAGTTCATCACTGCGGCCAGACAGGCCGGCGACCTGATCGCCAAAGGCAGTTACCGCGTGGCCATGGGAGAGACCGATTTTGCGCTGCTGACCGATTGCGAGGTCCTGCTCTCGCCGTTGCCGGGTGCTATCGATACAGAAGCGCTCTGCGCTCACGCCGACTGGGCTGCAGGCCTGTTTGGCATACAGGCCTGGCTGGCTGTCGAACTGCTGCAGGGCCTAGACGACGCGCTGCGCCTGCAGCAGCTGCAGGAGGTGGCGGCGCGCACCGGCATCGGCCTGGTGGCCGCGGGCCATGTGCTCATGCATGTGCGCTCGCGCAAGCCGCTGCACGATGTGATGACCGCCATCCGGCTGGGCCGGACTGTGCATGAATGCGGCTTTGCCCTGCAGGTCAATGCCGAAGCCCACCTGCGCCCGCGCATGCGCCTGAGCGACATCTACCCGGCCGGACTGTTGCACGCGACGCTGGAGGTGGCGGCGCGCTGCAGCTTCAGCCTGGACGAGATCCGCGCCCTGTACCGCTACCCCCAGCAGGACATGGTGCCTGCGGCTGAATCACCGGCGCAGTGCCTGCGGCGCCTGACGGCAGAAGGCGCCAAAAAACGTTATCCGCAGGGGATGGGTGTTGAACTGCAGGCGCAGGTTGACAAAGAGCTGGCCCTGATTGAAGAGCTGGGCTACGAGATGTACTTCATCACGGTGCACGACATCGTGCGTTTTGCCCGGCAGCAAAAAATACTCTGCCAGGGACGCGGCTCTGCGGCCAATTCACTGGTCTGTTATTGCCTGGAAGTCACCGCCGTCAGCCCGGCTGAAAGCAATCTGCTGTTCGAGCGCTTCATCAGCCGCGAGCGCCGCGAACCGCCCGACATCGACGTGGACTTCGAGCACCAGCGGCGCGAGGAGGTGATCCAGTACATCTATGAAAAGTATGGCCACGACCGCGCCGCCATTGCCGCCACCGTCATCAGCTACCGGCCGCGCAGCGCGCTGCGCGACACCGGCAAGGCGCTGGGCATGGCGCCCGGGCTGATTGAACGTTTCGCCAAAGAACATTTCTGGTTCGACGGCAGCGCGGCGCTGGCCCAAAAGCTGGAGGAGGCCGGCCTCCAGGCGCATGCCGGCCCGGTCGCGCGGTGGCTGGAGCTGGCCATGCAGTTGACCGGTTTTCCGCGGCATCTGAGCCAGCACGTAGGCGGCTTTGTGCTGACGCAGGGCAAGCTGACACGGCTGGTGCCGGTGCAGCCGGCCTCCATGGAAAACCGCCGCATCATCCAGTGGGAGAAACACGACCTCGAGGCCATGGGTCTGCTCAAGGTGGACGTGCTGGCGCTGGGCATGCTGTCGGCCATTCGCCGCTGCCTGGAGATGGTCAACCAGCAGCGCGGCAGCCGGCTTGAAATGCACACCATCCCCCCGGATGACAAACCCACCTACGACATGATCTGCGCGGCCGACACCGTGGGCGTGTTCCAGATCGAAAGCCGGGCGCAGATGTCCATGCTGCCGCGCCTGCAACCGCGTTGTTATTACGACCTGGTGGTGGAAGTGGCCATCGTGCGGCCCGGGCCGATTCAGGGCGGCATGGTCCATCCCTACCTGAAGAACCGCGAGAAGGTCAGGCGCGATGGCAGCATCGCGCCGGAATACCCCGCGCTCAATCCGGCGCTGGAGCGCACCTTCGGCATCCCGATCTTTCAGGAGCAGGTGATGCAGATCGCCATGATTGCCGCGGACTTCACGCCCGGGGAGGCCGACGACCTGCGCCGCTCCATGGCGGCCTGGAAACGCAAGGGCGGGGTCGAGCGTTTTCATGACCGCCTGGTCAACGCCATGGTCAAAAACAAGTACAGCGCCGAATTTTCAGAGCGCATCTTCAAGCAGATTCTGGGCTTTGGTGATTACGGCTTTCCCGAAAGCCATGCCGCCAGTTTTGCCAAACTGGTCTATGTGAGCTGCTGGCTCAAGTGCCACGAGCCGGCCTGTTTTCTGGCGGCCCTCGTCAATTCGCAGCCCATGGGTTTTTATGCGCCTTCGCAACTGGTGCAGGATGCGCGCAGGCATGGCGTGGAGGTCCGGGCCGTGGACGTGATGCACAGCCACTGGGACTGCACGCTGGAGCCTTCTCAAAATATTTCTCCGCCGTTCTGTCCGGGCATCAAGGAAAACCAGCCCGCCGTCCGCCTTGGCCTGCGGCTGGTGTCAGGGCTGGCCGAAGCTGCAGCCCTGCGCCTGGTGCAGGCGCGGCACGAAGCACCGTTTACCTCCACGCAAGACCTGGTCTCGCGCGCCCGGCTGGGCACGCTGGAGATCAATGCCCTGGCGGCCGCCGATGCCTTGCTGCCGCTGGCGGGCCACCGGCGCCAGCAGGTCTGGGAGGCAGCCGCCATCAAATCCGCGCCCGGCCTGCTCAAGGCCGTGCCCATCCACGAGGCCCCGCTGGCGCTGGCCAACACGCCCGAGGGCGAGAACATCCTGTTCGACTACCGAGCCACCGGCTTGAGCCTGCGTCGCCACCCGCTGGCCTTGCTGCGCCAGCGGCTGGCCAGGCGCGGCCTGCTCAGCGCCAGCGAACTGAACGCCCTGCCTGATGGTCAGCAGGTCGCAGGCTGCGGCATCGTCACCGTGCGCCAGCAACCACAAACCGCCAACGGCACGATTTTTGTGACACTCGAAGACGAGACCGGCCCCGTCAATGTCATTGTGTGGAAGTCCTTGCGCCAGGAGCAGCGCGCAGAACTGCTTCACGCGCGCTTGCTGGCTGTGCATGGCGTGTGGCAGCGCAGCGAGGAAAGCGGTACCGCCAAAGGGTTTGGCGCGGTGCGCAACCTGGTGGCGCAGCGTCTCGAAGACCTCACGCCCATGCTGGGGCGGCTGGGCACGCAAAGCCGCGATTTTCATTGAGGCCTGCCCTGGCTGAAAGCCCACAGCCCGCGGGGTTCTTCGATATGGCCTAGCATGATGGCGTACTGCAACCGAAAGGCCCGCTTCCCATGACTGCTCCCGTCCTGCAAAAAATGAAAATCGACTTTGTCTCCGACGTCTCCTGCCCGTGGTGCGTGATTGGCCTGAAGGCGCTGGAAGACGCGCTGGGTCGCGTCGCTGGAGAGGTTCAGGCCGATCTGCATTTCCAGCCCTTTGAGCTCAACCCGCAAATGGCTGCGGAGGGTCAGGAAATCATCGAACACCTGACGCAGAAGTACGGATCCTCGCCCGAACAGCTCGCGCAAAACCGCGAGCGGATTCGTGCGCGTGGCCAGGAACTGGGCTTTACCTTCACCGTAGGCGCACGCAACCGCATCTACAACACCTTTGATGCACACCGGCTGCTGCACTGGGCGGAGGAAGAAGGGCAAGGGCTTCAGCTTGCGCTGAAAGAGGCGCTGTTCAAGGCCTACTTCACCGACGGCGAAAACCCGGGGTCCCACGAAGTGCTGACGCGCGTGGCGGGTGAGGTCGGTCTGGATGTGGCCCGTGCGCAGGAAATCCTGGCCTCCGGCGAGTACACCGAAGAGGTGCGCCAGCGCCAGCAGTTCTACCGGCAGCAGGGCATCAGCTCGGTGCCGGCCATCATCATCAACGACAAACACCTGATTTCCGGCGGGCAGCCGCCCGAGGTGTTTGAGCAGGCGCTGCGGCAGATTGCGGCAGCGGTCTGAACCCGTTGCAGGCTACGAAGCGCTGCGGCGATAAAACGCCAGTGAACCCGCCAGCCCGAGCAGCACCCCGCCACACAGCCGATCGACCCAGCGCACCGCCGAGGCCTTGAGCAGACGCATGGCCCGGGCGCCAACGAAGGCGTAGGCCAGCATGATCGAGAAGTCCATGCCGGTAAAAACCAGGGCAATCGCCAGGTACTGCGGCACCTGCGCAGCGGCCGGGTCGATGAACTGCGGCAGCAGGGCCGAGCAAAACAGATAGCCCTTGGGGTTGGTCACCGCCACCAGAAATGATTTCATGAAAATCGCGCGGCTGCCGTGTTCTGCGCTGACCTGGCCCTGTGCCGGCAGATCCAGCCCGCCCTGGGAGCGCAGCAGACGAATGCCCAGCCAGGCCAGGTAAACAGCGCCCACCCATTTCAGCACCGAAAACCAGAACTCCGACGCCGCCAGCAGCGCCCCCAGGCCGAGAGCCACGGCGCCGACAAGAATGAAATCAGACAGCACCGCGCCCAGCATGCCCGGCAGTGAGCGGCGCACGCCGTAACGCGAGCCATTGGCCAGCGCCAGCAGGACGGTCGGGCCGGGGGTGGCAATGGCCACCAGCGCCACGAATGCAAAGAGAAGCAGGGTGCTTGCGTCCATGCCATCAGTTCAGTTTTTTGACAAGCACCTGGCTTTTGCGGTTGATGTTGTACTTGCGCTTGCGGGCCTCGGGCAGCCATTCCGGGTCCACCTGTACAAAGCCGCGCTTGATGAACCAGTGCATGGTTCGGGTGGTCAGCACAAAAATGCTTTGCAGGCCCAGGGCTTTGGCGCGTTGTTCAATGCGTTTGAGGATGCGCTCGCCGTCACCCTGACTCTGGCTGTGCGGCGACACCGTGAGGGCGGCCATTTCGGCGGTTTTGGCCTCGGGGTAGGGGTACAGCGCGGCGCAGCCAAAAATGACGCCGTCGTGCTCGATCACCGTGTACAGGCCCGCGTCGCGTTCAATCTCGGTGCGGTCACGGGTCACCAGCGTGCCGTCTTTTTCAAACGGCTCAATCAGTTGCAGGATGCCGCCCACGTCGTCGGCGCTGGCTTCGCGCAGGCTCTCGAGTTTTTCGTCGATGACCATGGTGCCTATGCCGTCGTGCACATAGATCTCCAGCAGCACCGAGCCGTCCACCGCAAACGGCAGGATGTGGCTGCGCTCGACCCCGCCCTTGCAGGCCTTGACGCAGTGCTGCAGGTAAAAGGCCGTGTCGGTGGGCTGGGTCGGGTTGGGCAACTGGGCCAGCAGTTTTTCCGCAGCCGCCAGCGGCAACTCGGTGTCTATCGGGTTGTCTTCGCTTTCAGGCTCGGACGGGTTGATGCGCAGGCCCGGGATTTCGGTCATGAAAATAAGCTTGTCGGCCTGCAGCTCGATGGCCACGCTGGTGGCAACTTCTTCCATGGTCAGGTTGAAGGCTTCGCCGGTGGGCGAAAAACCAAAAGGCGAGAGCAGCACCATGGCACCAAAATCGAGCGTGCGCAGTATGCCGGCGGTGTCCACCTTGCGCACCAGGCCGGAGTGTTTGAAATCCACGCCGTCCACAATGCCGACCGGCCGCGCGGTGATGAAGTTGCCCGAGATGACCCGCACGGTGGAGCCGGCCATGGGTGTGTTGGGCAGGCCCTGGCTGAAAGCGGCCTCGATCTCGTAGCGCAACTGGCCGGCAGCCTCCTGGGCGCAGTCCAGCGCCACGGTGTCGGTGATGCGCATGCCGTGCGAGTATTTGGCTTCGTGGCCCTTGGCGGCCAGTTGCTCATTGACCTGCGGGCGAAATCCATGCACCAGGACGATCTTCACGCCCATGCTCTGGATCAGTGCCAGGTCTTGCGCCAGATGCTGCAGCTTGCCCGCCGCGATGGCTTCCCCGGCAATCGCCACCACAAAGGTTTTTCCGCGGTGCAGGTGAATGTAGGGCGCTACCGAGCGAAACCAGGGCACAAAGGTGAAGTTGAAGACGGCAGACATGGGTGCGCTTTCGGGTTCTGTACAGGCTTTTTCAGGCAATGGCAATGAGTGTAAGGGAGGATGTAGCGCGCCCCTTGATAAGGGCGAAACCCGGATAATGGTCTGACACATGGACAAATTGGCGTTCGGCTTCTGGGGTTGCTACTTCGGCTTGACGGTCTTGATGCTGGCTGTCTCCGCGGTCACGTTTGCGCGTTCGCTGCACCGCATCTCGCTCAACGCGGCGCTGTCGGCCAGCGCCTCTGCATTTTTTGCCCTGGCCTTTCTGGGCGGGCTGCCGATTTCCAACGAAGACACGCTGGCGCGCTTTCTGGCGCATGTGGCACTTGTTGTTTCGGCTTTTCTGGCCTACCTGCTGTTCATGATTGTTGGCGCAATGCGCCGGCGCAAGGCGCAACTGCGTATTGCCGGCGCTTTGCTGGCGCTGGCGTTCGGCAGTGCAGCCATCGGCTGGTTTCTGACGCCCTGGCAATCGCTGGCACTGGGTGTGGGGGTTGCCTGCTCGCTGGCCGCATTTGCGCTGGCGGTGGCCTTGCACAACGCCTTGCGCGGGGACCGGCTGGGCTGGACGGCGGTTGCCGGTGTGTTCTCCCTGCTGGTGGCCATGGCCGGCATGAGCTGGATCGCCCTGGACAGGGCCAACGTGCCATGGCAGGTGCATGCCGTCAGCGCCATCGCCGGGACGGCCTATGTGGCAGCGATGGCGTCGGCCTTGTGGACGCGCTATTCCTACCTGATCGAGTTGCGCCAGGTCATGGTGTATGGGCCGGGCTATGACCCGGTGACCCGCATGCGCTCCCATACAGAAACCGGGCAGATGATAGGCGACGCCTTCAAGCACTACCGCAGTGAGCCGGCATCCATGGGGGTGATTGTGGTGAGTATCAGCAATCTGTATGTGCTGGAAAAGCTGCATGGCACGGCGGCAGTCAACCACGCGCTGTTTGTCTGTGCCGGGCGTTTGCGGCGCACCGTCCCCCTGCGCTTTGAGATAGGCCGTCTGGCGACCGACGGTTTTGTGGTTTTGCAGCGCAACTGCCAGGACAGTGGCCAGCTGGTGCGCCTGGCGCACCGCGTCTGCGCGCGCCTGTCCAAGTCGGTGGCCCTCAACACCAGCCTGGACGCCGCCCGGCGGGAGAACGAGCAAACCCGCTGGAAGGCGGAGATTGGCGTCGGTGTCCTGCTGGTTTCGGACCCGGCTGCCAAGGCCTCCAATGTGCTGGCCACCTGCCGGGGCATGTCACGCGTTGCCACCACCTATGCCAGCCGGGTCGCCTGGTTTGACCAGGCCAGTGGTGAGGCCGTGGAAATGCCGGCGCTCGAATCGGCCTGAGCCGCGCGGGTTGGTGCCCAGCGCCGATAATCAAAGGCTTTGAACCCTTTGCCGACACCCCCCTTGACCGTTCCCCTGCATATCGAGTTTCCACAGGCCCTGCCGGTATCAGGCAAGCGCGAGGAAATCACCGCCGCCATGAGCGCGCATCAGGTGGTGATCGTCTGCGGTGAAACCGGCTCGGGAAAAACCACGCAGTTGCCCAAGATTGCGCTGGCCATGGGACGCGGCAAGCTCAACTACCCCGCGGGCCAGGGCAGGCTGATCGGCCACACCCAGCCGCGCCGGATTGCCGCCTCCAGCGTGGCCAAGCGCATTGCCGAAGAACTGAAGACGCCGCTGGGCGATGTGGTCGGCTACAAGGTGCGCTTTCAGGACAGGCTCAGCCGCGATGCGTCAGTCAAGCTGATGACCGATGGCATCCTGCTGGCCGAAACGCAGACCGACCCGCTGCTCAAAGCCTACGACACCATCATCATTGACGAGGCGCATGAGCGCAGCCTGAACATTGACTTTCTGCTCGGCTACCTGCGCCAGTTGCTGCCGCGCCGGCCGGACCTGAAAGTGGTGATCACCTCGGCGACGATTGATGCGCAGCGCTTTGCGGATTACTTTGCGTCAGACGCGCCGCCGCCGGGCCGCCCCAAGGCCGGCGCAGCCCCCTCGGGGGGCAGCGACGACGCGCAGCGCGGAGCGTGGGGGCCGGAAAGTCCGCCGCCGCCGGGCCGCCCCAAGGCGGGCGCAGCCCCCGCGGGGCTGGAGCCTGCGGCTCCAAACCTGCTTGAGCAGGTTTGGACAGGCGACAGAGACGAAGACTCTGGCGAGTCGCGGCCTGCAAGGCCTCGCGACGACGCGCAGCGCGGAGCGTGGGGGCAGAAAATTCCGGCTCCCGTGATCATGGTGTCGGGCCGCATGTTTCCGGTGGAGCAGCGCTACCGGCCATTTGAAGAGTCGCGTGACTACGACCTCAATGACGCGATCGCCGACGGGGTGGACGAGCTCTGGCGCAACCCGCACAGCGCCGGCGACATCCTGATCTTCCTGCCGGGCGAGCGCGAAATTCGTGAGGCTGCCGACCACCTGCGCAAACACCTGGCGCACCAGCCGCTGTTTCGCAACGCTGAGGTGCTGCCGCTGTTTGCACGTTTGAGTCAGGCCGAGCAGGACCGCATTTTTGACGGCCACACCGGCAGGCGCATTGTGCTGGCGACCAACGTCGCCGAGACCTCGCTGACGGTGCCGGGCATTCGCTATGTCATCGATGCAGGCACGGCGCGCGTCAAGCGCTACAGCTTCAGGAACAAGGTCGAACAGTTGATGGTGGAGCCGGTGTCGCAGGCCGCAGCCAACCAGCGCGCCGGTCGCTGTGGCCGCGTCGCCGACGGCATCTGCATCCGGCTCTACGATGAACAGGACTTTCTGAGCCGGGCCCGCTTTACCGACCCCGAAATTTTGCGCAGCTCGCTGGCGGCGGTGATTCTGCGCATGAAAGCCCTGCACCTGGGCACGATTGAAAGCTTTGCCTTTATCGAGCCACCCCAGGGCCGTGCGGTGGCCGACGGCTACCAGCTCCTGGCCGAACTGGGCGCGGTGGACGACGACAACGAGCTCACGCCCGTCGGCCGTTCGCTGGCCAAGCTGCCGCTGGACCCGCGCGTGGGCCGCATGATTCTGGAAGCCCGCGACCGGCAAGCGCTGGACGAGGTGCTGGTGATCGCCAGTGCGCTCAGCGTGCAGGACGTGCGCGACCGGCCCATGGACAAGCAGACCCAGGCCGACCAGCAGCATGCCAAGTTTGACGACGAGAAAAGCGAATTCAGCGGTTACCTCAAGCTGTGGAAATGGTTGGGTGATGTGCGCGGCGGACACGATGCGGACGTTCAAACAGTGGGGGTCAGAGCCCGATCGACCGAAGCCTCCGCTGGCGCGGACGCTTCCGGTCATCGGGGTCTGACCCGCCAGACACACAAGTTGTCCAACCGCCAGTACGAAAACCTGCTGCGCGAGAACTACATCAACATCCGCCGCGTCCGCGAGTGGCGCGACATCCATTCGCAGTTGCACAGCGTGGTCGGCGAACAGGGCTGGCACCTGAACGACAAACCGGCCAGTTATGAACAGCTGCATTTGTCGATGTTGTGCGGCCTTTTGGGCAACCTCGGCATCAAGAGCGATGAGGAAGACTGGTACCTGGGCGCACGCGGCATCAAGTTTTACCGTCATCCCGGTGCCAGGCTCAGCAAAAAGCCGGGCCGCTGGATTGTGGCGGCCGAGCTGGTGGAAACCACACGCCTGTTTGGCCGCGGCATTGCCAACATCGAGCCGCAGTGGGTCGAGCAAGTGGCCGGCCATTTGCTCAAAAAGCAGTTGCTGGACCCGCACTGGGAGAAAAAGGCTGCGCAGGTGACCGCTCTGGAGCGCGCCACCCTGTACGGCCTGGTGATCTACAACGGCAGGCGCGTCAATTTCGGCAGGGTGGATCCGGTGACAGCGCGCGAGATATTTATCCGCGAAGCCCTGGTGGCAGGCAACTGGGACACCAAACTGCCTTTTCTGGCGGTCAATCTCAAGCTGATTGAGCAGGTGCAGGACCTGGAGCACAAGGCGCGGCGCCAGGACGTGCTGGTCGATGAAGAGCTGATCTACGCCTTCTACGACCAGCAACTCCCGGCCGACATGTGCACGGGCGCGGCCTGCGAGCACTGGTACAGGGACGAGGTCAAAAAGCAGCCCAGGCTGCTCCTGCTGAGCCGCGAGGAACTGATGCGCCATGAGGCCGCCGGCATCACCACCCAGGCATTTCCGAAAACCATGCGTCTGGGCGGTGTGGACTGCACCGCCACTTACCTGCATGAGCCGGGTGACCCGAAAGATGGCGTCACAGTGGACGTGCCGCTGTTTGCGCTGAACCAGGTCAACGAGGAGCGCTGCGAGTGGCTGGTGCCCGGCATGCTCAAGGACAAGGTACAGGCACTGATCAAAACCCTGCACCAGCGGCCTCGCTCGCGTTTGGTGCCGCTGCCCGAGACGGCGGCGCGCATGGCGGCAGAGCTGCTGCAGCCGGAGAAGTTTGGCGCCGGCTCGCTGACAGACGCAGTGCTCAAGCTGGTGCGCGATGCAAGCTCGCTGGACATCAAACGTGGCGACATGAAGCTGGACATGCTGCCACCGCACCTGTTCATGAACTTTCGCGTGGTGGATGAGCATGGCCGCCAGTTGGGCACAGGCCGCAACCTGGGCACACTCAAGGGCGAACTGGGGTCGCAGGCGCGGGGCGCTTTTCAGGCGCTGGCCGGACTGAAGATGCGGGCGGACCCCCACACCGACCCCGGTACCGGCGATGATGAGCCAAATCGGGGTTCTGCCCTTGAAGGACGGGAGAAGTTTGCTCCTGAAAACATAGCAAATCAACAGGCCGACAAACCAGCCCCGGTCAGAACGCCGGAGCGATACACCAGCTGGAGTTTTGGCGAGTTGCCCGAGCTGATGGAAATCAGCAAGGGCAAGCAGACCTTGATTGGTTTTCCGGCGCTGATCGATCTGGGGGATGCCGTGACCATCGAGGTATTTGATGAACCCGATGTCGCTGCGACCAGGCATCGCGCAGGTTTGCGGCGGCTTTTTTCCCTGCAGATCAAGGACGCGCTCAAGTACCTTGAAAAAAACCTGCCTGATCTGCAGAAAATGGCCACCGCCTACATGCTGGTCGGGCGTGCCGCCGACAACTCGGGCGGGGGCACGCTGGAGGAACTGCGCGAGCAGATCATCGAAGTTGCGCTGGACCGGGCTTTTCTGATGGATCCCTTGCCGACCAGCGAGGCAGACTTCAAAAAGCGTGTGGACGACGGGCGAGGGCGCCTGACCCTGATTGCCAGCGAGGTGGCCCGGCTGGCGGCCGGCATTCTCATTGAATTCGCTATCGCCCAACGCAAGATCAAGGACAGCAAGAATGCGGCGGAAGCTGCGCTTGACGCGGCCCAGCAATTGCAGCGGCTGGTGCCCAAACGTTTTTTGACGGCAACACCCTACGCCCAACTGCAGCACTTCCCCAGGTACCTCAAGGCCATCACCCTGCGTCTGGAGAAATGGCGCGCCGACCCGGCACGTGATGCGGCCCGCCTGGCCGAGCTGCGGCCACAGGAGCAGCGCTATTGGCGCATGGTGGCCGAGCGCAAGGGTGCGCTTGACGTGCGGTTGCAGGAGCTGCGGTGGTTGATTGAAGAGCTGCGCGTGAGCTTTTTTGCGCAGGAGTTGCGTACGCCCCAGCCGGTCAGCATCAAGCGGCTGGACAAGCTGTGGGCTCAGCTCAACAGCTAAGCATCAGGCTCACCCTACAATTTGGGCATGAAGCTCAGCTCTTCGGTTTCCTGTTCGCCCGGACATCAGTCCGGCAAACCGGGGACCACTCTGGAGCCCCCGACATACGCCCAGGGCTTGGCCTTGCAGCAACAAGGCGAGTTTGAGAAGGCGCAGGCCATTTACGAGCAGGTGCTTGCAATCCAGCCCCGGCACTTTGACACGCTGCACATGCTGGGCGTGATTGCCATCAAGACCAGACGCTTTGACCAGGCACTCCAGTGGATTGACCGTTCACTGGAAGTCGATCCGCGCAGCGTTGTGGCCTGGAACAACCGCGGCAATGTCTTCAAGGCTGTGCAGCAGCCGCAACTGGCGCTGGACTGTTATGACAAGGCCATTGAGCTCAACAAGGCTTACGCGGAGGCTTACTACAACCGCGCCGCTGCCCTGAAGGATTTGCAGCGGGTGGACGATGCCATCGCCAGCTATGACAAGGCGATTGCGCTCAAGGCCGGTTTTGCCGAGGCGTATTACAACCGCGGCAACCTGTTCCGGGAGAGGCGTTTGCCCGAAACAGCGATTGAAAACTATGACAAGGCCATCGCGCTCAATCCCGATCTTCCCGGCGTCCATCTGAACCTGGGAATGTGCTTTCTGCAACTGGGCAGGCTCACTGCGGGCTGGGAAAAGTATGAATGGCGTCGGGACGAGATGCCGGCGCGCAATTTTGCCCAGCCCCTGTGGCTGGGCACGCCCTCGCTGCAAGGGAAAACCATTCTTCTGCACAGCGAGCAGGGGCTGGGCGACACGCTTCAGTTTTGCCGGTACGTCCCGCAGGTCCATGCCCTGGGCGCGCGCGTGGTGCTGGAAGTGCAGGCGCCGCTGATGGGCTTGATGACCAGCCTGAAGGGCGTGTCGCATGTGGTAGCCAGGGGCGCAGAATTGCCGCCATCCGACTTTCATTGCCCGCTGCTGAGCTTGCCCCTGGTGTGTGGCACCACGCTCGACACTGTTCCCTCGGCAAACGGTTACCTTGCAACACCTGCGGGAAAAGTCGGCGGGTGGAAGGACAGGCTGGGTCCCAAAGCGGCACCCCGTGTGGGCCTGGTGTGGAGCGGAAACGCGGGGCATAAAAATGACAGCAGCCGAAGCATCGCTCTGGCAACGCTGATCAAATTCCTGCCCTCGGGCCTTGACTATGTGAGCCTGCAAAAGGAAGTGCGCGAGGCCGACCGGAGTGTGTTGCAGCACGCTGACATTGCGCATTTCGGAGAAGAGATCAGGGACTTCAGCGACACGGCCGCGCTGTGCGAGCTGATGGATGTCATCGTGAGCGTCGATACCAGCGTGGCTCACCTGGCAGGCGCGCTGGGTAAACCAGTGTGGATCCTGTTGCCTTTTAATCCCGACTGGCGCTGGTTGCTGGAACGCGCAGACACTCCCTGGTATGGCTCTGCCAGCTTGTACCGGCAGGAGAGCATGGGTGACTGGAGCGCACTGCTGGACCAGCTCGGAACTGACCTGAAACAGATGAGGTTCTGATTTTCAGACGCCATGAAAAAAGGGCGCCATCGACAGATGGAGCCCTTTGTTTTTTGCGGGACCTGCGGTCAGAGTTTGCCCATGAGCAGCAGGATCACCAGAATGAGCACCACCAGACCCAGGCCACCGCTCGGACCATAGCCCCAACTGCGGCTGTGTCCCCAGGTTGGCAATGCGCCCACAAGAATCAGGATGAGGACGATCAGCAGGATGAGTGAAATGGACATGTGGAACTCCTTGTTATGAATGGATTCATTGTTGCCCGCGTTTCGGGGCGCGCACGCAGGAAGGTGCGCTGAATTGCCGTCAGGGGCTTCCTACAGTCCGGGGGGCTGTCCCCAGAACTCTTTGTGGACGGGGTGCCCGCAGGCCGTACGCTCCCGGGTGTTGACATGGATCAAATCGCACTGCCGTCTCCTGTGCCAAGCTGTCTCCATGCCACATTCCACCCTCCAGATCATCCGCGACGAGCATGCCGCCGTGGCGGCCGTGCTGCGTTCCTTGTTGATGATGCTGGACCGAGGTCCGGGCGACGAGCCGGAGCGCTTTTTTGACGTGTTGCGCGCGATGCTGTTTTACATCGACGAGTTTCCCGAGAAGTTGCACCACCCCAAGGAGTCGGATCTTCTGTTTCCGCGGATTGCGCGCGCCGCGCCCGAGCTGATGCCGGTGATCCGCCGGCTGGAGGCTGACCACATGATGGGCGAAGGCAAGGTGCGGGAACTGCAGCACCTGCTGCTGGCCTGGGAGCTGGTGGGCGAGTCGCGGCACGCAGCTTTTGCCGACGCGGCAAAAGCCTATGTGGGTTTTTACCTCGAGCACATGCGTATCGAAGAAACACAGTTGCTGCCGACGGCGCAAAAAGCACTGACGGCCGACGATTGGGCCCAGCTGGACGCGGTCTTCCAGCAGCAACGCGACCCCCTGGCCGGCGGCGCACGCGACCCGTGTTACGACCGGCTGTTTACCCGCATCGTGCTGACCGCCCCTGCCCCCATCGGGGTTGGCGACGCTTGAGCCTGATCATCCATAAAATCGGCACTTTGCCCTTTAGCGGCGGGAATAGTGCGCTATCGTTTTTATAGCTTTTCCAGCCGCTCAAGCGCCAGATTCAAGGTCTCATCCTTCTTCGCAAAACAAAACCGCACCACCCGCTGGTCAAAGCCATTGCCATAAAACGCCGACAGCGGAATGGCGGCCACGCCGATCTCTGTGGTCAGCCATTTGCAGAAGTCAGCTTCGTTGAGATCGCTGACCCCGGAGATATCGACGCACTGGAAGTAGCTGCCTTCGCTGGGAAGCAACTTCAGGCGGGTCCTGGCCAGGCCGGCGCGAAACAGATCCCGCTTGCGCTGGTAGAAGGCCGGCAAATCCAGATACGGCCGCGGGTTGGCCATGTAGCTCGCCAGGCCGTACTGCACCGGCGTGTTGACGGTGAATACATTGAACTGGTGCACCTTGCGAAACTCCGCCGTCAGTGAAGCGGGCGCGGCGACGTAGCCCACCTTCCAGCCGGTCACGTGGTAGGTCTTGCCGAAGCTGCTGACGATGAAGGCACGCGCCGCCAGCCCGGGAAACCTTGCGGCGCTTTCATGCGCCCGCCCCTGGGCTGCATCAAACACCATGTGCTCATAGACCTCGTCACTGATCAGCAGCACGTCGGTGGGCGCCAGTATGTCCTGCAGACGCAGCATGTCCTCGCGCGTCCAGACGGTGGCGCTGGGGTTGTGCGGCGAGTTGATGAGGATGGCGCGGGTTTTGCTGCTGATGGCGGCAGAGATTTTGTCGAAGTCGGGCCGGAAGCTGCCGGGGATCAGGGGCACCCGGACGGCCACGCCGCCTGCCAGCTCGATGTTGGGCACATAGCTGTCGTAACAGGGCTCGAGCACGATGACTTCGTCACCGGGATGTACGACGGCCAGGATGGCAGTGATGATGGCCTGGGTTGCGCCGGCGGTCACCGTGATCTCCAGGTTGGCGTCGTAGCTTCGGCCGTGCAATTGAAGCAGCTTGGCAGCGATGGCCTCGCGCAGCACCGGCACGCCGGTCATGGGCGGGTACTGGTTCAGGCCCCGGGTCATCGCATCGGTGACGGCGTTGACCAGCTGCGGGTCGCATTCAAAGTCCGGAAAGCCCTGGCCCAGATTGACGGCCTTTTTCTCCAGTGCCAGCGCCGACATCACGGTAAAGATGGTCGTGCCTACCGCAGGCAGTTTGGTGCGCAGTGCGGGTGTGCGTTCGATAACGGTGTCTGCTGTCGTCATGGTGGTCAGGGCTCCATCTCGTTGTGGCGGCTGCTCATGGCTTTGGTGATTGCGGCCCGGTCGAGTTTGTCACTGAGCAGCTCGGCAAATTTGTAGACGAAATTGCGCAGATAAGAGCTGCGCTTGAAAGCCACGCGCGCCACGTTCACACCGAACAGAGGTCCGGCCGCGCGGGAGAGCAGGTCGCTGTTGGTGCCATCGTCCTTGAGCGCCATCTCGGCCACGATGCCCACCCCAAGGCCCAGGCGCACGTAAGTCTTGATGACGTCGGAATCGATCGCTTCCAGCGCAATCCGCGGCTGCAGGCGTTTGGCGGCAAAGGCCAGGTCAATCTTGGTGCGGCCGGTAAACGACGGGTGGTAGGTGATCAGCGGCTGCTGCGCGAGTTCTTCGAGTGTGATGTTTTCCTGGCTGGCCAGGGGGTGGTCTGCAGGCATCACCAGCATGTGCTGCCATTCGTAGCAGGGCAGGGTGACCAGCTCTTCGTACTGGGTGAGGGATTCGGTGGCAATGCCGATCTCGGCAACTTCGTCGATCAGCATGCGGGCGACCTGGTCGGGCGAGCCCTGGTGCATGCTGACATTGACCTTGGGGAAGGCTTCGCGCAGCCTGGCAACCGGCACCGGCAACACATACCTGGCCTGCGTGTGGGTGGTGGCAATCGACAGGGTGCCGCTGTCCTGGGCCGAGAACTGCTCGCCGATGCGCCGCAGGTTGCCGATCTCCCGCATGATCAGCTCAATGCTTTTGAGCACATGCTCTCCGGGCTCTGTCACGCGCTTGAGGCGCTTGCCGTGCCGCGCGAAAATCTCGACGCCGAGTTCTTCCTCCAGCTCGATGATGGCCTTGGAGACGCCGGGTTGCGAGGTGTGCAGCGCGCGTGCTGTCTCGGTGAGGTTCAGGTTGCGCCGGACGGCTTCCTGGACAAAACGAAATTGGTGAAGATTCATATCTTATTCAAGCTAATTACTTGGTTCATTATGCCTGTTTCCGCGAAGTATGTATTTGACAAACCCTAATATGAGCCCAATAATCGAGCCGCGTGACAGGCCGGTTGCTCAAGCCGTTGTTGAGATTACGCCGGAAATGGTTTCGGCTGGTTGTGCGCGTCTGGATGAGATCGCAGACACCTACGACAATTTCACTTTGGCGAGGGAAATTTATACCGAAATGGAGCGGATAAAGTTGGCTCAAGCGCGTCAAGGTAAGCCTTCACCGCTTCGTCCGGGCCGCTAGGTGGAGGCATGCCGTAAACCGAAAATCGCGCTTGAATAAGAGCAAGATCGGAGGACATTAGTTGAAGGTCATCAATGGAAACCAGAAATGTCTTGCGATTATTCGCATTGGAGATGTACCCATTGGTCGTTTCAATCGTGAGGTCTTGTTTTACATGGAAGCCTTGATGCATAAGCTTGTCGCGCATTTCGGTGATGGTCGCAAACTGTGCAAAGGCCTCTTGTAGGCGAACATGATTTTTCACCTCCAAGCCCTCTTGAATCCTGCGAAGCGTATCGATAATGGGTTTGACCCTCGCCGACGCATACAGAGCGCGTCCGATGTTTTCTTGAACTCCAGTTTTGTGGATCGCAACGCGCTTCAGGTGAGACTCGGCCTGGACGTAGGAATAAATAAAATAGCCTAATGCTTGACAGAACTTAGCCATCAAGTCATTTACCGGATCGTCACCCATGAACAAACCTCCTGAAATCCCGGACGGAAAACCACCTGTATTTGATGACGTACTAAAGCGCATGCTTGACACGCCACCAGACCCCAAGGTTAAACCTCAACCTGAAAAAGAAAAACCGGCCAAGTGAGCCGGTTTTTTGTGGACTAGAAATGACTAGTGAACACCCTTTGTTATCGGTATCTGGATGGCAATCGGCGCATCTTGAACAGAGAACCGAATATCTAGTTTCGACGTGTCGCTCCCGTCGAACAACTCTTTGGGCAGTGACTCGCTTAGTACATATTCATTCGGCCAATCCCCTCCCATTTTCTGATGCGGGAGTAAGTTCATCAGAAACATTCGCGCTGGGGTTTTCCATCCTTCGGATGGGGATTCGATCCATTTGGGCACGAGCCAAATTCCGCCTTGCAGCTCGATAGCATCGCAGAGCGAAAACCCGTCCATTCCATCGACCGCGACCATTACCTTTAGTTCTCGCATAGCTTCCCCCTGTGAAGCTATGGACTGTAGCGTGTGGCGGCGCTGGACTTTTAGGTTTTACCCTTGCTGCCAAGTAGCTTAGCTACAAGGCTTTCAAAGGTGGGCGCTTTGCTGGCCGTTAATCCGCCGATAAGTCAGGCGCTTGCCACCGATGGCTTTAAGGGCTGCATCAGCGCGTTCAATGTCATTGAAGCCATTGGCTGAGCGGTAGTTCCAGCGGAAGTCGAACTCGGTAGCGTAGCGCTGCAAATGGCGCTCAGAGACGCTGTGAAACGTGCCTGTGAGGCCGCGCTTCAGGATGGCGAAGGATGACTCAACGGTATTGCTAGTAACGTTGCCACGGGCGTATTCTTTAACGCCGTGGTTCACGGTGCTGTGCTGAGCGAATTGACGGCCAACCTTGGTGTAGATGTTGGATTCATCAGTCATCAAGTGCGTTTCGTGATGTACCTGTGATTTCAGAACGGCGCGGGCGGTTTCGCTGGTGACATTGGCAACGTGAAACGAACGCTTTTGGCCCGTCTCGCGCTCAACCAGTGAGACGATTTTCATTTTTGCGCCGCGCTGAATTTTCGCGGCCTTGTTGTTGCCCCAATAGGTTTCGTCAGCTTCCACGATGGTGCCGGGGCCACCCATCTTGTTATAGATGTTGGGGGTCATTGCTTCGCGGATGCGATGGCACATGAACCACGCAGTTTTGTAAGACACACCGAGCATGCGCTCGATCTGCTTGGCGCTGATGCCCTTTTTGCTGGCACTCATCAGGTGGACGGCTTGCAGCCAGACATTGAGCTTGATCTTGGAGCGCTCAAACACCGTGCCAACAGTGACGGTGAACTGCTCAGAGCATGAGCCGCATTTGTAAACGCCGGGGCGGGTGGACTTGCCCTGCAATTTGTAATGACCGTCAATAACGCCGCAATGAGGGCAGACAACGCCATCAGCCCAGCGGAGGTTTTCAAGGTACTCGCGTGCCTTGTCAGCGTCTTGGAAGTGGGGGAGTTCGAATATTGCGGCCATGGTTTTCTTTCGGTATGGCCTGATTGTTACCCTTGTCTAAGGGTTTGTCAAGTACATACTTCACCTGTTTCCGCCTAAAGAAAGGCGCACGGGCGAGCTCAGGAAAGCGCGATATCGGCCAGCAGGGCGGTCAACCGGCTGTCCTCGCCTGCGGTGGGCAGCAGCTCGACCGCTACGCCCGGATGCGCAGCGCGCAGCTGCTCCACCAGACCGGGCAGGTCTTCCCGGGCGTGTTTGCCAACTCCCAGAAACAGGGGAAACACCCTCAGGGCCGATGCGCCCGCGGCTACCAGTTGTGCGGCGGCTGCGGGCAGATCGGGACTGCACAGCTCCAGGTAGGCGCAGCTGACCTGCGCGGCGGGATCGCGCTGGCGGATGGCCTGGGCCACCGCTTCAATCGGCAGGCGCCACAAGGGGTCGCGCGAGCCGTGGGCAAAAAGAATGATGGCCGTCGCCGTCATCGGCGCAGTACCAGCCAGCCAAAGGCACCCAGTGAAATGGCCATGTACAGCAGGCCGGGCGCCGCCGCCGCCAGCCAGGGCTGCCAGTTTTGCAGATTGCCGATGTAGCCAAAAACGTTGTTGAGCAAAAAGAAACTGATGCCGATCATGACCCCGCCAAAGACATAGCCGGCGATGCCTCCGCTGCGAAAGTGCAGGTAGGCAAAGGGCAGGGCCAGCACCACCATGACCAGGCAACTGAGCGGGTAAAACACCTTTTTCCAGAATTCAATCTCATACCGCTGGGCCGTCTGGCCGTTGGCCGTGAGGTGGCGGATGTAGTTAAACAGGTCGATGGTGCCCATGCGCTCGGGCTTGAGCACGGCAACCGACACCATCTCGGCGCTGATTTCGGTGGGCCAGCGGTAGCTGTCGATCTTGTTGATGCTGATTTTTGCGGTGTCCCGTGTCTCGCCGCTTGCGCTGGTCTGGTTGGCGCTGACGGCAAATTCCGTCCGGGTACCGCCATGAAGCATCCATGCGTCCTCCGCGGTGAATCTGGCGGTGGGCGCCCGGGTGATGGATATCAGTTGCCCCTTGTTGCCAAACTCAAATACCCGCACGCCCTGCATTTCGTTGTCGGCTGAGAGGGCGCCAACATTGACCACATAGCTGTTGTAGGACTGCTTTTCCTTGAGCCAGGCGCCGGTTTGCCCGACGGTGATGCGGCCCTGGTAGCGGGCTTTGAGCAACTGCGCCGTGCGGTCTGCGGCCGGGGCCAGATAGTCACCAGTGGCGAAACACAGAATCACGAAGAATCCGCCCAGCGCCAGCAGCAGTTTGAGCGCACGCCATGGCTCCAGACCGCTGGTGCGCAGGATGGTGTACTCCGAGCTTTGCGCCAGTCGTGCCATCACGAAGATGGTGCCGATCAGCACCGAGATAGGCACCAGTTCGTACAGGTGGCTGGGGATAAGCAGCGTCACATACAGCAGTGCATGGCGGATCTGGTAGGTATTGGCGTCGGAAACCACCGCGCCTGCGGCGTTTTTACCCAGGTATTGCAGTTCGTCGACGAGGTCAAAAAAGAAAAACAGCGCCAGAAACCCGGCAGCGACAAAAGCGATGGATGCCAGCACCTCGCCGTAAATCAGGCGACGTATGGTCTTCATGAGGCAGCCTTGCTTGCCCGACGGTCGGCCTGGCGCTTTAACTGGCGCGTGGCGGCCGCCCTGAACGTCCAGTTCAGATGTCGTTTGGCCAGCCACGTCAGCGCCAGCAGCAGGGCCCCGCCATGCAAGGCCAGCAAAAAGGGCCCGAAGTTGGCCACACCCACGGTGATCCAGCTTTGCCCCAGATTGAGGAGGTTGTGATAGACCACAAAGGTAAACAGCACAAAAATCAGGTTACCGCTGCGCCCGGCGCGCGGATTCACGCTGGCCAGGGCCAGCGCAATCACCACAAAATTGACGGCGGCAAGTGCCATGCCCAGCCGCCACGCGAGCTCGCCCTGGTTGGCCGGGGTAGGTGTGCGGATCAGGTCGCGCGTGGACTTGGACCGCTCCGGCAGGGTGCCGTCGGCCAGCACGTCGTCGCCGGCCTTGCTGCCGTACTCCGCAAATTCGGTGATCTTGATGGCTGACTTGCCAATCTCGTTTTCAAGCCGCTGGCCGTTGTCCAGCATCAGGACCTGGGAGGTGCCCACGGTTTCAATGCGGCCCGAACGCGCGGTGGTCACCGAGTTTTTGCCTTTTTCGGTGGAGGCGATAAAGACGTTGCTGCTGGCTTTTTCCTGGCTGACGTCACGGTCTATGAAAAACACGCGGTTGCCGCTGGACGACTCCTGGAATTGGCCAGGTGAGACACGCTCCAGATCGCCCCGCTGCTCGTAACGGTCTTTCATTTCCTGGGATTGCTCGTTGGACCAGGGCCAGACAAAGACCGACATCAGCGTGATGACCAGCAGGACGGGCCAGGCAAAACGGAAAAGGGGCACCAAAAAGAAGGCCAGTCCGCGCCCGCTGACAAACCAGACCACCATCTCGCTGTCGCGGTACATGCGCGACAGGGTGCTGACCATGGCCACAAACAGCGAAAGCGTCAGGATGATGGGCAAGCGCCCGAGGGCCGAGTAGCCCATGACCATCATCACGTCCTGCGGGTTCACGCTGCCGCGCGATGCCTGTCCCAGTGTGCGGATCAGGATGATGGTGATCACGATGGTCATCAAAACCACAAGGGTTGCCCCAAAACTGCGTGCCAACTCTTTGCGGATCGAAGATTCGAATAACATTGCCTGAAACCAGCCTTTAACAACCCACGCCTGCCAGTGCGCATGCGAGCCAACCCCCAATTATGGACTTTGAACTCAAAACCCTGAGCCTTCCCCGAATTTGCGCTGAAAAATGCGACGCCTTGATCGTGCTGGTGCCTGACGGGATGGCTGCCGGCAGCGACGCCATCTCCAAACTCGCAGCGCTGGCCATCGCATCCGGCGACTTCGAGACCAAACCCGGCAAGCTGCTGGGCGCCTACCGCTCACAGGGCATTGCCGCCACCCGGCTGCTGCTGGTGGGCGCGGGCGACGCAAGTGTGAAAAGTGTCAAGGCAGCGGTGAGCACAGCGATGGCCGCACTCAAGGGCAGCCCGGCGCGGCGTGTGTTGATCGGCCTGAGCGCTTTGCCTCAACTCAAGCCCGAGACGGTACGCTGCGCCGTGCTGGCCTGCGACCATGCCTGCTACAGCTACGACGCCACCAAGTCCAAGCCTGCCGGACAGAAACTGGCAAGGGTGATGATTGCCGTCCCGGCACTGGCCACCAGCCGCGCCGGCTTTGAAGAAGGCGTGGGTCTGGCACGCGGTGTGGCGCTGGCGCGCGAGTGGGCCAACCGCCCGGCCAACCATGCCACCCCGACACTTCTGGGCCTGGCCGCGAAAGAGCTTGGCAAGCTGCCCAACATCAAGGTCGAGGTGCTGGGGCCCAAAGAGGTGGACAAGCTCGGCATGGGCTCGTTTGCCGCGGTGGCCCGGGGTTCGGAAGAGCCTTTGCGCTTTATCGTCCTGCACTACAGTGGCGCCCCCAGGACCCAGGCGCCGGTGGTCCTGATCGGCAAGGGCATCACATTTGACACGGGCGGCATTTCCATCAAGCCGGCTGCCGAAATGGACGAAATGAAGTTCGACATGGGCGGCGCGGCCAGTGTGCTGGGCAGCTTCAGGGCGCTGGCTTCCCTGCAACCAGCGATCAATGTGGTCGGGCTGATTCCCGCCTGCGAGAACATGCCTGATGGCCGCGCCATCAAGCCCGGGGACGTGGTCACCAGCATGAGCGGGCAAACCATAGAGATTCTCAATACCGACGCTGAAGGCCGGCTGGTCCTGTGTGACGCGCTGACCTATGCCGAGCGCTTCAAACCGCGCGCCGTGGTGGACATCGCGACCTTGACCGGCGCCTGTGTGATCGCTCTGGGCGCCGTGCGCAGCGGCCTGTTTTCTAGCGATGACGCGCTGGCCCAGGCGCTGTCGGCGGCCGGAGACAGCTCGCTGGACCTGTGCTGGCGCATGCCGCTGGATGACGAGTATGCGGAGGGCCTGAAGACCAACTTCGCCGACGTGGCCAATGTGGCCGGGCGGGCAGGCGGGTCGATTACCGCAGCCAAATTCCTGCAGCGCTTTGCCGGCAAGTTTCCATGGGCGCACCTCGATATTGCCGGCACGGCATGGAAGGGCGGCCCTGCCAAGGGCGCCACCGGCCGGCCCGTCCCCTTGCTGGTGGAATTTTTGCTCGGCCAGGTGCTGCCCGCCGGGCCAGTCGCCAGGAAACGCACAGTGAAAAAAGCCTGACATCGCGGCATGACGGAAGTAGCCTTTCATTTCAATGTCCCGGACAAGCTGGCCTACAGCTGCCGGCTGCTGCGCAAGGCCTGCAGCACCGGCGCGCGCGTGGTGGTGACGGGCGAGCCGGACGCACTGAAGCGTCTGGACCAGTTGCTGTGGACGTTTTCGGCGCACGAGTTTGTACCGCATTGCCAGTCGGGCGCGTCCGCCGCCACGCTGGCGGCTACGCCGGTACTGCTGGCTGCTTCGCTCGATGCCTGCCCGCACCACGAAGTGCTGGTCAACCTGGGGGCGCAGGTGCCTGCGGGGTTTGAGCGTTTTGAGCGCTTCATCGAGCTGGTCACGCTGGCCGACGAAGACCGCGCAGCAGCCCGCACCCGCTGGAAGCATTACGCCGACCGGGGCTATGAGATGAAGCGCCATGACCTGGCCCAACCTGTGGAGAACCCATGACCCGTTCTGCCTTGCCACCGCGCTTTGTCCCTACTCTGACCGAGGTTGTTCAGCAGGCGCCGTCCCGTGCCCGGCCTGGTGCCGCATCTGCATCACCGCCCGCGTCCGGCGATCTGGCGCTTCTACAGGAGCAGATGATTCACAGGGTCATGCAGCGCGTCGACCTCTCGCTGGACCGCCTGCTGCGCGAGACCGTCGGCCGGGTGGTGGTGGCGCACACCCAGTCGCTCGCGCCCATACTGCGCGAGGAGATCGAGCTGGTGGTGAGGCAGTCGGTGGACGAAGCCTTTGAGAAGGAGCTGGACAACCTGCCCCCTTCCGGCGCATGAGTCCGATGCGGGCCGGCTTCAACGTAACCTTTTGTATGCCAGGGCGCAGTGGCAGCGCTCCTAGGGAAGCTTGCTATGGTGCGGGCGCGAAAATTGCGATATGTTCGGGGCCGTTGAGCAAAAATGTTCTCAACCTTTTCGGTAGTTTCCTAATAATTTTGGAGTGAATTTATGCAAATGAAATGGACTGCGGTCGCTTTGGCCGCCATGATGGTTGTTGCGTGTGGCAAGAAAGAGGAAGCTGCACCTGTTGCCGCAGCGCCAGCCGCAGCTCCTGCTCCCGCCGGCGACACGCTGGTCGTCAAGATTGGTCACGTTGCTCCGGTTTCAGGTGCCCAGGCTCACTATGGCAAGGACAATGAAAACGGCGTGCGCATGGCCATTGAAGACCTGAACAAACAGGGCGTGATGATTGGCGACAAGAAGGCCAGGTTCGAAATCGTTGCCGAAGATGACGCCGCCGATCCAAAACAGGGCACCGCCGCCGCACAAAAACTGTGCGACTCCAAGGTTGCTGGCGTCGTTGGCCACCTCAACTCGGGCACCACCATTCCCGCTTCCAAGGTCTACAACGACTGCGGCATCCCCCATGTGACGGGCGCCGCCACCAACCCCGACCTCACCAAGCCTGGCTACAAGACCACCTACCGCATCATCGCCAATGACCTGGCGCTTGGCGCCGGCCTGGCGTTTTATGCCGCAGACAAGCTTCAGCTGAAAAAAGTCGCCATCATTGACGACCGCTCGGCCTACGGCCAGGGCGTTGCCGACATCTTCAAGAAGACCGCCAAGGAAAAGGGCATGACCGTGGTGGACGAGCAGTTCACCACCGACAAGGCCACCGACTTCATGGCCATCCTGACGGCCATCAAGGCCAAGGGCCCTGATGCGGTGTTCTACGGCGGCATGGACCCACAAGCCGGCCCCATGCTGCGCCAGATGGAGCAACTGGGCATGGGCAAGGTCAAGTACTTCGGTGGTGACGGCATCTGTACCTCAGAGATTGCCAAGCTGGCCGGCGGTGCCAAGACGCTTGAAAACGTGATCTGCGCCGAAGGCGGCGCCTCACTGGCTAAAATGCCAGGCGGCACCGAGTGGAAAAAACGTTACGACGAGAAGTACCCCAACCAGTTCCAGGTCTACAGCCCGTACACCTACGACGCGACCTTTGTGCTGGTGGATGCCATGAAACGCGCCAAGTCCAGCGACCCCAAGGTCTACACTCCCGAGCTGATCAAGACCAGCATGAAGGGCGTCACGACGACGATCGAATTCCTGCCCAACGGCGAGTTGAAAAACCCGGCCATCACCTTGTACAACTACAAGGATGGCAAGAAGACTGCTCTGGAATAAGTTTCCCCGGCACAAGCAAAAAAGCCACCGCGAGGTGGCTTTTTTTTGGCCACGAGGCGCGAGGTCCGCATCCGGGCCGGTCCCCCGTTATTCACTGGAGGGGCTTGCACATGAAGCCGGCAAAAAATTCTGCCAGCGCATCCGTGTCGCTGATTGGCAGGACATGCGCGATGTACTGGTCGGGTCGCACGACAAGCAGGCAGCCGTTCTCGCGGTTGATGCCGCGCATGGCGTAAATGTCCTTGCCGTCCTCGTCCAGGGCACAAAACACTTTTTCATAGTCGCGCAGGCCGTATCGACCTTTTGGCGGAAACAGCAGTCCGGGCATGGCTGTGATGGCGAGTGTGTGAGGGTGTTGTTGAAACACAGCCCGTACGTCCATGACTGCGTCTGCATCCGCACCGGCTGGCGTGTACAGCTTGAGGGGCGATTGCGCAGATTCGGCAAGGTAGCGGCACAGTTTGCCGACGGGCGAATCGGACGTGGCGGTGTCGCTTCGTCCGGCAAACGCCATCAGGCGCCAGCGGCCGTCCGCTTCAAAGGCCGCGCCAAGCTGCATCAGTTTCCCGTCGCCCAGGCGGACAACCGGGGCCGAGTGAAAACGGGTTCCGATGACGAGCCCTTCGGCCAGGTCCTGGTGCGTGGATGGGCCCGTGAGCAGGGCAGGCTGATAGTGCGTGGCCGTTCCCGCCGTGTAACGGCCATGCTGCACAAAGTACTGCTGCACTTCGGCGGGGTCGGTGCTGGTACTGAGCATGGCGGCCCATTCGCGATCAAAGTCAATCAACTCTTTGGCGACTGCATGTCGCTCGGCCGTGTAGGTGTGCAGCAGATTCGCCGGGCTGCGTCCCTGGAGCACGGCGGCCAGCTTCCAGCCCAGGTTGAACGCGTCCTGCATCGAGACATTCATGCCCTGACCCGCCTTGGGGCTGTGCGTGTGGCAGGCGTCCCCTGCAATGAAGACACGGGGTGCGTGAAATTGGTTGTCATCCGGCCTGACATCATCAAAGCGGTCGCAGAGTCGCTGGCCGATTTCGTAGACCGACCACCAGGCCACTTCCTTGACATCCAGTGTGTAGGGATGAAAGATCCGCCGTGCAGCGGCTATCAGTTGCTCAATGGTGATGTTGCGTCCCGCGACGCGTTCGTCCTCGTTGAGCTTGTCCATCTCCACATAGATGCGCACCATGTAGCCGCCCTCGCGGGGTATCAGCACCGCGCTGCCCTCGTTGGCAGACTGGATCACCGCCTTGAGGCGGATATCCGGAAAGTCAGTGACAAGCAGCACATCCATCACGCCCCAGGCGTGGTTGGCGGAGTCGCCCTTGAGTGCAAGTCCCATGGATGGGCGCACCGCGCTGCGCGCGCCGTCGCAACCCACCACATAGCGGGCGCTCAGGGTTTCCAGCTCACCTGTGTGACCGGCATCCTGCCGCTCGAACTGCACCGTGACAGGGTGCGTGAGCGATTCATCAGGCGCGCGTTCAAGCCTGGCAAGCCGGCGGCCGTAGTGAGGAACCAGCCGTGTGGCCGACTTTGCCATCTTCTCAAGATAGAAGTCGTGAACCCGTGCCTGGTTCAGGATCACATGGGGCATGTGCGAGAGGCCTTCTTCCACGTCGGGCACACGTCCACTGCGCACGATCCGGCTTCCGTCTGCGCCTTGCGCGTCATCCGGCCTCCAGAAGCTTGTCTCGTTCACCCAGTAAGCTTCCTTGAGGATGTGATGCGCAAATCCGAAAGCTTCAAACATTTCCATCGTGCGGCATGCGACCCCGTCGGCCTGACCCAGTTGCAAGGGACCGGTTTTTTGCTCGACGACCACCGTGCGAATGTCCGGGAAGACCGCCAGTTGGGCCGCCAGCGTGAGTCCGGCAGGGCCGCAGCCAACGATCAGGACGTCGGCCTCGGCCGGCAGGGCGGCGCCTGGCGCCTGGGTGGGGACTGCCGCGTCCAGAAGGCCGGGATCGCCGGTTCTGAAGCCGTTCAAGTGAAATTGCATGTTGAGCCGTTGTAGGGAGGGTGCGCTCAACTATGGCAGTGCCGGACTATTGCATCAACCGGCCTGCAGCAATAGGCACTATATTGTTTTTATATACTGCTTGCATGGCAAAACTCAGCGTTGACTGGCTCGAAGTTTTCGTTCAAATCTACAAAACGAAAAGCGTGACCCGGGCGGCATCCCGGCTTGGCATGGAGCAGGCGAGCGCGAGCATTGCCCTGAACAAGCTGCGCCAGCATTTTGATGACCGCCTGTTCGTTCGCACAGCGGAAGGCATGATTCCCACGCCAAGGTCACAAATCATCTATCCCGAGCTGCTTGAAGCGCTGGCGCGAATTGATGCAGCGCGCTGCAAGCCGGCCGTGTTTTCTCCTGCGGATGCCGTGCGTGAATTTCGCATCTGCATGTCCGATATCAGCGAGATCATCATCCTGCCGGGCTTGATCAACTACCTGCAAAAAACTGCGCCCGGACTGGTGGTCAGGGCGGAGACCATTTCGGCGGACAGCCGGGACAGACTCGCGTCCGGCGATGTTGATCTGGCGGTGGGCTTTCTGCCGAATCTGGAGACCGGGTTTTATCAACAGTCGCTTTTTGAACAGGACTTTGTGTGTCTGGCAGCGAAAAACCATCCCCGCATACAGGGCCGGCTCAGTCCGCGCCTTTTTTCCGCCGAAGGTCACATCCTGGTCGCCACCGCGGGGACCGGCCACACCATTGTTGACAAGGTGCTGGCCCGAAAAAAAATAGAGCGCCGTGTGGTACTGCGTGTGCCCAGCTTCCTGGGCGTGGCGCGCATCGTGGCGCAGACCGATTTTCTGGTGGTCGTGCCCCGATTGTTCGGCATGGCATTGGCGGCGCAGGAGCATGTCCAGGTGCTGGAGCCGCCTGTCGCGCTACCGCACTACAAAGTCAAGCAGCACTGGCATGAACGCTTCACGGCTGACGCGGGCGGCATCTGGCTGCGCCAGACGGTGGCGAAACTGTTCATGCGTTCGCCCACGGTGTCGTAGGGGGCAAATCAGACACAAACAAAAAAGCCCCAGCTGGTGGGGCTTTCAGGACAGTTTGGAGGCTGTGTTGATCAATGGGGATGATCATTGGCGGAAGAGGCGGGATTCGAACCCGCGGTAGGTTTAACCCTACGCACGCTTTCCAGGCGTGTGACTTAAACCGCTCATCCACCCTTCCGCGAAGCCCTCGATTGTAGCAGTGCTGGCCGGCTTGTTAATGCGCAACGTTGTGAAAACGATGCTTCTCAAGCTGCGCCCGGCTCACAAACTCCAGCGCATTGATGTGGGTGGACTCCAGCACCACCGGTGGCGCAGCACCGGCCTCCAGGGCTTCGCGCCAGCGGTTGGCGCACAGACACCAGCGGTCGCCCGCCTTGAGCCCGGCAAAACGGTATTCAGGGCGTGGCGTGGACAAATCGTTGCCGCGCTCGCTTGAGAAGGCCAGAAAATCCGCCGTCACGCGCACACAGACCAGGTGTGAGCCGAGGTCCGACTCGTCGGTATTGCAGCAGCCGTCGCGAAAATAGCCGGTCAGCGGATCGTAGGAGCAGGGCACGAGTTCTGTACCCAGCACGTTTTTGGTGGTCATACGGATCTCAGGAAAGGAGGGGTGCGCAGCGCAGGGCCGCCCCAAGCAAGCACAGCCCCTTTTTCCCGTGCAAGGGGCAGCGCACCGCCGAAGGCACACGAAGTGACAAGCGTGGGGGCCATCATTTGCTGGTGGATTGAACCATCTTCATGGCCGAAGCGACCAGGGCCGACACCTCGGTCATGTTGCTGGGCACGATCAGGGTGGTGGTGGCGTCGGCGGCGACGTGGGCATAGGCCTCGACGGCTTTCTCGGCGACCTTGAGTTGCACGGCCATTTCGCCGCCGGGCTGGCGGATGGCTGCGGCGACCACTTCGATGGCGCGCGCATTGGCTTCAGCGACCGCCGTGATGGCGGCAGCCTCACCCTGGGCGTTGTTGATGGCTGCAAGTTTCTCGCCTTCAGATCGGGCGATAAATGCCTCACGCTCACCAGTGGCAATGTTGATCTGCTCCTGACGGCGGCCTTCGGACGCAGCGATCAGGGCGCGTTTTTCGCGCTCGGCGGTGATCTGCGACTGCATGGCGTGCAGGATTTCCTTGGGCGGCGTCAAGTCCTTGATCTCGTAGCGCAGCACCTTCACGCCCCAGTTCAGCGCGGCCTCGTCAATGGCGGCCACCACTTGGGCGTTGATGATGTCCCGCTCTTCAAAGGTCTTGTCGAGCTCGAGCTTGCCGATCACGCTGCGCAGGGAGGTCTGGGCCAGCTGGGTCACCGCGACGATGTAGTTGGACGAGCCGTAGCTGGCGCGCATCGGATCGGTGACCTGGAAATACAGGATTCCGTCCACCTGCAACTGGGTGTTGTCACGGGTGATACATACCTGGCTGGGCACATCCAGCGGGATTTCCTTGAGCGAATGCTTGTAGGCCACCCGGTCGATGAAGGGGATCAGGAAGTTCAGGCCGGGTGTCAGGCTGCCGTGGTATTTGCCGAGGCGCTCCACCACCCAGGCGTTCTGCTGGGGCACGACCTTCATGCTGCGGATGATAAAAATCACGGCAATCACGAGGATGACGAGTGCAATTTCCATTTTCATTGGGGTTCTCCGGTAAATCAAAAAAGAGAGGCTGCCTTCCCAATGCGGGATGGCGTCAATGTCTTACAGCTTCTGGACCACCAGGCGGTTGCCATTGAGTTCCTTGACCCGAAACAGGCCGGGTTGGGGTGCGCCATCCGTGTCGGCCAGCACCACGGCCCACTGGGAACCACGGTACTTGACGCTGGCGGTCGCGTCGGCGTTCCAGTGTTTGACATGCACGGTCTCGCCAATGTCCATCTGCACATCCGCATTGGACTGGGCCTCGGCGGGCTTGGGGTCCTTGCTGCGTTTCCAGTGCCAGAGCACCACCGCGCCACCGCCCACTGCCGCCGCCACCAGGATTTGCGCCGACAGGTCCAGGCCCAGGTGCGCGGCCAGCGCAGCCGCAGCCAGGCCCACTGCAAGCATCAGCAGGTAAAACGTGCCGGTTGCCAGCTCCAGCGCCACCGCGCCTCCCGCCAGCAACCACCAGATCGTCGATTCAGCCATGCTCTGCTCCCTCCCGTTTCGTAAAAGCCACATTTTGGGCCACAAATGCCCGCTGGCAAGCTTAACCGGCCTTCTGGAAGCCCCCCTGGGTTCAGCAGTCAACAAATGTCCTTACACTTCGGCCCAGATCGATTTTTTCTTGCAGTTCCAGGCAAAGGCCTTTTGATGAAATTCCGCTTCCCCATCGTCATCATTGACGAAGACTTCCGCTCCGAAAACACCTCCGGCCTGGGCATCCGTGCGTTGGCGCAGGCCATAGAGACGGAAGGCTTTGAGGTGCTGGGTGTCACCAGCTATGGCGACCTGTCGCAGTTTGCGCAGCAGCAAAGCCGCGCCAGTGCCTTCATCCTGTCGATCGACGACGAGGAGTTCACGCCCGGCCCGGATCTGGACCCGGCGGTGCTCAACCTGCGGCACTTCATTGAAGAAGTCCGCCGCAAAAACCTGGACGTTCCGATTTACGTCTATGGCGAGACCAAAACCTCGCGTCATATCCCCAATGACATCCTGCGCGAGTTGCATGGTTTCATTCACATGTTTGAGGACACACCGGAGTTTGTGGCGCGCCACATCATCCGCGAGGCCAAGAGTTACCTCGAAGGCGTACAGCCGCCGTTTTTCAAGGCGCTGCTGGATTACGCCGAGGATGGTTCCTACTCCTGGCACTGCCCGGGGCACTCGGGTGGCGTGGCTTTTCTGAAAAGCCCGGTGGGGCAGATGTTTCACCAGTTTTTTGGCGAGAACATGCTGCGTGCCGACGTATGCAACGCGGTGGAAGAGCTGGGCCAGTTGCTGGACCATGATGGTCCGGTCGGTGCCTCCGAGCGCAATGCCGCCCGCATCTTCAATGCCGACCACTGCTTTTTTGTCACCAATGGCACGTCCACCTCCAACAAGATGGTCTGGCACCACACGGTGGCGCCGGGCGACGTGGTGGTGGTGGACCGCAACTGCCACAAATCCATCCTGCACGCCATCATCATGACCGGCGCGATCCCGGTGTTCCTGAAACCCACGCGCAACCACTTCGGCATCATCGGCCCTATCCCCCAGGAGGAGTTCGAGCAGGCCTCCATCCAGGCCAAGATCAAGGCGAATCCGCTGCTCAAGGGCGTTGACGCGAAGAAGGTCAAGCCGCGCGTGCTGACCATCACCCAGTCCACCTACGACGGTGTGCTCTACAACACCGAAACCATCAAGGGCATGCTCGACGGTTACGTCGAGAACCTGCATTTCGACGAGGCCTGGCTGCCGCATGCGGCCTTTCACCCGTTTTACGGCAGCTACCACGCGATGGGCAAAAAGCGCGCGCGGCCGAAACAGGCCATGGTCTACGCCACGCAATCCATCCACAAGCTGCTGGCCGGCATCAGCCAGGCCAGCCATGTGCTGGTGCAGGACTCGCAGACGGTCAAGCTGGACCGTCACCTGTTCAACGAGGCCTTCCTCATGCACACCTCGACTTCGCCGCAGTACAGCATCATTGCCAGCTGCGACGTGGCTGCCGCGATGATGGAACCACCCGGCGGCACCGCGCTGGTGGAGGAAAGCATTGCCGAGGCGCTGGATTTTCGCCGCGCCATGCGCAAGGTCGACGAGGAATACGGCGACGACTGGTGGTTCAAGGTCTGGGGTCCGGACAAGCTGGTGGAAGAAGGCATAGGCCGCTCGGAAGACTGGATCATCAAGGGCGAGTCCAAAAATGCCAAAGCCGGCGTCAACTGGCACGGTTTCGGCAAGATGGCGACCGGCTTCAACATGCTGGACCCGATCAAGTCCACCATCGTCACGCCGGGCATGGACCTCAATGGCAAGTTCGCCAAGACCGGCATCCCGGCCAGCATCGTGACCAAGTTCCTGGCCGAACACGGCGTGGTGGTGGAGAAAACCGGGCTCTACAGCTTTTTCATCATGTTCACCATCGGCATCACTAAGGGCCGCTGGAACAGCATGCTGACCGCGCTGCAGCAGTTCAAGGACGATTACGCCAAGAACCAGCCGATGTGGCGCATCCTGCCAGAGTTCTGCCAGAAGTTTCCGCGCTACGAGAAGATGGGTCTGGCCGATCTGTGCCACCACATCCACAACCTCTACGCCAAATACGACATCGCGCGCCTGACCACCGACATGTATTTGAGCGACCTGACGCCGGCCATGAAGCCCAGCGACGCCTACGCCCACATTGCGCTGCACAAGACCGAGCGTGTCGAGATCGACAAGCTGGAAGGCCGGATCACGGTGGGACTGGTTACGCCGTACCCGCCCGGCATCCCGCTGCTGATTCCCGGTGAGGTTTTCAACAAGAAAATTGTCGATTACCTGAAGTTCTCACGCGAGTTCAACGCGCAGTGCCCGGGTTTTGAGACCGACATCCACGGCCTTGTGGAAGAAGACGATGCCGACGGGAAAAAGCGCTACTACGCAGACTGTGTGAAAGCGTAGGCAACGCGGGCTGTCCCATGACAGAGGGCGATGTAGAAAACATCGAAAGGGCAACTGTCGCCGCCGTCTCGCCTGAAGCGGTGGTGGAACTGGACGGCTGGTTGCTGCCGTTTGACTCCGGCACGATAGGGCGGGCCACAAGCGCAGTGCCGCTGCGGCATCGCGCAGTTGCGCCATCCAGCATCCGGGAAATCGAATCGCTTTACCAGGCGCGCGGCCTGCCCGCCGTCTTTCGCCTCGCGACGCATGTTTGTTTTGACACCGCCCGGCAAGAGCTGGGCCGGCTGGGCTACAAGGCGCAGCGGCCCACGCAGGTGCAGGTGGCCGCAGCGCAGAACGTGTGTCAGGTCTCTGATCAAAGTCCCGCCCAGCTTGCCGGTGCACCCGACGAGGCGTGGGCGGCTCTTTTTCTTGGCGAGGGGTTTGACCCGGTGGATGGCGCCAACCGCGTCAGGGCGCTGAGCCGGGCCGAGGGGTCGCTCTATGCCAGCGTGCGCGACGGGGGCCAGACGGTGGCCGCCGGTGCGGCGGCTTTCTCGCATGGCTGGGCCAGTGTGCACGGCATGCGCACCGCGCAAGCCTGCCGGGGCCGGGGGCTGGCCGGTCGCGTGCTTGCCGGTATCGCCCACGCCGCGATGCAAAAAGGAATCGAACAGATGTTCCTGCAGGTCGAAGAAGGCAACCTCGCGGCGAGGGCGCTGTACCTGCGGGCGGGTTTTCGTCCGGCATGGACTTATGAATACTGGCGCAAGACCTGAGCGTTGCAGCCGTGCCGCTCAGATTTGCTATGTTTTATATAGCAAACTATTCGCGTCATCAAAGGGCAGAACACCGTTTTCTTCACCAGTCGCCCGTGCTCCACGTTCGCCGGTCCGGACGGTGCGATGTTTTGTGGCTTTGGCCCTTTAAGCGTGGACGTTTGTTGCTATAAAAACAGGAGTGTCAGGCGGGTTCGGCAGGCTCGGTGATGCCGCCCACCACCTGGCTGAAGCCGCCGTCCACATAGGTGATTTCTGCGGTGACGCCTGCTGCCAGATCGCTGAGCAAAAACGCGGCGACGTTGCCCACGTCTTCAATCGTCACATTGCGGCGTATCGGCGAGGCTTCGGCCACGACGCTGAGGATCTTGCCGAAGCCCTTGATGCCGCTGGCGGCCAGCGTCTTGATGGGGCCGGCACTGATGCCGTTGACACGCATGCCTGTGCCCTTGTTGCCCAGCGACTCGGCGAGGTAGCGCACCGAGGCGTCCAGGCTGGCTTTGGCCAGACCCATGGTGTTGTAGTTGGGCACGGTGCGCACGCCGCCCAGGTAGGTCAGGGTCAGCAACGCTGACTTGGGGTTGAGATAGGGCAGAGCGGCCTTGGCCATGGCCGGAAAACTGTAGGCACTGATGTCGTGCGCGATCTTGAAGCCTTCACGCGAGAGGCCGTCCAGGAAATCTCCGGCAATCGCTTCGCGCGGCGCATAACCAATGCTGTGCACAAAGCCGTCAAAGGTCGGCCAGGTTTTGGCCAGGTCGGCAAACAGCTTGTCGATCTGCGCGTCGTCGGCCACGTCGCAGTCAAAGATCATGGTGGAGCCAAAGTCGGCGGCAAACTCGGTGATTCGATCCTTGAAACGCTCGCCCACGTAGCTGAAGGCCAGCTCGGCGCCCTGCGCGTGACAGGCTTTGGCAATGCCGTAGGCGATGGATCGGTTGGACAGCACGCCCGTGATCAGTAGTTTTTTGCCGGTCAAAAAGCCCATGAAGTTTTCCCTGCGGTAGTTGATGCAGAATTGTCGCATGAGGATTTTTGTCCGGTCGCTGAGTCTGGTGTCGCTTGCCCTGTTGGCCGCGCCGTCCTGGGCCGCGCACGGTTACGCGCTGTGGGGCGACCTGAAGTACCCGCCGGGGTTTGCCAACTTTGCCTACGTGAATCCGGCTGCGCCCAAAGGCGGCGAACTGCGGCTGGTCTCCAATCTGCGCGTCTCCACCTTCGACAAGTACAACCCCTTCACCATCAAGGGCTCGGCCCCGGCCTACCTCTCTGGACTGATGTTCGATAGTCTGCTGGCCGGCGCACTGGACGAGACCGGCGCTGGCTATGGTCTGCTGGCAGAGGATGTACAGGTTGCGGCTGACGGCCTGTCGGCCACCTTCCGGCTGCGCAAGGAGGCGCGGTTTCACAATGGCGATCCGGTGCTGGCTGCGGACGTGAAGCACAGCTACGACACGCTGATGGGCCCTTACACCTCCCCGGCCTACAAGACAGCGCTGGAAGACGTGGCGGGCCTGGATGTGGTGGACGAGCGCACGGTGCGCTACCGCTTCAAACGCCTGAACCGGGAGATTCCCCTGACCGTTGGCGGCCTGCCGGTGTTCAGCCGCAAGTGGGGCATGGAGGACGGCAAACCCAAGCGCTTTGACCAGGTAGTGATGGACATTCCGATTGGCAGCGGGGCCTACAGGATAGGCCCGGTCCGCTTTGGCAAGGACATCACCTATGTGCGGGATGCCAACTACTGGGCGCGGGACCTCAACGTGCGGCGGGGCACGGCTAATTTCGAGCGCATCACGGTCAAGATCTACAAGGACAACACGGCGCGGCTGGAAGCGCTGAAGGCCGGCGAGTTTGACCTGATGCGGTTTTTCTCGGCGGGGGACTGGGCGCGGCGCGTCACAGGCAAGCGTTTTGACACCGGCGAACTGGTCAAGGGGGAGTTCAAGCACAAGCTGCCCGCGGGTTTTCAAAGCTATGTGCTCAACACCCGCAAGGACAAGCTCAAGGACGTGCGGGTGCGCGAAGCGCTGGGTCTGGCGATTGACTACGAGTGGATGAACCGCCAGATGTTCTACAACTCCTACCAGCGGGTCGCGGGCCTGTTTGGCAACACCGACTGCCAGGCCTCCGGACTGCCCGCAGCGGAGGAGCTGGCCTTGCTGGAACCCTGGCGCGGCAAGGTCCCCGAGGCCGTGTTTGGTGCCATGTACACCCCGCCGCGCACGGATGGCGAGGCGTCTCTGCGGGGCAACCTGCGCAAGGCGCGCGAGCTGCTGAGGCAAGCCGGCTGGGAAGTGCAGGGCGGCGTGCTGCGCAATGCCAAAGGCGAGGCCTTCACTATCGAATACATGGACAGCAACGAAGGCGGTGCCCGCACCATCAGCCCCTGGATGCGCAACCTCGAGAAACTGGGCATCCAGCTGAAGTTCCGGCAGGTGGATTTCGCCCTGTACCAGCAGCGCCTGCAAAAATTTGACTTTGAAATCACTTCCCTGGCCTACCAGGGCACACACACACCTGGCCAGGAGTTTGCCGACCTGTTTGGCAGCAAGGCTGCCGACGTCGAGGATTCGGGCAACCACGCAGGCGTCAAAAATCCGGCGGTCGATGACATGGTGTCGCGCATGACCGGCGCCAATACAAAGGCCGAACTGGTACCCGCCTGCCGCGCGCTGGAACGCATCATCGCGCACAGCCACTACCTGATTCCCCAGTGGACAGCGGGCACGCATCGCATTGCCTACAACGCCTGGCGGCTGGCCTTGCCGTCCGTCAGTCCGCCTTATGCCCAAAGCGAAGCCTGGGCCATCGACACCTGGTGGAAGAAATGACGGCCCCCACGCTTGTCACTTCGTGTACTGCGCTGCCCCCCGGGGGGGCGCTGCGCCTGCGGCCCGGCGGAGCCGGTTCCGCGGCCCCTGCTTGGATGGGGAAACCTTTCGCGGACCTTAACTATTTGCTTGGGGGTCCTTGACCATGGCCAGCTACATCCTCAAACGGCTGCTGCTCATGATCCCCACCTTGCTGGGCGTGTTGCTGGTGACCTTTATCGTTACGCAGTTCGTGCCCGGGGGCCCTGTGGAGCAGTACATGGCCGAGGCCAAGGCCGGTGCGGGCGGTTCCGCAGAAGGCGGAGGCCTGAGCTACCGTGGCGCGCAGGGCGTGGACAGCAAGAAGCTGGAGCAAATCAAGGCCCTGTATGGCTTTGACAAGCCGCCGCACGAGCGCTTCTGGCAGATGCTGGGCCAGTACGCGCGTTTCGATCTGGGCAAGAGCTTTTTCCAGAACAAGGACGTGTGGCAACTCATCCTGGAAAAACTCCCGGTCTCCATCAGCCTGGGCTTGTGGACCTTCTTCATCAGCTACCTGATTGCCGTGCCGCTGGGCGTGGCCAAGGCAGTGCGGGCCGGCTCGCGCTTTGACCTGGTCACCACCTTGCTGGTGCTGGTGGGCTACGCCATTCCGGGCTTCGTGCTGGGCGTGGCCTTGCTGGTGGTGTTCGGCGGGCAGTTGCAGTGGTTCCCCCTGCGCGGGCTCACCTCCAGCAACTGGGAAGAGCTCAGCTGGGGCGCGCGCATTGTGGACTACCTCTGGCACATCGCCATGCCGATCACGGCCATGGTGGTCGGCAGCTTTGCCGTCACCACCATGCTGACCAAAAACTCCTTCCTGGAAGAAATCCGCAAGCAATACGTGCTGACGGCCCGCGCCAAAGGTTTGTCCGAGCGGCAGGTGCTGTGGAAGCACGTGCTGCGCAACGCGCTGATGCCCATCATTGCGGGCTTTCCGGCGGCTTTCCTGGGGGCTTTCTTCACCGGTGCGCTGCTGATTGAAACCCTGTTTTCGCTCGATGGCCTGGGTCTGCTCAGCTACGAAAGCGTGATCCGGCGCGACTATCCCGTGGTGCTTGGCACCTTGTATCTTTTCACCCTGATCGGCCTGATAACGAAACTGATCAGCGACCTCGGTTATGTACTGGTGGACCCCCGTGTCAAGTTTGATTAGCCCCACCGCGCACCTTTCCCCCAGCAGGCGGGCCTGGCTGCGCTTCAAGCGCAACCGTCTGGGCTACTGGAGCCTGGTGCTGTTTTGCATCATGCTGTTCGTCAGCCTGTTCGCCGAAGTGGTCTCCAATGACCGGCCGCTGGTGGTGCGTTTCAACGGGCAGTTCTACTTTCCGATGGCTGCCACCTATCCCGAGAAAACCTTTGGCGGTGACTTTGAAACGCCCACCGATTTTCTGGATCCCTTCATCCGCGAGCAGCTGTCCAAAGGTGACAACTGGGCGGTCTACGCGCCCAACCCTTATGGACCGAAAACGCTGAACTACTTTGCCAAAGAGCCCAACCCCTCCAGGCCCACGCGGGACAACCTGCTGGGCACGGACGACAGAGGGCGCGATTTGCTGGCCCAGCTGATTTACGGCTTTCGGCTCTCGGTGCTGTTTGCGCTGGCGCTGACGGCCATTGGCGTGTTGATTGGCGTGGTCAGTGGTGCCATCCAGGGTTTTTTCGCCGGAAAGATTGACCTGGCTTTTCAGCGCTTTATCGAAATCTGGGATTCCATGCCGGAGCTGTATCTCCTGATCATCTTCAGCGCCATCTTCGCGCCCAGCGTGGCGCTGCTGCTGGTCCTGCTGTCGCTGTTTGGGTGGATGGGCCTGTCGCAGTATGTGCGCGCCGAATTCCTGCGCAACCGGCAGATGGAATACGTCAAGGCGGCCCGCGCGCTGGGCGTGGGCAACGGGCGCATCATGTGGCGCCACATCCTGCCCAACAGCATGACGCCGGTGATCACCTTTTTACCGTTTCGCATGAGCGGCGCCATCCTGGCTTTGACTTCACTTGACTTTCTGGGCCTTGGCGTGCCGCCGGGCACGCCGTCGCTGGGAGAGTTGCTGAGTCAGGGCAAGAACAACATCGACGCGTGGTGGATTTCGCTGTCTACCTTTGCCGTGCTGGTGATCACGCTTTTATTGCTGACTTTCATGGGAGACGCCTTGCGTGATGCGCTGGATCCTCGGAAAGCCGACAGATGATGGCCCCCACGCTCCCCGCTGCGCGTGGTTCGCTGCCCCCCGAGGGGGCTGTCCCGCCTTGGGGCGGCCCGGCGGCGGGACACGCCCCACTGCTCGACGTCAAAGGCCTGCGCGTCTCCTTCGGCGACAAGGAAGTCGTCCACGGCGTGGACCTCCACATCCACCCCGGCGAGAAGCTGGCCCTGGTGGGTGAGTCAGGCTCGGGCAAGACCGTCACCGCGCTGGCGCTGCTGCGGCTGGTCTTGAACGCTGACATCTCCGGTTCGGCCATGCTTTCGGGCGCTGACCCTGCGTCTCCCAGCCTTGATTTGCTGTCCATTTCAGAGCGCGAGCTGCGTGCCATCCGGGGCCGTGAAATCGCCATGATTTTTCAGGAGCCCATGACGGCCCTGAATCCGCTGTACACCGTGGGCAACCAGATCGCCGAGGTGCTGCAGCTCAAGCAGGGCCTGTCCAACCGCCAGGCCTGGGATTCGGCCATCGAGGCGCTGGCTGCCACCGGCATTCCCGAGCCAGCGCGCCGCGCCCAGGCTTATCCGCACCAGCTCTCGGGCGGGCAGCGCCAGCGCGCCATGATTGCCATGGCTCTGGCGGGCCGGCCCAAACTGCTGCTGGCCGATGAGCCGACCACCGCCCTGGACGTGACACTGCGGGTGCAAATGCTCGAACTGCTGGCTGACTTGCAGCGCCAGACCGGCATGGCTGTGCTGCTGATCACCCACGACCTGAACATGGTGAGGCGTTTTGCCGACCGGGTGGCGGTGATGGAAAACGGCCATCTGGTCGAAAGTGGTGGCGTCAACGAGGTGTTTTCGCATCCGCAGCACGCGTACACCCGAAAGCTCATCGACAGCCGGCCCCAGCGGGACGTCCCGCAAGAGCTGTCCATGCAGGCCGCACCGGTGATGCAGGGCCGGGACTTGCGGGTCAGCTACCCCATTCCCATTCCGGGCATCCGGGGCTGGTTCAGAAAAGGCGAATTCGTCGCCGTCAAGGGAGCGGCTTTTGCCATCCAGCCCGGTCGCACCCTGGGTGTGGTGGGCGAGTCCGGCTCGGGCAAGTCCACGCTGGCCATGGCCGCGCTGGGGCTGCTTCCTTATGCGGGCGCGCTCGACGTGGTCGGACGCCAGTGGGGCCCCGACACTGTGGCCAACAAGGCGATACGCCGGGTGGTGCAGGTGGTGTTTCAGGACCCTTATTCCTCGCTGTCGCCGCGCATGACGGTGGAAGAGATCGTCGGTGAAGGCTTGCTGGTCCATGAGCCGGACCTCAATCGCGAGGGGCGTCGCGAGCGGGTGCTTCAGATGCTGGAGGAGGTGGGCCTTGGCGCGGAGCAGAGCGCAGTCGCCAGGCCGCCCCAGGACGGAGCCCACCCCGTTGGGGGGCAGCGAGCTACACGCAGTGAGGGAGCGTGGGGGCAGAATTTCCCCGGTCTGCTGCAGCGCTACCCCCATGAGTTTTCGGGTGGTCAGAGGCAACGGCTGGCCATCGCCCGGGCCCTGATCGTGCAGCCGCAGCTGCTGGTGCTGGACGAGCCGACCAGCGCGCTGGACGTCACCATCCAGAAGCAGGTGCTGGCGCTGTTGCAGCGCCTGCAACGCGAAAAAGGCCTGGCCTACCTCCTGATCACCCATGACGTGGATGTGATCCGGGCCATGGCCCACCAGGTGATCGTCATGAAGGACGGCGAGGTCCTGGAATCGGGTTCTGTCGACAAGGTGCTGCAGCAACCCGAACATCCCTACACACGGACGCTGGTCGCCGCGCAAATGTAGGGCTTTGAGTCGGTCCGGGCACGTAAACTGCTTGCACGGGGGCACCTGAAGGGGTAGAATATGCCCTTCACGACCAAATGGGCGGGTTTTCACCGCCCATTTTTTTTGGGCGTTTGTTTTTACAACTTTTGATCAGGCCTTTGAATTTACAGGCGTTTTTTGCAACTGAATGGCTTTACACGAGACGATTGAGCAGACAGTCACCGGACTGGGTTACGAGCTTGTCGACATAGAACGGACCGGCGGCGGCTTGCTGCGTGTGACGATTGACCATGCTTACAGCGCCGGGACCGAAGAGCGGTTCATCAATGCGGAAGACTGCGAAAAAGTCACCCGCCAGTTGCAGTTTGTGCTGGAAGTCGAAGGCGCGGCCTATTCCCGGCTCGAGGTGAGCTCGCCGGGCATTGACCGGCCTTTGCGCAGCGAAAAGGATTTTGAGCGCTTCGCCGGCGAGCTGGTGGACATCACGCTGAAAACGCCGATTGGGATTGCGGCAGTTGCCGGTTCGGCCGTGTCGGCCAACCGCAAGAAATTCCGCGGCACGCTGGAGCGCGCCGCCACCGGGTGGCAGATTGTCTGGAGCGACGAGCCAGAGGCCAAGCCCGGCCAGAAGGTAAGCAGGAAGAGGGTGCCGCCGCCGCTGCAGGCGTTGGGCTTTACCCTCGATGAAATTGTGCAGGCGCGTCTGGCGCCTGTGGTGGACTTCAAGGGGCGCCGGCCGAAAGCGGCGCCCGGAACAGAGATATAAAGAAAGGCAGGCTTGTGAAATGAATCGCGAACTGTTGATGTTGGTTGATGCCATCTCGCGTGAGAAAAATGTTGAACGTGACGTCGTCTTCGGCGCGGTCGAGCTCGCGCTCGCCTCTGCGACCAAGAAGGTGTACGCCGAGGGCACGGACATCCGTGTTGTGGTGGACCGTGACAGTGGCAACTACGAAACTTTCCGCCGCTGGCTGGTCGTTCCCGACGAAGCCGGCCTGCAAAATCCCGAAGCCGAAGAGCTGGTCAGCGATGCACGCGAAGAAATCGCCGACATTGAAGAGGGCGACTACATTGAAAAGCCGGTTGAAAGTCTTCCTATCGGACGCATCGGTGCCCAGGCGGCCAAGCAGGTCATTCTGCAAAAAATCCGCGATGCCGAGCGCGAAATGCTGCTCAACGACTTCATGTCGCGCGGCGACAAAATTTTCGTAGGTACCGTCAAGCGCATGGACAAGGGCGACATCATTGTCGAGTCCGGCCGCGTTGAAGGCCGCCTGCGCCGCGGTGACATGATTCCGAAGGAAAACCTGCGTTCCGGTGACCGCGTTCGCGCCATGATCATGGAAGTCGACACCACCCTGCGTGGCGCGCCCATCATCCTGTCGCGCACCTCGCCCGAGTACATGATCGAGTTGTTCCGCCAGGAAGTGCCCGAAATCGAGCAAGGCTTGCTGGAGATCAAGTCCTGCGCGCGTGACCCCGGTTCGCGCGCCAAGATCGCCGTGCTGTCGCATGACAAGCGGGTCGATCCCATTGGCACCTGCGTTGGCGTGCGCGGTACCCGCGTCAATGGCGTCACCAACGAGCTGGCCGGCGAACGTGTCGACATCGTCCTGTGGAGCGAAGACCCGGCCCAGTTTGTGATTGGCGCACTGGCTCCGGCCAATGTCTCGTCCATCGTGGTGGACGAAGAGCGCCATGCCATGGACGTGGTGGTGGACGAGGAAAACCTCGCGATCTCCATCGGCCGTGGTGGCCAGAACGTGCGCCTTGCCGCCGAGCTGACCGGCTGGAAGATCAACATCATGACGGCCGACGAGTCCGCTGAAAAGCAGGCCACCGAGACCGACACCAGCCGCAAGCTGTTCATGGAAAAGCTCGATGTGGACGAAGAAATCGCCGACATCCTGATCTCCGAAGGTTTCACCAGCCTGGAAGAAGTGGCCTATGTGCCCATTCAGGAAATGCTGGAAATTGAATCCTTCGATGAGGACACTGTGACCGAGCTGCGTACACGCGCCAAGGATGCGCTGCTGACCATGGAAATCGCCAAGGAAGAAAACGCCGAGGGCGTCTCGCAGAACCTGCGCGATGTCGAAGGCCTCACGCCCGAGCTGATCACCAAGCTGACCGAGGCGGGTATCCATACCCGCGACGACCTGGCCGACCTGGCTGTCGACGAACTCACCGATATCACCGGCCAGTCTGCGGACGAAGCCAAAGCCCTGATCATGACCGCGCGCGCTCACTGGTTTACCGATGAAGCCGCGCCCGCTGAGACCCCTGCACCTGCAGCGGCCGAAGAGCAATGATCATGGAGGCCGTCAGGAAAAACACATATGTCCAGTACCACTACCGTCGCTGAATTCGCAGCTGAACTCAATAAACCCACCGCCACGCTGATCGAGCAATTGACCAGTGCGGGTGTTGCCAAGGCGCAAGCCGAGGATCGACTGTCCGAGGCCGACAAACAGAAACTGCTCAGCTACCTGCAGGCCAGCCACGGCACGGCCAGCGCCGAGCGCAAGAAAATCACCCTGGTCAAGAAATCGACCAGCGAAATCAAGCAGGCCGACGCCACCGGCCGCGCCCGCACCATTCAGGTCGAAGTGCGCAAAAAACGGACTTTCGTCAAGCGTGACGAAGGCTCCGAAGCCGCCGCCGAAGATGCAGCGCCAGCCGGAGTGGCCGCGCCGCAAGCGCCGGTGATCGATGACGCCGAGTTGATCCGCCGCGAGGAGGAAGCCAGCCGCCACGCCGAGTTGCTGCGCCGCCAGGAAGAAGAACTGGCTGAAAAGCGCCGTCTGCGCGAGGAACAGGACGCCAAAGACCAGCGTGAGCAGGAAAAACTGGTTGCCGAGCAGGCCGCCGCGGCCGCCGCCAAGCTTGCCGATCTCGTCGCCAAACCGGAAAAACCCGCCAGCAAGCGCGCAAGTAAAACCGTTGCGGCCGAAGCTCCGGCAGTCGCCGATGGCGCCGCGACCGAATTGGCCGCCACCAAAGCCGCAGAAGTCACCGCAGCCAAAGCCAAGGCGACGGCCGAGTTTCAGGCCGATGCCGTCAAAGAGCAGGACTTGCAGGACCGCCGCAAGAAGGCCGAAGCTGAGGCTGCCGGCATTCGCGCGATGATGAATGCGCCCAAGCGTGTTCTGGTCCCCCACGTCGACCCCAAAGCGCCGATCAAGGGCACCTTGCACAAGCCGGCCGTCGTGCCTGGCGCCAAACCGGCCGCGCCGGGTGCGCCTGCAGCCGCCGGTGCCGCGGGCAAGAAAGAAATCAAGTCCGAAAACCTGTCGTCCACCTGGAAGGACGACGCTGCCAAGAAAAAGGGCGAGATCAAGACCCGCGGTGCGACCGCGGTGCCTGGCCGCGGCAATTTCCGTGGCGGCCCGCGTGGCCGTCGCAGCTCGGACCGCGACGCACGTCCAGAGTCCACCTTTGTGGCGCCGACCGAGTTCAAGGTCATTGAAGTGCACGTGCCCGAGACCATCACGGTGGCCGAGCTGGCGCACAAGATGAGCGTCAAGTCGTCCGAGGTGATCAAACACCTGATGAAGCTGGGCCAGATGGTCACCATCAACCAGCCGCTGGATCAGGACACCGCGATGATCGTCGTGGAAGAGATGGGCCACAAGGCCATCACCGCCGCGCTGGACGATCCGGAAGCCTTCACCGATGACGACACGTCAGGACCGCAGGCAGAGTTGCTGCCGCGCGCGCCCGTGGTCACCGTCATGGGCCACGTCGACCATGGCAAAACTTCGCTGCTGGACTATATCCGTACGGCCAAGGTCGCTGCTGGCGAAGCCGGTGGCATTACCCAGCACATTGGCGCCTACCACGTGGAAACACCGCGCGGTATGGTCTCCTTCCTGGACACCCCGGGCCACGAAGCCTTCACTGCCATGCGTGCGCGTGGCGCCAAGGCCACCGACATCGTGATCCTGGTGGTGGCGGCGGACGACGGCGTGATGCCGCAAACCAGAGAGGCGATCAAACACGCCAAAGCGGCGGGCGTGCCCATCGTTGTGGCCATCAACAAGATTGACAAGCCCGATGCCAACCTGGACCGGGTCAAGGGCGAACTCGTGACCGAAGAGGTGATTCCCGAAGAGTTTGGCGGCGATGTGCCATTTGTCGGCGTTTCAGCCCGCACCGGCGCAGGCATTGATGCCCTGCTGGAGCAGGTGCTGCTGCAGGCCGAGGTGCTGGAGCTGCGCGCTCCGGTCGATGCGCTGGCCAAAGGCCTGGTCATCGAAGCCCAGCTCGACAAGGGCCGCGGCCCCGTGGCTACCGTGCTGGTGCAGGCCGGCACGCTGAAAACCGGCGACGTGGTGCTGGCCGGCTCGACCTATGGCCGCGTTCGCGCCATGCTCGACGAAAACGGCAAGCCGATCAAGACAGCAGGCCCGTCGATTCCGGTCGAAATCCAGGGTCTGACCGAAGTGCCGCAGGCCGGCGATGAATTCATGGTCATGCTCGACGAGCGCCGGGCCCGTGAGATCGCCACTTACCGCGCCGGCAAGTTCCGCAACACCAAGCTGGCCAAGCAGCAGGCTGCCAAGCTGGAGAACATGTTCTCCGACATCGGCGCAGGCGAGGTCAAGATGCTGCCCATCATCGTCAAGGCCGATGTGCAGGGTTCGCAGGAAGCGCTGGCGCAGTCCCTGCTCAAGCTGTCGACCGACGAGGTCAAGGTGCAGCTGGTGTACTCCGCTGTCGGCGGGATTTCCGAATCCGACGTCAACCTGGCGATTGCGTCCAAGGCCGTGCTGATCGGGTTCAACACCCGCGCCGATGCCCAGGCCCGCAAGCTGGCCGAGAACAATGGCGTCGATATCCGTTACTACAACATCATTTATGACGCTGTGGACGAGTTGCGCGCTGCCATGTCGGGCATGCTGACACCGGACAAGAAGGAAGAAGTCATCGGCAATGCCGAGATTCGCCAGGTCTTCAAGGTCAGCAAGATCGGCTCGATTGCCGGCTGTATGGTCACCGCAGGTGTGGTTCGCCGCACCGCGCGCCTGCGTCTGCTGCGCGAGAACGTGGTCGTCTTCACCGGCGAGCTCGATTCCCTCAAGCGTTTCAAGGACGATGCCAAGGAGGTCAAGGAAGGCTTCGAGTGCGGCTTGAACGTCAAGGGTTACAACGACATCCAGGTTGGCGACATTCTGGAGTTCTTTGAAATCCGGGAAGTCGCAAGGACACTGGAAGCCTGAGACAAGGTCGGTGGCTTGCCACCGCCTTGCAGGTCCCATTTTTGACATGCGCAAAAAATCCTCCACCCCCAACCGCGGCTTTCGCGTTGCCGACCAGATCCAGCGGGATCTGACGGCACTGATTGCGCGCGAGCTCAAAGACCCGCGGGTCGGGATGGTGACCATTCAGGCCGTCGAGGTGACGCCGGACTATGCGCATGCCAAGATTTTCTTCAGTGTGCTTGTCGGTGACCCGGTGGAGTGTGAGACAGCGTTGAACCAGGCCGCGGGTTTTCTGCGCAACGGCCTGTTCAAGAAGCTGATGATCCACACCGTGCCCACCCTGCATTTCCAGTTTGACCGCACCACCGAACGTGCGGCGGACATGAACGCCTTGATTGCCAAGGCGGTTTCTTCCCGCGCCCAGGACGACTGACACCTACCGTTCCCCGGAGGCAGGCTTGGGGTGAACGGTACCTTTCGTGAGCGGTTTTTCCGTTCGCGTCGAGCTTGTCAAAACCTTATGTCCCCAACACCCGTTCACCGCCAGAAGATACAGCGACGTCCCGTGCATGGCGTGCTGCTGCTCGACAAGCCGCTGGGCCTGTCAAGCAACCAGGCCCTGCAAAAAGCCAAATGGCTGCTGCGCGCCGACAAGGCCGGCCACACGGGCACGCTGGACCCGCTGGCCACCGGTGTGCTGCCCCTGTGTTTCGGTGCGGCCACCAAGTTCAGCCAGCTCCAGCTCGATGCCGACAAGACCTACGAGGCGTTGCTGCTGCTCGGGCAGAAGACCAGTACTGCCGACGCGGAAGGCGAGGTCATAGCGACCCGGCCCGTGCCGCCCATCACGCCGGAATTGCTGGCTGAACTGATCTTGCGCTTTACCGGGCCCCAGACGCAGGTGCCGCCCATGTACTCGGCACTTAAAAAAGACGGCAAGGCGCTGTACGAATACGCCCGCAAGGGTGAAGAAGTCGAGCGGGAAGCCCGCCACGTCACAATTTACAAGCTGAATATGGCACCGGCCCTTGATCCGCGTGCTTCAGCAGCTATCAAAATCATAGTGTCCTGCAGCAAGGGCACCTACATCCGCACGCTGGGTGAAGACATCGGGGAAGCCATTGGCTGCGGCGCCCATCTGGGTTCGCTGCGGCGTCTGGAGACCGGGGGCTTCACAGCCAGCCAGTGCATCCAGCTGCCGGCGCTGGAGGCCATGAGCGAGGCCGGGCGCGAAGCCTGCCTGCTGCCGGTGCAGTCGCTGGTGGCGGCTTATCCGGTTGTCACACTTGATGCGGACAATGCAGGGCGTTTCCTCAGCGGCTTGCGCCGGCGCGGCGCGCCTGGCCAATGGGGCCCCGATGCCGCAATGGTGCAGGTCTACGGCAGCGACCCTTCGGCATTTCTGGGCTCAGCCCACATCACCGCCGATGAATTGATACCCGGCCGCCTGCTCAGTCCCGTTGAAATCCAGGACATGCTGGCTTCCAGGTCCCCCGTTTCCAGCCCTGCGGCGTATGCCGCCGTGGCTTAGTACCACCGATTTAGAGTTTTTAGAAAGCGAACCATGAGTCACAAACAAATCCGCAACATCGCCATCATCGCCCACGTTGACCACGGCAAAACCACCATGGTTGACCAGTTGCTGCGCCAGTCCGGCACCTTTGCCGAGCACGAAAAAATGGTCGATACCGTGATGGACAACAACGCCATCGAAAAAGAGCGGGGCATCACCATCCTGGCCAAAAACTGCGCCGTGACCTGGGAAGGCACCCACATCAACATCGTGGACACCCCGGGCCACGCCGACTTCGGCGGCGAGGTGGAGCGCGCACTGTCCATGGTTGATGGCGTGGTGTTGCTGATCGATGCGCAGGAAGGCCCCATGCCCCAGACGCGTTTCGTCACCAAGAAGGCGCTGGCCCTGGGCCTCAAGCCCATCCTGGTGGTCAACAAGGTGGACAAGCCAGGCGCGCGCCCCGACTACGTGGTCAATGCCGCGTTTGACCTGTTTGACAAGCTGGGCGCCACCGATGAGCAGTTGGATTTTCCGGTGGTGTACGCATCGGGCATCAACGGCTGGTCGTCGCTGGAAGAGGGCCCGCCCAACGAACAGTGGGGCCCCGACATGTCGGCCTTGTTCAACACCATTCTCAAGCACGTGCCGCATCAGGAAGGTGATCCTGAAGCGCCGCTTCAGTTGCAGATATCCGCGCTGGACTTTTCCACCTTTGTGGGACGTATCGGCGTGGGCCGCATCAGCCAGGGCACGATCAAACCCATGATGGACGTGGTGGTGATGGAAGGCCCGGATGGCAAGGCGATCAAGGGCCGCATCAACCAGGTGCTGACTTTCCAGGGTCTGGAACGCGTGCAGGCCACCGAAGCCGGTCCTGGCGAAATCGTGCTCATCAACGGCATCAACGACATCGGCATTGGCGTGACCATCACCGACCCGGTGACGCCGATGCCGCTGCCCATGCTCAAGGTTGATGAACCGACCCTGACCATGAACTTCTGCGTCAACACCAGCCCGCTGGCCGGCCGCGAAGGCAAGTACGTGACCAGCCGCCAGATCTGGGACCGCCTGCAAAAGGAGCTGCAGCACAACGTGGCGCTGCGCGTCAAGGAAACCGACGAAGAGGGCATTTTTGAAGTCATGGGCCGCGGCGAGCTGCACCTGACCATCCTGCTGGAAAACATGCGCCGCGAAGGTTTTGAGCTGGCGGTGTCCAAGCCGCGTGTGGTGATGAAGGAGATCAACGGCGAAAAGCATGAACCCATCGAACTCGTCACTGCCGACATCGAAGACCAGCACCAGGGCGGCGTCATGCAGGCCCTTGGTGAGCGCAAGGGCGAACTCAGCAGCATGGAGCCGGACGGCCGTGGCCGTGTGCGCCTGGAGTACCGCATCCCGGCACGTGGCCTGATCGGTTTTACCAATGAATTCCTGAATTTGACGCGCGGCTCGGGCCTGATCTCCAACATCTTTGACAGCTATGAGCCGCACAAGGGCGACATCGGCGGGCGCAAAAACGGCGTGCTGATTTCCATGGATGCTGGTGAAATCTTCACTTACGCCCTGGGCAAACTCGACGACCGCGGCCGCATGTTTGTGCGCGCCAACGACCCGGTCTATGAAGGCATGATCGTCGGCATCCACTCCAGGGACAACGACCTCGTGGTCAACGCCACGCGTACCAAGCAGTTGACCAACTTCCGCGTGTCCGGCAAGGAAGACGCGATCAAGATCACGCCTCCGATTGAGCTGACACTGGAGTACGGCGTTGAGTTCATCGAGGACGACGAACTGGTCGAAATCACGCCCAAGTCGGTCCGTCTTCGCAAACGCCACCTGACCGAGAGCGAGCGCAAGCGGGCTGGAAGGTAGTAGGCCCCCACGGTCGCTCGCTGCGCGTAGCTCCCTGCCCCCCGAGGGGGCCGCTGCGCCTGCGGGCCGGCGGAGCCGGACCCGCGGCCCCTGCTTGATTGAAGAGGGCGGAGCGGTACGCGGGGAGATTAACGTTCGGAGCATTGATGAAACTGACCCACAGCCGCGCCGTTTTACTGATGATCGCGATCACGCTGATGTGGTCCATCGCCGGGGTGGTGACGCGCCATCTGGAGTCGGCGCGTACGTTTGAAGTCACGTTCTGGCGCAGCTTTTTCACGCTGCTGTCGCTGCTGGTGATTCTTCCGCTGTTTCAGGGGCGCGAGGTTTTTGCAAGGATTCGCCATGCTGGCCGTCTCTTGTGGGTGTCCGGCGTCTGCTGGAGCATCATGTTCACCGCCTTCATGGTGGCGCTGACCATGACCACGGTGGCCAACGTGCTGGTCACCATGGCGGTCGGGCCTTTCATCACAGCGCTGCTGGCCAGGGTGTTTATTGGTCACCGCATTCCCGCACGCACCTGGTTCGCAATCGTGGTCGCAGGGGCGGGCATCGCCTGGATGCACGGTGCGCAGGTCAACCTCAACGACGGCCCGAGCCAGCTCGCAGGTACTCTGGTGGCCCTGCTGGTGCCGATGGCCGCTGCAGTGAACTGGACCGTGGTGCAGCGCAGCCAGGCGCACGGGGAGAAAATCGATCTGGTACCGGCCGTGCTGGTAGGCGCGGCCATCTCTTCGCTGGCCACCTTGCCACTGGCATTTCCTTTTGCGGCGACAGGGCGGGACATTGGGCTGCTGGCCTTGCTTGGCCTGGTGCAACTGGCGATTCCCTGCGTGTTGTCGGTGGTCTGCGCCAGGGTGCTGAAAGCGCCGGAGATTTCCCTGCTGGCCTTGCTGGAGATTATTTTCGGTATCTTGCTGGCCTGGGTGGGCGCCGGCGAGGTGCCCGGCAGCAGCGTGCTGACCGGCGGCGCGCTGGTCATCGGTGCGCTGGTCGCCAATGAACTGATGGGATGGAAGCAAAGAGCATGACCGCGATGACACATTTGAAAACGAGTGGCGATGTATTGACCGAGGTGCGCGGGCAGACCGGCTTCATCACACTCAATCGCCCCAAGGCGCTCAACGCGTTGTCGCTGTCCATGGTGCGCGACCTGTCGGCTGCGCTGCTGGCCTGGCGGGACGACCCGGCGATTCTGGCTGTGGCGATTCGCGGTACCAACAAAGTGGGCCGGCCCGGTACGCCAGAGGCTTTGTTCGGCGGTTTTTCTGCCGGTGGAGACATCCGCTTTTTCCATGAGGTGGCGCTGGCAGGTGACTCGTCGCTCGATGACTTCTTTACAGAGGAATACCGCCTCAACCACCTGATCCACAACTACCCCAAGCCCTACATCGCCTTCATGGACGGCGTGGTGATGGGTGGTGGCATGGGGATTAGTCAAGGGGCCAAGGTCCGCATCGTCACAGAGCACACCAAAATGGCCATGCCCGAAACCAACATCGGCCTGTTTCCCGATGTCGGTGGCGGCTATTTCCTGAGCCGCTGTCCGGGCAGTGTCGGTGAGTACCTGGCACTGACCGGCGTGACCATCGGCAGCGACGACGCGCTGGCCTGGGGTCTGGCCGATGTCAAGTTGCCTGCCGCAAGACTGCCTGCCTTGTGGCAGGAGCTGGGTGCCCGGGTCTTTGCTGGTGCGGCGGAGCTTGATCAATGGATTGCTACATATTTGATAGCTGATGGTGACCGTCCGGTGAGGGCCTACAGTCAATTTGATGCATATTTCTCGCTGGCGCGGGTCAAACACATCGTCGATGCGCTTGAATCATCCGCCGACGAGCAAGCCCGGAAAACCGGCGCGATCCTGCGCAAGCGTTCACCGCTGATGCTGCATGTGACGCTGGAGCAGATCCGGCGCGCCCGAACCATGAGCCTGGCTGACAATTTGCGCATGGAGCGCGACATGGTGCATCACTGCTTTCACTTGCGCCCCGGCGCTGCCAGTGAAACCGTCGAAGGCATACGTGCGCTGGCCATTGACAAGGACTACGCGCCCCAGTGGAACCCGGCCCGGATTGAAGACGTCAAGCCAGCGATGACGCAGGCGTTTTTTGCCAGTCCCTGGACCCCCGATACCCATCCCCTGCGCGACCTGAGCTGAACCTGGCCCTTAGCGGCTGCGGGATTTCATGGCGCGCTCGACCTCGCGTTTGCCTTCGCGGTCCTTGATGGTGTCGCGTTTGTCGTGTTCGCCCTTGCCCTTGGCCAGACCCACTTCGCATTTGACCTTGCCCGCTTTCCAGTGCAGGTTCAGCGGCACCAGGGTGTAGCCTTTTTGCTCGATTTTTCCGATCAGGCGCCGGATCTCGTCCTTGTGCATGAGGAGCTTCTTGGTGCGGACCGAATCAGGCCGCACGTGCGTCGAAGCCGTACCCAGCGGATTGATCTGGCAGCCGATGATGAAAAGCTCGCCATTGCGGATCACCACATAGCCGTCGGTCAGCTGAACCTTGCCTTCGCGAAGGGATTTGACTTCCCAGCCCTCGAGCACCATGCCGGCTTCGAACCGTTCTTCAATGTGGTAGTTGAAGGTGGCTTTTTTATTGTCGGCAATGCGCACGGCCGCAGCCGCAGCCTTGGGGGTGAGGTTGGCGGCAGGTTTGCCTGCGGGCTTTCCGGATGACGCGGCGGCCGGTTTTCTGGAGGATGCTTCTTTGGTGGCCATGTAGAGAACTTAGGGGCGGCGACGGCTAATACAATTGCGCCCAGTCTTTGATTGTATGAAAACCGTTCACAAGTCCGTTCTCATCTGGTACAGCGCAGCCGAAATGTTCGCCTTGGTCACCGACGTCCCGGCTTACCCGCAGTTCCTGCCGTGGTGCGACGAGGCCGAGGTGGTGGAGGAAGACGACAAAGGCATGACGGCCAAAGTCGGGATTTCTTTTGCGGGCATCCGTCAGAGCTTTACCACCCGAAACACCCATGTGAAAGACCGCAAGGTCTCGCTCAAGCTGGTGGACGGACCATTTTCCAAGCTCGACGGCCATTGGGACTTTGCGCCATTGGGCGACGGCAGTCAGAGGGCCTGCAAGGTGAATTTCAGCCTGCGCTACGATTTTGACAACGCCGCGCTGGCTGCGCTGGTGGGCCCGGTCTTCGACAAGATAGCCGCAAGCATGGTGGACGCATTTGTCAAACGGGCGGGACAGGTTTATGGCGAGGTTTGAGGGCCTGTCCTGATGAACATCGTGCTGGTCTACTCGCCGGTCCCCCGGCAGGTCCGCGAATGGCATTTGACGCTGCCCGATGGCGCCACGGTGGCCGAGGCCATTGCGGCCAGCGGTATTCGCCTTGAATTTCCCGCGCTGGAATCAGTTCGCCTGGCAGCCGGCGTTTGGGGAAAAAAAGCCGGGTTGACGCACAAGCTGCAGGCGCGCGACAGGGTCGAGATTTACCGTCCCCTGCGGGTCGACCCCAAAGTCGCCAGGCGCGAGCGTTTTACCAGGCAGGGCGTGAAAAAGTCGGGCCTGTTTGCCAACAGGCGGACTGGGGCGAAAGCCGGGTATTGACCGGCTTTCGCCCC
>JAKFXR010000065.1 GCA_021731285.1 Polaromonas sp. | reverse complement strand
AAACCGTGCTGCCGCGCTGCGGATAACCGCAGCACAGGTAGCCCGGCGGCAGCACGGTTTGCACCCCTGCATGCCAGAGCATCGCCTGCGTCGCCAGACCCACCTGCGAAAACAGGCGTTCAGAGCCGCAGCCGGGAAAGTAAAACACCGCCTCGGTCTCTGCCGTCGTGGTCCTGGGGTTGCGGATGATGGGAACGTAGTCCTTGTCTTCAATGTCCAGCAGGGCCCGCGCCGTTTTCTTCGGCAGGTTGCCAGGCATCTTCTTGTTGATGAAGTGGATGACCTGCTCCTTGATGGGCGCCGGGCCCACCGTGGCGGGCGGCGCCTGCGTCTGCTTGCGGGTCAGCACCTTCATGAGATCGTTGGCCAGGCGCTGCGCCTTGAAGCTGATGCCAGTGAGCGCGTGCGCCAGCTGAATCGCCTGCGGATTGGCCGTGCCAATAAACCACGACTGGAAAGCAGCCGCTGGCCTGAAGCTTTTCTTGCCCATCTTGCGCAGGAGGTTGCGCATGTTCATGGACACATCGCCGAAGTCGATGTCCACGGGACAGGGGCTCAGGCATTTGTGGCACACCGTGCAGTGGTCGGCCACGTCTTCAAATTCTTCCCAGTGCTTGATGCTGATACCGCGCCGCGTCTGTTCCTCGTACAAAAAGGCTTCAATCAGCAGCGAGGTCGCCAGGATCTTGTTGCGTGGGCTGTACAGCAGGTTGGCCCGCGGCACATGGGTGGCGCACACCGGCTTGCACTTGCCGCAGCGCAGGCAATCCTTGATGCTGCCGGCAATCGCGCCTATGTCGGACTGCTGCATGATCAGGGACTCATGGCCCATCAGCCCGAAGCTCGGGGTATAGGCGTTGGTCAGGTCTGCCGGGAAGGCTGCGTCCCGCAGGAGCTTGCCCTTGTTGAACCGGCCCTGCGGGTCCACCCGGTGTTTGTAATCCGTGAAGGGCTGCAACTCCTCGGCAGTCAAAAAATCGAGCTTGGTGATGCCAATGCCGTGCTCACCAGAAATCACGCCGTCCAGTGACCGCGCCAGCACCATGATGCGCGCCACGGCGTGGTGCGCGGTTTGCAGCATTTCGTAGTCGTCACTGTTGACCGGAAGGTTGGTATGCACATTGCCGTCACCAGCGTGCATGTGTAGCGCGGCCCAGACCCGGCCTTTGAGCACCTGCTGGTGAATCACATTGCACTGCTCAAGAATCGGCGCGAAAGCGGCACCCGAGAAAATCGTCTGCAGCCCGGTCCGGATCTGGGTTTTCCAGCTGGCGCGCAGCGTGTGGTCCTGCAGCTGCGGAAACAGCGAATCAACATTTGCCAGCCAGCCAGCCCACAGGGAACGCACCTCGGTGACCAGCGCCACCGCCTGCGCCACCCGGTCTTCCAGCAACTCGGCAGACGGTATCTCGCCGGCATCGTCCGACTTGCCCAAAGGCAGGTTGCCCTTGAGGAAAAAAGCCTCGAGCGCGTCGCACAGCCTGATCTTGTTGGCCAGGCTGAGTTCGATGTTGATGCGCTCGATGCCATCGGTGTACTCGGCCATGCGCGGCAGGGGAATCACCACGTCTTCGTTGATCTTGAAGGCGTTGGTGTGCCTTGAGATGGCGGCGGTGCGCTTGCGATCCAGCCAGAACTTCTTGCGTGCGTCGGGGCTGATGGCAACAAAACCTTCGCCATGGCGTGAATTGGCAATACGCACCACTTCCGAGGTTGCACGCGCCACCACGTCGGCATCGTCACCTGCAATGTCGCCAAACAGCACCATTTTCGGCAGGCCGCCGTGTTTTTTTGACTTGGTGGCATAACCCACCGCCTTCAGGTAACGGTCGTCCAGATGCTCAAGCCCCGCCAGAATGGCGCCACCGCGCTTTTGCTCGGCGAACATGAAGTCCTTGATCTCCACAATGCTGGGCACAGCGTCCTTGGCATTGCCAAAAAACTCCAGACAAACCGTGCGGGTATGCGCCGGCATGCGATGCACAATCCAGCGCGCACTGGTGATCAGCCCATCACAGCCTTCCTTCTGGATACCCGGCAAGCCGCTGAGAAATTTGTCGGTCACGTCCTTGCCCAGCCCTTCCTTGCGGAAGGTCTTGCCCGGGATGTCCAGGCGCTCGGTGCGAACCGGCGTCTTGCCATCAGCTTCGAAGTATTTCAGCTCGAAGCTGGCCATCTCGGCGTCGTGGATCTTGCCGAGGTTGTGGTTGATCCGGGTGACCTCCAGCCACTGCGCCTCGGGAGTGACCATGCGCCAGGACGCCAGGTTGTCGAGCGCCGTACCCCACAGCACCGCCTTTTTGCCGCCGGCATTCATGGCGATGTTGCCGCCTATGCAGGAAGCTTCTGCAGAAGTCGGATCAACCGCGAAAACAAAACCGCCGCGCTCGGCAGCGTCGGCCACGCGCTGGGTCACCACGCCGGCCTCCGTCCACACCGTCGCCACCGGTTGGGCCAGCCCGGGCAGAGCTACCAGCTCGACCTCCGTCATGGCCTCCAGTTTTTCGGTATTGATGACGGCCGACCTCCAGCTCAGGGGAATCGCGCCACCGGTGTAGCCCGTACCGCCCCCGCGCGGAATGATGGTCAGGCCCAGGTCAATGCAGCCTTTGACCAGGCCGGCCATCTCGACCTCGGTGTCCGGCGTCAGGACGACAAAGGGGTACTCGACGCGCCAGTCGGTGGCATCCGTCACATGCGAGACGCGCGACAGTCCGTCGAACTTGATGTTGTCCTTGAGGGTGAACTTGCCGAGCTTGCGCGCCGTCTGGCGCCGCAGATCGTACATGTCCTGAAAAGACACGGCAAAGCGTTCGACAGCGCCCCGGGCCGCCGCCAGCAGTTCGCCGACGATGGCGTCACGCTGGTTGTCTGCTTCGGGCGTGCGTCGCTTTTCGACTTCGCCCAGACGGTGCTGAAGCGCGTCGACCAGCATCTTGCGCCGCCTGGGATTGTCCAGCAGGTCGTCCTGCAGGTAGGGATTGCGCTGCACGACCCAGACATCGCCGAGCACCTCGTAGAGCATGCGGGCGGAACGCCCGGTGCGCCGCTCGTCCCGCAGCAGGTTCAGCAGGTCCCAGGCGCGGGAGCCCAGCAATCGGATCACCACTTCACGGTCAGAAAAAGAGGTGTAGTTGTAGGGGATCTCGCGAATGCGGTCATGCCCGTGCGCTTCGCCGGCGGAAACATTCAGTTCTTGAAGGGTGGTAGGGGCGTTCATCGTGGGGAAATTGAGCCTTTGGCAGCAGCCATTCTGTGCTGGTGGAGGCTGTGTACCTATGTTACCGCAGTGCAACAAACCGCTTTAAGGCGGGGGGCTTCGTGGAAACCCGCTTGTCCCATGAGAAGGGCTTGGCTTAAATCGGGCTGACACAGTGGGCTCCTAAACTGCCCCCTTCCAACAAAGCCTTACCCATCAGGAGTTTTCATGAAAATCCGTTTATCCGGGCTCGCCTTTGCGGCCTGCGCCCTCTTCAGCCCGATTGCCAGCCATGCCCAGACGGAAGTCCAGTGGTGGCATTCCATGGGCGGCGCACTCGGCGAATGGGTCAATGACCTGGCCAAGGACTTCAATGCCAGCCAGAAAGACTACAAGATCACGCCCACCTTCAAGGGCAGCTACGACGAGTCCATGACGGCGGCCATTGCTGCTTACCGCGCCGGCAATGCGCCGCACATCCTGCAGGTGTTTGAAGTAGGCACGGCAACCATGATGGCTGCCAAAGGCGCGAGCAAGCCGGTCGGCGAGGTGATGAAGCAGTCCGGCCTGTCGTTTGACCCGGCCGCCTACGTTCCCGCTGTCTCCGGCTATTACACCGCTCCCAACGGGCAGATGCTGAGCTTCCCCTTCAACAGTTCAACCCCGGTTTTCCACTACAACAAGGACGCCTTCAAAGCCGCCGGGCTCGATCCTGAAAAACCGCCCACCACCTGGCCGGAAGTCGCCCTGGCCGCAGCCAAACTCAAGGCCTCGGGGCACAAATGCCCTTTCACCACCAGCTGGATCAGCTGGACCCAGCTGGAGAGCTTCTCGGCCTGGCACAACGTGCTCTACGCGACCAAAAACAACGGCTTTGACGGCCTGGACACCCGTTTGAACTTCAACACGCCGCTGCATGTACGGCATATCGAAAACCTGGCCAACATGGCCAAGACCGGGCTGTTTGTCTACAAAGGCCGCGGCAACGCCGCTGACGCCACATTTGTATCGGGCGAGTGCGCCATGGCCACCGGCTCTTCTGCACTGTACGGCAGCGTCACGCGCAACGGCAAGTTTGGCTACGGCATAGGCACCCTGCCCTATTACCCCGACGTGCAGGGTGCGCCGCAGAACACGGTCATCGGCGGCGCGAGCCTGTGGGCCATGTCGGGCAAGAAGCCCGAGGAATACAAGGCCGTGGCCGCGTTTTTCAACTACCTGTCCCAACCCGACGTCGCAGCCAAAAGCCACCAGCGCACCGGTTACCTGCCAGTGACCAAGGCATCTTTCGAGATCACCGACAAATCAGGGTTTTATAAAAAGAACCCCGGCACCGATGTCTCTGTGAACCAGATGATCCGCAAAACCACCGACAAGTCGCGCGGCGTGCGCCTGGGCAATTTTGTTCAGATCCGCACCATCATCGACGAAGAACTCGAAGGCGTCTGGAAAGGCAGCAAGCAGCCCAAAGAGGCGCTGGATGCCGCCGTCAAGCGCGGAAACGAGCAGCTTGAGCGTTTTCAGAAAGCCAACAAGTCCTAGTGCGCGGCGCGGCGGGCGTGCCGCCGCCTTCAAGAAAAAAGCCGGTCTGCCCTCGAATGGTGCGGGCGGTTTGCTCCTATTTTTATAGCATCTGATGGAAAAACGGGTACTTTTCAAATCGGCCTGGCTGCCCTGGGCGCTGATTGCGCCGCAGATGGCGGTCATTCTGGTTTTCTTTTTCTGGCCGGCAGGTCAGGCGCTGTACCAAAGCCTGTTGCTGGAAGACGCTTTCGGTTCCTCCCGCGAATTTGTCGGACTGGACAATTTTCGCCGCCTGTTCGGGGACCCGGGCTATCTGGAGTCCTTCTACACCACCGCGATTTTCTCCGCGCTGGTGGCCGTGTCGGGGCTGACCATTGCCCTGCTGCTGGCCGTCATGGCCAACCGTGTCGTGCGCGGCGCCGGCATCTACAAGACCCTGCTGATCTGGCCGTACGCCACCGCGCCCGTGGTGGCCGGCGTGCTCTGGCTGATGATGTTCGCCTCGCCTTATGGTGTGCTGGCCTATGCCCTGCGCGAAATCGGCTTCGAGTGGAACCACCTGCTCAATGGCAAACACGCGATGGCGTTGATCGTGATGGCTGCGGTGTGGAAGCAGATCTCCTACAACTTCCTGTTTTTCCTGGCGGGGCTGCAATCGATCCCGCACTCGCTGATTGAGGCCGCGACCATTGACGGCGCCTCGCCCTGGAAGCGCTTCTGGAGCATCGTCTTCCCTTTGCTGTCACCCACGACGTTTTTCCTGCTGGTGATCAACATCGTTTATGCCTTCTTTGACACCTTTGCCATCGTCGATGCGGCCACCCATGGCGGACCGGGCAAGGACACCTCCATCCTGGTCTACAAGGTGTACTACGACGGCTTCAAGGCGCTGGACATCAATGGCTCTGCGGCACAGTCGGTGGTGCTGATGGTGATTGTTGTCGTGCTGACGGTGATCCAGTTCAAATTTGTCGAGAAAAAGGTGAACTACTGATGTCCCGAGTCCAGCCATGATCCAGCGCAACCCCATCCTTGATTTTTTCACGCACCTGATCCTGATCCTCGGGGTGCTTGTCGTGTTTTTCCCGATCTATGTGACCTTCATCGGTTCGACCCAGACGGCGGCGCAGATCCAGACCAGCAACCCGATCTCGTTGATGCCGGGTGGCAATTTTGTCGAAAGTTACCGGATCGCGCTGTTCGGCGGCAAGACCGAGGCGGGCGCCACCATTGGAGCAGCGGGGCCCATGATGCTCATCAGCCTGGCCAGCGCGCTCATCATCGCGATCGGCAAGATTGCCATTTCCCTGCTGTCGGCCTTCGCCATTGTCTACTTCCGCTTCCCGTTCAAGAACGCGGTGTTCTGGATGATTTTTGTGACCCTCATGCTGCCGGTGGAGGTGCGCATAGGGCCGACCTACGAAGTGGTCTCCAACCTGGGCATGCTCAACACCATGTCGGGCCTGACCGTGCCGCTGATCGCGTCGGCCACTGCCACCTTTTTGTTTCGCCAGTTTTTCCTGACCGTGCCGGACGAGCTGGTCGAAGCGGCGCGCATGGATGGCGCCGGACCGATGCGCTTTTTTAAGGACGTGCTGCTGCCGCTGTCCAAAACCTCGGTCGCCGCGCTGTTTGTCATCCAGTTCATCTATGGCTGGAACCAGTACCTGTGGCCACTGCTGGTGACCACCGACGAGCGCATGTACCCCATCGTCATGGGCATCAAGCGCCTGATTTTCGGCGAACTGTATATCGAGTGGAATGTGGTCATGGCCACCGCCATCCTGGCCATGCTGCCACCGGCCATCGTGGTGATGCTGATGCAGAAGTGGTTTGTCAAAGGTCTTGTGGACACTGAAAAATAATGGCTTCAATACAACTCAAAGACGTCGTCAAGCGCTATGGCAAGGGCAAGCAGGCGCTGCAGGTCATCCATGGCGTCAATGCTGACATCGCCGACCATGAATTCATCGTTATCGTCGGCCCTTCAGGCTGTGGCAAGTCCACCCTGCTGCGCATGGTCGCCGGCCTGGAGGAAATCTCCGGCGGTGAAATCTCCATAGGCGGGCGCGTGGTCAATGAGCTGGAACCGGCCGAGCGTGACATTGCCATGGTGTTCCAGAACTACGCGCTCTATCCACACATGAGCGTGTTCGACAACATGGCCTATGGGCTCAAGATCAAGAAGGTGCCGCTGGACGAGATCAAGGCACGGGTCGACAAGGCCGCAGGCATTCTTGAGCTGGGCCATTTGCTGGCACGCAAGCCGCGCGAGCTCTCGGGCGGCCAGCGCCAGCGCGTGGCCATGGGCCGCGCCATCGTGCGCCAGCCGCAGGTGTTTTTGTTCGACGAGCCCCTGTCCAACCTGGACGCCAAACTCAGGGTGCAAACGCGGCTGGAAATCCAGAAGCTGCACCGCGAACTGGGCATCACTTCCCTGTTTGTCACCCACGACCAGGTCGAGGCCATGACACTGGCGCAGCGCATGATTGTCATGAACGCCGGCCGCATGGAGCAGTTTGGCACGCCCGAAGAGGTCTACAACCGGCCCGCCACCACCTTTGTGGGCAGCTTCATGGGCTCGCCTCCGATGAACCTCCTCAAGCACGGCCCCAACGCCACGCTGGGCGGGCCCGCGGGCGCCGTCATGGGCGTGCGTCCGGAGCATCTGCAAATCACAGCAGCAGGCTGGCCAGTGCAGGTCGAAACCATCGAAATGCTGGGCGCCGAGCGGCTGGTGTACTGCCGCTTTGGAGACGAACAACTGATTGTGCGGGCGAACGAAAGCGATGTTTGCCCCGCTCTGGGGGCGAATATTCATGTCACGGCTAGGGCTGATCGCATGCACTGGTTTGATCCAGAATCCGGGAAAAGGCTCGCGTGAGCATCGAACGCAGAGCTGGGCTGCCTCAAGCAAGGTCAGCCCCTCTAGCCGGTGCAAAGGGCAGCGTGGAGCCGGATGGCGCCTGGCCCTACCCGCGCTGGATTGCGCACCGCGGCGCCGGCATGCTGGCCCCTGAAAACACCCTCGCGGCTTTCGAGTTGGGCGCCAGCCACGGCTACCGCATGTTTGAATGCGATGTGAAATTAAGCGCCGACGGTGTGCCTTTCCTGCTGCACGATGCCACGCTGGAGCGCACCAGCAACGGTTTGGGCTCAGGCGGCGCACAGAGCTGGGACCAGCTGTCAACGCTTGACGCAGGCGCCTGGCATTCACCCGCTTACGCTGGCGAGCCACTGGCCACTCTGGAAAAAGTGGCGGACTATTGCCTCGGCAAGGGTTATTTTCTGAACATAGAAATCAAGCCCACACCTGGACTGGAAGCGCAAACAGGCGCAGCCGTGGCCGACGCTGCTGCACGCCTGTGGCAAGGTGCTGAGGTCCCGCCGCTGCTGACCTCCTTCCACCCGGGCGCCCTGCAGGCCGCGCAGTTGGCGCAGGCGCAGTTGCCGCGTGGCCTGCTGCTGGACGGCTTCTGGAAAGGCTGGCTGGAAACAGCCTTGACGCTGGACTGCGTGGCCGTGGTCTGCAAGCACACCCTGTGGGACAACTCCAGCGTGTTGCAAGCCAAAAGCGCCGGGTTTCGTGCCTTAAGCTACACCGTCAACGATGAGGCTTCGGTGCAACGGCTCTGGGATTTGGGCACCGACGGCATCATCACCGACAGGGTGGACTTTTTCGCGCCTGACGCCTGATCAGGCTCTCCAGCCCCGCAGCAAGACCCACTGGCAGGTCGCCGCACCCAGCGCCAGCAAGGCGTAGCTGGCCATCTTTCCGTCGCGTCCAAACACCGCCAGGCCGGCCAGCAACAGCAGAGCAGACACTATAAAAACAATAGCAAACTGTTGAGGTGACGAAAGGGAAAACTGCCGTTTTACCTTGAAGAGGCGGGCAAACACCCGGCTCAGCAGCACAAGGATCCCTGCCACAAAGGCCGCGGGAGCCATGAAATTGAGCAACTGATTGATCAGGTTGAGTGCGGTCATGAAGAGCGGTCGCTGTGGGCCGGGTCCTCCCGGGTGGGGCCGATATGAAGGTGATTGAAAGAATGTAAGGGGCGAACCGGCCCTTCAATTTTATAATCCTCAAATGTCAGTCTGGGCCTTGGGCATCAACCATACCACTGCACCGCTCGATTTACGCGGGCGGTTTGCGTTCGCGCTCGACCAGGTTGAGCCCACGCTCAAGGGCCTGCGCGAGTCCCTGGCGCGCCAGCCGGAAGCCACGTTGCTGTCAACCTGTAACCGGACCGAGATTTATTGCGCTGGCGACAAGCCCGACCTGGACCACACCCTGGAATGGCTGGCCAACCACGGCGGCGTCTCGCCGGGCCTGCTGCGTGCCCACGCCTACACGCTGGAAGACGACCATGCGGCGCGCCATGCCTTCCGCGTCGCCAGCGGGCTGGACTCGATGGTGTTGGGCGAGCCGCAGATTCTGGGCCAGATGAAAGACGCGGTGCGCGCCGCCGAAGACGCGGGCGCGATGGGCAGCACGCTGCACCAGTTGTTCCAGCGTTCTTTTGCCGTGGCCAAGGAAGTGCGCACCAGCACCGAGATCGGCGCGCACAGCATCAGCATGGCGGCAGCTTCGGTGCGTCTGGCCGGTCAGTTGTTTGAAGACCTGGGCGATATCCGTGTGCTGTTCGTGGGGGCGGGCGAAATGATCGACCTGGCCGCCACCCACTTTGCCGCAAAAAACCCGAAAACCATGACAGTGGCCAATCGCACGCTGGAGCGTGGCGAAAAGCTGGCCAGCCGCTTTGGCGCCGAAGTCATGCGCCTGGCGGACCTGCCAAGCCGCCTGCACGAATTTGACGCGGTCATCAGTTGCACCGCAAGCACGCTGCCCATCATCGGCCTGGGTGCGGTTGAGCGTGCGGTCAAGCTGCGCAAACACCGGCCCATGTTCATGGTCGACCTGGCGGTACCGCGCGATATCGAGCCCGAGGTCAAGGCGCTTCCCGACATTTACCTCTACACCGTCGATGATCTGGCCCAGGTGGTGCAAACCGGCAAGGACAACCGGCAGGCCGCGGTGGCGCAGGCCGAGGTCATCATTGACGCCGGGGTGCAGAACTTCATGCACTGGCTGGGTCAGCGCCGCACCGTACCGCTGATACAGCAGCTCAATGCACAGACCGACGAATGGCGTGCCGCCGAAATCGCCAGAGCCAAAAAGCTGCTGGCCAAAGGCGAGTCGGTAGACGCCGTGCTCGAGGCCCTGTCACGCGGACTGACCCAGAAAATGCTGCATGGCGCCCTGGCCGAGCTGCACGCCGGTGACGTCCACAGCCGCGAAGCCACTGAAAAAACCGTCTCGCGCCTCTTCCTGCGCGGCGACCTGCCCAAACAAGACCGGGAGCGTTAGCGCCGCTGGCGCTGGCTCAAGCTGCGGCTTGAGTACTTCCCCGGCATCGGCTCAGGCCGGACGCTTGCCCCTACCGCTTATTGCCTCACGGCGTTTTTCCAATGAAACCTTTCCTTCGCCAAACCCTGGAACGCCAGATTTTCCGGCTGCACGAGCTCGATGCCCTGCTGTCGGCCAGCGACGTGGTCAGCAACATGGAGCGCTTTCGCAACCTCACGCGCGAGCACTCTGAAGCCAGCGTGGTGGTCGGTCAGTACCAGCAACTGACAGCGCGCGAGGCCGACCTGGCCAGCGCGCAAACCATGCTGGCTGAAGCCAGAGACGACCCCGAGATGGCCGCCATGGCCGAGGAAGAAATTGCCGCCGCGCAGGCCGACATCGTCCGTCTGGACGAGGCCCTGCAACTGATGCTGATCCCCAAGGACCCGGACGATGCGCGTCCGGCTTTTATCGAGATTCGCGCCGGTACCGGCGGCGACGAGTCGGCGCTGTTTGCGGGTGACCTGTTCAGGCTCTACACCCGGTACGCCGAGCGCAAGGGTTGGCGCAGTGAAATCATCAGCGAGTCGCCCAGCGAACTGGGCGGCTACAAGGAGGTGGTGCTGCGTGTGGAGGGCCCCCTCGACGGCACGGGCGTCGGCGTTTATGGCAAGCTGCGTTTTGAGTCTGGCGGTCATCGCGTGCAGCGCGTGCCGGCCACCGAAACCCAGGGCCGCATCCACACCAGCGCCTGCACCGTGGCCGTGCTGCCAGAGCCTGACGAGGCGGTGGCCATCCAGATCAATCCGTCCGACCTGCGCATCGACACCTACCGCGCCAGCGGCGCGGGCGGACAGCACATCAACAAGACCGACTCTGCGGTACGCATCACCCACCTGCCCACCGGCATCGTGGCCGAATGCCAGGATGGCCGCAGCCAGCACAGCAACAAGGCGCAGGCCCTCAAGGTGCTGACCGCCCGCATCCATGAAAAAGACCGGTCCGAGCGGGCTGCCAGGGATGCCGCCACACGCAAGGGTCTGATCGGCAGCGGCGACCGCAGCGACCGCATACGCACTTACAACTTCCCGCAGGGGCGGCTGACCGACCACCGCATCAACCTGACCCTGTACAAACTGTTGACCATCATGGAAGGCGACCTTGACGACGTGGTGACCGCCCTGCAGGTCGCGCGCGGCGCCGAACTGCTGGCAGAGCTGGAAACAGCCTCCAACGGCTGAAACACGTTGATATGCAATGAAATCGCCGACCTGCCCTTTGGTGACAACAATAGTTTGCTATTTATTTAATAGCAATGTGGGTGCTTTCGGACCTCGCTCTTGACCGCCCTCACCTGCACCCAAGCCCTGTCCGCGGCCCGGGCCCTCGGGCTGGAGCGCCTGGACGCCCAGTTGCTGCTGCTGCACGCGATGGCCAAGCCCGCCAGCGACCGGGCCTGGCTGACGTCGCATGACCAGGACGCATTGCCCGGTGACGTGGCACGGACCTACCAGCAACTGTGTCTGCGCCGCGCTGGTGGCGAACCTCTGGCCTATATCGTCGGCAGCCAGGAGTTTTTTGGCTTGAAGTTGTCGGTCGATGCGCGTGTGCTGGTTCCAAGACCTGACACCGAAACCCTGGTCGACTGGGCGCTGCAATGTCTGGCAGAAGCATCCTTGCCTTCCTCCGCACGGGTGCTGGATCTCGGAACCGGCAGTGGGGCTATCGCCCTTGCCCTGAAAAAAAGCAGGCCCGCGCTGGAAGTCACGGCAGTGGATGCCAGCCAGGACGCCCTGGCCGTGGCCCGCGCCAATGCCGCGCAGCACCTGCTGGACATTCACTTTGTCGAAAGCAACTGGTTTTCAAATGTAAGCAAACACTTTCACCTGATTGCAAGCAATCCGCCTTATGTCGCCGATGCTGATCCACACTTGAGCGCTTTGAAGCATGAGCCCCTGACTGCGCTGGTTGCAGGATCCGACGGTTTGGCGGACATTCGGCAGATCATTGAGCGCGCTCCCGACCACTTGCATCCCGGGTCGTGGCTGTTGCTGGAGCACGGTTATGACCAGGCGCGGGCGGTGTGCCAGTTGCTGCGTCAAAACGGTTTCGAAGAGGTGCAAAGCCGAAACGACCTGGCGGGCATCAACCGGTGCTCGGGTGGGCGTTATCCGGGGCCGTACAGACCGCAAGCGCAAACCGCAGGATAATCGGGACTGGATTTTCCAGGTTTCAACGCCACTTATTGAAAGTCATGGCCCTCCAGCAGCACAGGCCGTGGCATGACCCCACCCCAAAGGACCCGAAATGAGCGATACCCAGCAACGCATTGACCAGATCGTCAAATCCAGTGACGTGGTGCTTTTCATGAAGGGCACGGCCCAGTTCCCGATGTGCGGTTTCTCAGGCCGCGCCATCCAGGTGCTCAAGGCGTGCGGCGTGAACAAGCCCGAGACCGTGAATGTGCTGGAAGACGAAGAAATCCGTCACGGCATCAAGGAATACAGCAACTGGCCAACGATTCCCCAGCTTTACGTCAAAGGCGAGTTTGTTGGCGGTTCGGACATCATGATGGAGATGTACCAGAACGGCGAGTTGCAGCAGATTTTGGGCACCACCGCAGCCTGAAGTTTGCTGCGGCACACCTGCGCTCAGCGGGTATGCCCTTCGCAGGCTCCTGCATTGACCTGGCCCTTGCATTCGCGTTTGAGGCGTGCCGTCCGCTCCTTCGGGCTTTCCTGAGAACCGGGCATGAATTTGACACTTTTACTCTCCCGGGGTGCCGCGGATTTTTTGCTTTTTTCCGTCGCCGCCAAGGCCGGCGCGGCGGTGGAACCAAGCAACACGCTGACTGCCGTCAGCAACACCCGCACCCACCTGCCTGTCTCTGCATGCATCATGTCTTCCCCCTTCTTGCTTGAATTAACCCTTCTCTAAGCGGTTTATTGCAGCTTGGCGTCGCCATAAACCTGATCGTCCGGCGGCGCATCGGCCGGCATGCGAAAACCCTCACTGGCCCAGGCGCCAAGATCCACATTCTTGCAACGCTCGCTGCAAAACGGCCGGAAACGGTTGTCCGGCGAATACGGGCTGGGGCCGTGGCAGGTGGGGCAAACCACCATTTTGGGCGGGGAGGGGCTGCGATCCATGGGCTGTCAGGAGCACAAGGTCAGCTCAAAAGCGGCATCTTCGGCGCTGGGGTGCAACCTGTCGTCACTCTCATGGCGCATCAGGCGCACGGAGGTCATGAGGCGGTTGCCGCTGATTTCCGGGATCAGGCCCAATGCGGTGTCAATGCGCAGGCGCAGCAGCTGAAAGGTGCGGCCCTGAGGCAGGTTCTGCTGGTACTGCCCCCCGGCGGCGACCACTTTTTGCGGCAGACCGGAATCGCGCACCAGCTTGAGCAACACCCGGATGGACTCGGCCAGCGGCACCAGAGTGGCAATCCAGCGCTGCAAGTCACTTTTTCGCGTCTGCGCATCAAAGTGCTGCCACGCAAAATAGGCTGGCAAATCAAACTCACAGGTTCCACCGGGAATACCGATCCGGCTGCGAATGCTCATGAGCCAGTCGTTTTCAGTCAGGGACTGACCGGCCTTTCCGGGCAGGCCGGTCAGGGCCGCAAAACACTCGTCAAGCTGGGACGTCACCTCGTCGAGCACCGTCTCTGAAATCGCGGGGTTACCGCGGTAACCGTTTAGCACATGCTTTTGCTTGTCCAGATCCTTGAGCACATCGGTCTTCAGATCAGCCCGGGCTGCGACATCCATCACCTCGAAAATGGTGGTGATCGCAAAGTGATGGTCGGTCGGGCTGTCCCGAAGGGCCAGTTCACCAAGCCGGCCAAACAGGTGCTCAAGCCTCAAATAGGTGCGAATGCGTTCGTTGAAGGGATACTCGTAAAGAATCACTGCGGTATCTTTTTCAGCTGGTTATTTGTCTGCGCATCATAGCCCGAAGCGTCGCGCCAGTTGTCGCACTTCCACCGCCAGCGCAGCCAGCGACAGGGGGCCGTCGTTGTAGATGCAGATATCGGCGCTGGCCAGCCGCTGGCTGCGGCTGGCTTGTGCGGCCATGACCTGCTGCACCGCTTCGCGTGTCCAGCCATTGCGCGCCATCACCCTGCTGATCTGTGACTCTTCGCTGCAATCGACCACCAGTACCTGATCAAGCTGCTGCCGCCAGCGCCCGGATTCCACAAGCAAGGGCACATCAAATACGAGACAAGCGGTGTCTGCCTGGGCTGCCAGTCGCGCGGTTTCGGCGCTCACCAGGGGATGAACAATGGCTTCCAGCTGTTGTTTGACCAGGGGATCGCTGAACGCGAGCTGGCGCATCAGCACGCGATCCATCGCGCCTTCGGATGTGATCAAGTGTTTGCCGAATTGCGCCGCAACCAGCGCAATGGCGGCACCGCCCGGGGCAGTGACCTGCCGCGCGATCGCGTCAGCGTCGATAACGACGGCGCCACAGTCGGCCAGCAGGGCGGCCACGGTGCTTTTTCCGCTGCCTATGCCGCCCGTCAACCCGACTCGCAGCGCAGGCATCAGGCCTAAAGTCCGGCGAAACGCAGAATGGATTGGGGCCCGAAGACCATGGCGGTCAAACCGGCACCCGCCAGAAAGGGGCCGAAAGGCACGTAACCGCCTTCGCGCAATCCCGAGGAAAATTTCATCGCAATGCCCACGATGGCGCCTATCACCGAGGCCATGAGGATGATGGGCACAAGTGCAGACCAGCCAAACCAGGCGCCCAATGCCGCAAACAGTTTGAAGTCGCCATAACCCATGCCCTCTTTTCCGGTCACCAGCTTGAAGGCCCAATACACCAGCCACAGCGACAGGTAGCCGGCTACCGCGCCCCACAGCGCCTGGGTCAGGCTGGTCATGGGATTCCAGCCCAGCGCGGCCACAATCAGTCCCGCCCAGAGCAACGGAAAATTGATGTCATCGGGCAGCAGCGTGGTGTCCCAGTCGATCAGCGCCAAAGCCAGGAGAGCCGCCGCAAACCCGCTCCAGGCCATCCCGATGGGCGTCAGGCCCCAGCGCCACACGCAAAAAAAGAACAGGGCGCCCGTTGCCAGCTCAACCACGGGATAACGCCATCCGAAGCGCGTGCCACAAACAGAACATTTCCCCCGCAGGAACAGGTAGCTCAGGACCGGAATGTTTTCGTACCAGGCGATCACATGCCCGCAGCTCGAGCAACGCGAACGTGGAACCATCAGATTGAATTTTTCCGCAGCCGGCGCTTCCTGCCCTGCCAGCTCGGCACATTCGGCCGCCCACTGACGCTCCATCATTTTCGGCAGCCGGTAAATGACGACGTTGAGGAAGCTGCCGACGAGCAGGCCAAGAAGGCCAGCCAAAGGGGCATGGAATCCAGAAGGCAGGCCGAGCGCCAACTCGGAGATCAAACCACTTGACCCATCTTGAAAATGGGCAGGTACATGGCAACAACAATGCCGCCGATCAGGGTACCCAGAAATACGATGATGATGGGCTCCATCAGGCTCGAAAGGCCGGCGACCATTTCATCAACCTCAGCCTCGTAAAAGTCCGCAGCTTTTCCAAGCATGTGGTCCACCGAGCCAGACTCTTCACCGATAGCGCACATCTGAAGCACCATGGTCGGGAACAGGTTGGCGTTGCCCATCGCTGCGGTGAGGCTGGTGCCGGTGGAAACTTCCTGCTGGATTTTCACTGTCGCATCAGCGTAAAGCGAATTGCCGGACGCACCGCCCACCGAGTCGAGCGCTTCGACAAGGGGCACACCCGCGGCAAACATGGTGGACAGTGTCCGGGTCCAGCGGGCAATGCACGACTTTTCAATCAGGGCCCCAAAAATGGGAACCTTCAGCAACAGCCGGTCCATGAACCGCTGCATCTTTTCGTTGCGTTTCCACGCCTGAAAAAAGAAATACAAGCTGCCGCCGATACTGCCAAAAATCAGCCACCAGTAAGCAACGAAGTATTCGCTCAGGGCCATGACAAAAAGAGTGGGGGCAGGCAAGTCGGCACCGAAAGATGCGAAGACCTCCTTGAAGGCGGGTATGACAAAAATCATGATCACCGCCACCACCACAAACGCCACCACCAGCACCGAGGTGGGGTACATCAAGGCCGACTTGATTTTGGACTTGATCGCCTCGGTTTTTTCCATGTACACCGCCAGGCGGTCAAGCAGCGCCTCGAGAATACCGGCCGCCTCGCCGGCTTCCACCAGGTTGCAATACAGGGCGTTGAAGTACAGCGGGTATTTGCGAAAGGCCGCACTCAGGGAGGTGCCGGTTTCGACGTCCGTGCGTACGTCATTGAGCAGTTTCGTGACGCTGGCATTGGAATTGCCCCGCCCGACAATGTCGAAAGCCTGCAGCAAAGGCACGCCAGCCTTCATCATGGTGGCCAGCTGGCGCGTGAAAATGGCAATGTCTTTCGGCTTGATGGCCTTGCCGGAGCGCATGCTGCGCTTCTTGATCTTGGTAGGAAACACGCCCTGCCGGCGCAGCGAGGCCTTGACCTGGTTCTCGCCAACGGCACGGGTTTCACCGCGGACCTGTTTGCCATTGCGGTCTTTGCCTTCCCACTCGAAGACGAATTCTTTGACGGTAGCTGCAGTTGCCATGGTGCCTTTTGCTATTGCCGTGACCGTTGCGCTGCGAACCCTTCAGCCAGGGCGCAATCCGGCTTGCGTCTAAACATTGGTACATCCCAAAACCTCTTCCAGCGAGGTCATCCCGATCTTAACTTTTTGCAAACCGGCGCCGCGCAGGCTCTTCACCCCCTCGCGCTCGGCCTGCTCTGCAATATCCAGCGCGCTGCCGTCGCGCAGGATGATGCGCTGGATTTCGTCGGTGATGGGCATGACCTGATAGATGCCAACGCGGCCTTTGTACCCGTTGTTGCACATGGAGCACCCGACGGGTCGAAACGGCGTCCACGAGCCATCGACATCTTCCTCCTTGAAGCCTGCGTCAAGCAGCGTCTCGCTGGGTATGTCCGCGGGCACCTTGCAGTTTGGACACAGACGGCGAGCCAGGCGCTGCGCGGTGATGAGGATCACGCTGGACGCAATATTGAAAGGGGCGATGCCCATGTTGCGCAGCCGGGTCAGCGTCGCCGGCGCATCATTGGTGTGCAGGGTGGACAACACCAGGTGGCCGGTTTGCGCAGCCTTGATGGAGATTTCTGCGGTTTCCAGATCCCGGATCTCGCCGACCATGATGATGTCCGGATCCTGGCGCAGAAAGGCTTTGAGTGCCACCGAAAAAGTCAGCCCGGCCTTGTCGTTCATGCTGACCTGGTTGACACCTGGCAGGTTGATCTCGGCAGGATCCTCGGCCGTGGCGATGTTCACCCCGGGCTTGTTCAGGATGTTCAGACAGGTATAGAGGGACACGGTTTTGCCGGAGCCGGTGGGCCCGGTGACCAGCACCATGCCGTACGGCCGTTGAACGGCGTTGAGAAGGCGTTCTTTTTCCACCGGCTCGTAACCCAGCGCATCGATACCCAGCTTGGCGCTGCTGGGATCCAGGATCCGGATCACGATTTTCTCGCCGAACATGGTGGGCAGCGTGCTGACGCGGAAGTCGATGACCCGGTCGGGACCGATTTTCAGCTTCATCTTTCCGTCCTGCGGCACCCGCTTTTCGGAGATGTCCATTTTCGAGATGACCTTGATGCGCGAGGCGAGTTTTTCCTTGATGGCCACAGGAGGCGACGCTATCTCGCGCAACTCTCCGTCGATGCGGAAGCGGACGCGGTAGGTGTGCTCGTAGGGCTCAAAATGCAGGTCGGACGCCCTCATGCTGAAGGCATCCAGCAGCATCTTGTGCAGAAACTTGACGACCGGCGCGTCCTCGACTTCAGCGACGCCTGTATCGTTGGTGTCGGCACTGGCCGCTTCAGCGGTCGACTCGTCGAACTCAAAATCATCGCCAATGATGCTGTCCATCGCCTCGGAGGCGGTGGTGGTGGACGTCTCCACCAGCTTGCTCAACTTGTCGTATTCGGCGATCACCCAGTCCACGCCCATCTGCGTGGAGAACTTGATCTTTTCAGCCGCCTGCTGGTCCGAAGGGTCCGCGGTGGCCACGATCAGGCGGTTGCTGCGCTTGCTCAGCACCACGATGCGATAGGCCAGACAGATCTTGGTATCCAGCAGACCTTTGGGCAAGCGGGTGGTATCTATGGCGTCCAGGTCAAGCAGCGGCGCTGCAAAAGCCGACGACATGGTGTGCGCCAGGTCCGACGCGGACACCACCCCGGAACCGGTCAACTCGGCAATAAAGCTGGTGCGCCCGCTCTGGGCTTTTCTAAAGATGTCTTCGGCGGCTTTTTGGCCCAGTTTGCCGGCCATCACCAATGCCCGTCCCAGTCCCGGCAAAGCCACGGAAGCGGGCGTATTGGTCACAGTATCGACAGCTGCCATAGTCCTGCGAATCTACCTCAAATGCAAAAGATCGCCAATAGACCGGATCATGCAAGGCAAAACGGGTCGGGTTGTAACGGCCATGCCAAACCGCAAGTGCCGACAGGGCGATGTGGTCGGGGTGAGAGGATTCGAACCTCCGGCCTCTACGTCCCGAACGTAGCGCTCTACCAGGCTAAGCTACACCCCGAAGTGCTGGTCAAGGCGTCAGGAGCGACGCTGCAGCAACTGAGACGCCAATTCTAGCAAGGCCTCCCGGTAGGGATTGTGTTCAATGAGGCTCAGCGCGCGCACTGCGCGGCCCGCCTCGACAGCCGCCGCATCGCGGGTGGCCTGCAGGGCGCCGGTCTGCCGGACAATGGCAACAATTTCGGCCAGTTGTTCCGTAGCGCCGGTTTCGATGGCGGTGCGTATGGTTGTCTGCTGGGCGGGCGTACCACGCTGCATGGCGATGATCAGGGGCAGTGTGGCTTTGCCTTCGCGCAGGTCATCCCCCAGGTTTTTGCCCATTTCGGCGACGTCGCCGTCATAGTCCAGCAAATCATCCACCACCTGAAATGCAGTGCCCAGGGCCTGACCGTACTCCGCGCAGGCATGCTCGATGTTTTCGGGCACACCTGCAAGTAGTCCTGCCAGACGGGCGCTGGCTTCAAACAGCTTGGCCGTCTTGGAGCGGATCACACGCAAATAGCCCTCTTCGGACAGGCCGGCGTCATGCATGTTCATGAGCTGCAACACCTCGCCCTCCGCGATGACATTGGTGGCCTCTGCCAGGGTTTGCATGATGCGCATGTCACCGGCTTCGACCATCATCTGGAAAGCCCGGGAATACAGGAAATCCCCCACCAGCACGCTGGCCGGGTTTCCGAAGGCCGCATTGGCGGTGGCGCGGCCACGGCGCAGGGTGGACTCATCGACCACATCGTCGTGAAGCAGGGTGGCCGTGTGTATGAATTCCACCACAGCTGCCAGATTGAAGCGTTGATCGCCCCGGTAGCCCAAAGCGCCACACATCAGCAGCAAAAGCGCGGGTCTCAGACGCTTGCCGCCAGCAGCAATGATGTATTGGGACACCTGGCTGACCAGCGGCACTTCCGAGCTGAGCCGGCGCCCGATCACCGCATCCATGGCCTCCATATCCCCGGCAATCAGGGCGAGGGCGGCGGCGGTAGTAGAAGAATTGACAGACAAAACGGTCCAGACAGAGGTTGGTGGGATTATAGGAAGGCCACTGCCAGAATGGGGCAGCGGGGCCAGTCCGGGCGTTTCCTGACCTCAAAACGGCCCGACATGCTAGAATCTAGGGCTCTGTGGAAATCCGTCCGCAGAACTCAAATTACGAGGTCTTACATGTACGCGGTCATAAAAACCGGTGGCAAACAATACAAGGTTGCTTCTGGTGAAAAAATTAAAGTAGAACAGATTGCTGCGGACGTAGGCCAAGAGATCGTTATTGACCAGGTATTGGCTGTCGGAGAAGGCAGCACGATCACGGTTGGTACGCCCTTGGTGTCCGGCGCTACTGTCACAGTCACAGTGCTTTCTCACGGCAGGCACGACAAAGTGCGCATTTTCAAAATGCGCCGTCGCAAGCACTATCAAAAACGCCAGGGACACCGGCAAAACTTCACTGAGCTGCAAATCGGCGCCATCGTCGGCTGACAGCCAAGTACCAGGAGTAACGAAAAATGGCACAGAAAAAAGGCGGCGGCTCTACGCGAAACGGGCGCGATTCGCAGCCCAAGATGTTGGGCGTCAAGAAGTTTGGCGGCGAAGTGATCAACGCAGGCAGCATCATCGTGCGCCAGCGTGGCACCAAGTTCCATCCGGGCGTCAATGTCGGCATTGGCAAGGACCACACATTGTTTGCTCTGGTCGATGGCCAGGTCTCATTTGCAATCAAGGGCTCCCTGAACAAGCACACCGTCAATGTGACTCCGGCGTAAGCTGATCACTTCGATGGCATCGAAGCCCCGCTTGGTCGGGGCTTTTTTGTTTGAGTCTGTTTCTTTAAACTATTCCCGGGATGGCGGGCAACTGCCGGACACCCTTACAAACCATGAAATTTGTTGACGAAGCCTACATTGACATCGCCGCCGGCGATGGCGGGAGTGGCTGCGTCTCCTTCCGCCATGAAAAGTACAAAGAGTTCGGCGGGCCCAACGGTGGCGACGGCGGGCGTGGCGGGCATGTGTATGCGCTGGCCGATGTCAACCTGAACACCCTCGTGGATTTTCGTTTCTCGCGCCGCCACGAAGCACGCAACGGCGAGCACGGCATGGGATCGGACATGTTTGGGGCCAAGGGCGACGACATCATCCTCAAAATGCCTGTGGGGACCATCCTGACAGATGCCGAAACCGGCGAGGTTCTCTTTGAACTTCTGGTGCCGGGCGAGGAAGTGCTGATCGCCAAGGGTGGAGACGGGGGCTTTGGCAACCTGCGCTTCAAGAGCTCGACCAACCGCGCGCCGCGCAGCAAAACACCGGGCTGGCCTGGCGAACGAAAAAGTCTCAAGCTGGAGTTGAAAGTATTGGCCGACGTCGGCCTGCTGGGCATGCCCAACGCCGGCAAGTCCACCTTCATCACCGCCGTTTCCAACGCACGCCCGAGGATTGCCGACTACCCTTTCACCACCTTGCACCCCAACCTCGGTGTGGTGCGAGTCGGTCCGGAGCAGAGCTTTGTGGTTGCCGACCTGCCCGGCCTGATCGAGGGCGCCTCAGAAGGCGCGGGACTGGGTCACCTGTTTTTGCGGCATCTTCAGCGCACACGCTTGTTGCTGCACATTGTGGACATGGCCCCGTTTGACGACAGCGTCGACCCGGTCGCGCAGGCCAAAGCCATTGTGGGCGAGCTCAAAAAATACGATGCAGCGCTGTACGACAAGCCGCGCTGGCTGGTGCTCAACAAGCTGGACATGGTGGACGCGGACAAGCGCGCCGCACTGGTCAAGGATTTCGTCAAGCGCTTCAAGTTCAAGGGGCCCGTGTTCGAAATATCGGCCCTGACGCGCGAAGGCTGCGAACACCTGGTCAAAACCATCTATCAGCATGTCAAGTCGGTTCAGAAAAGCGAGCAGGAACCCGAAGAAGTCGACCCGCGTTTTGTCGACCTGCCCGCCGCACCGTCCACGCCTGACTAGTCATCCGTCCTTCAGTTGCTATATATTTGGTAGCTGAATGTGCCCGCCCTTCAAGGGCGAGGTCGTTAATTTACTTACATATGCAAGACAAAACAGGTTCCAGAGTCCTACTCAGTGCCAGGCGCATTGTGGTCAAGGTTGGCTCCAGCCTGGTCACCGACGAAGGCCGGGGACTGGACGCGCGCGCCATTGCGCAATGGTGCGAACAGCTGGCCTCGCTGGTCAAAGAAGGCCGCGAGGTCATCATGGTCAGCAGCGGCGCTATTGCCGAGGGCATCAAGCGGCTCGGGTGGGCCACACGGCCCAAGGCCATCCACGAGCTGCAGGCCGCGGCGGCCGTCGGCCAGATGGGTCTGGTCCATGCCTATGAAAGTCATTTGCGCGAAAACGGCGTGCGCAGCGCGCAGGTGCTGTTGACCCATGCTGACCTGGCTGACCGGGAGCGTTATCTCAACGCCCGTTCAACCTTGCTGACCCTGCTGCAACTCGGGGTGGTGCCGGTCATCAATGAAAACGACACCGTGGTCAACGATGAAATCCGCTTCGGTGACAACGACACCCTGGGCGCGCTGGTCGCCAACCTGGTGGACGCCGACGCGCTGATCATCCTGACCGACCAGCGGGGCCTGTACACCGCCGACCCACGCAAGGACCCCGGGGCCACCTTTGTTGACGAAGCGACCGCCGGTGACCCTGCACTCGAAGCCATGGCCGGGGGCGCTGGCTCCAGCATTGGCAAAGGCGGAATGATCACCAAGATACTGGCGGCCAAACGCGCCGCGGGCTCCGGTGCATCCACCGTCATCGCCTGGGGACGCGAACCCAACGCGCTGATCCGCTTGGCGCAGGGAGAGTCACTGGGCACCTTGCTGGTGGCCCAGACACCCAAAAACCAGGCGCGCAAGAGGTGGATGGCAGATCACCTGCAGCTGCGCGGCACCGTCACCGTCGATCCAGGTGCTGCGGCCAAGGTGCGAGACGAAGGAAAAAGCCTGTTGCCCATCGGCATGGTGGAGGTTCAGGGCGAATTCTCCCGGGGAGATGTCATCGCGGTCCATGACGCCGACGGCTCCGAAATTGCCCGCGGCCTGGCCAATTACTCCAGTGTGGAAGCCCGGCTGATCTGCCGCAAACCCTCGGTGGAATTCGAAAAACTTCTCGGCTACACGGGTGAATCCGAAATGATTCACCGGACCAACCTGGTTCTTACCGGTTGAACCTGTCGGTTTTGAGGTGTCGCACAATTTCATCGACCGTCGAAGCCGGCGCGACGTTGTCACACGCGGCTGTTTTGGCAAACTGCAGCGCGTGCCTGGAGGGCATGTTGCCAAACACGGTCTTCCACTCGGGGTTGTTGACCTTGGCCCAGCCGCCCTGCAGCGTGTGACGCGCGTAGGTCTTGTACTCGCCGCTGGAGCAACGGATGCCTTCGTAGAAAGCGTTGCGCACGCCGCTGGGGCTGGTCGCCACGATCACATATCGAACGATGCCATCATCTGAAATGCTCAGGGTCGCCGGATCCACGCCGTAGACCATGGTTGAAGCGGTGGACACGTCAAAAACCAGCAGCTTGTCCACATTGAACGCGGGCGGCGGCGGCACCTCGCCCTCCTTCCAGTCGAGCAAGGCATCGCTTCGATAAACTTGCGCCTGGACTGCCAGCGAAAGGCCCAGGAGGAGTGCAAGCGCAAAGGCCTTAAATGTCATGCTTTTCATTGTCGGGGGCAGGCCTGAGGCCGGTTTGGGGGTCGGGTTCAAACGTCGCACCAGGTGGAAGTTCAAAGGATGGACTGGGCAATCTGTTGTCGCCTGCATCACCTGCCGCCACGTCCCTCTGACGCATGCCGCCACGAAGGTAACGGTTGCGGTGATCGGGTCGGGGATCGGACCGGTTGTCAAAGCGCGGCACAAAACGCGAGAGCTCGGTCAGCGCCATTTCATAGACACCACGCTTGAACTCGACAACCACATCCAGCGGAACCCAATAGTCGTTCCACCGCCAGGCATCAAACTCGGGATGATCTGTCGCGCGCAGGTTCAGATCCCAGTCGTGGCCGACCAGTTGCAGAAGAAACCAGATCTGTTTCTGGCCTTTGTAATGTCCGCGCGCATCGCGGCGGATAAACCGGTCAGGCACCTCATAGCGCAACCAGTCCCGGGTTCGGGCAAGCACCTGCACATGTTGCGGCATCAGCCCCACTTCTTCGTGCAATTCGCGGAACATGGCCTGCTCGGGATTCTCCCCCCGGTCAATGCCACCCTGCGGAAACTGCCAGGAGTGGGTACGAATGCGCTTGCCCCAAAATACCTGACTTCTCTGGTTGAGCAAGATGATGCCGACGTTGGGCCTGAAGCCGTCCCGGTCGAGCATAATCAAACCTCAAATTTTTTAACTGAGTCCATTATGCACAGCGAAGGCCGTCTAGCCAAGCTTCTGCCGGGCCACCCTCGGCACGCTGCAGCGACTCCAGTCCCCAACCCGAAAAAATAGCCCATGAAAGCTTCCCGGTTCTTCATTTCCACCCTCAAGGAAGCCCCCGCCGACGCAGAGGTCGCCAGCCATCAATTGATGATGCGCGCCGGCCTGATCAAAAAACTGGGGGCCGGCATTTACAACTACATGCCCATGGGCCTGCGGGTGATCCGCAAGGTCGAAGCCATTGTCCGGGATGAAATGAACCGCGCCGGTGCCGTCGAGATGACCATGCCGGTGGTCCAGCCGGCCGAGTTTTGGCAGGAAACCGGACGCTTCGAAAAAATGGGCCCCGAGCTGCTCCGCATCAAGGACCGGCATGGCCGCGACTTTGTGATCCAGCCCACCAGCGAGGAAGTCATCACCGACGTGATGCGCCAGGACATCCGCAGTTACAAGCAACTGCCCAAAAACCTGTACCAGATCCAGACCAAGTTTCGCGACGAACGCCGTCCGCGCTTTGGCCTGATGCGCGGGCGCGAATTCACCATGAAAGACGCCTACAGCTTCGACCGCGACCAAACCGCCGCCAAAGCCAGTTACCAGGTCATGGCGCAGGCGTATCGACGGATATTTGACCGCTTCGGCCTGCGCTACCGGGCTGTGGCTGCCGACAGTGGCGCCATAGGCGGCGACCTCAGCGAGGAGTTCCAGGTGATTGCCGCCACCGGCGAAGACGCGATCGTTTACTGTCCGGGAAGCGACTACGCGGCCAACATGGAAAAAGCCGAAGCACTGGCTCCCCAAGGCGCGCGCAAAGCAGCCTCCCAGGCGATGACCAAAACCCCCACACCCGGCAAAGCGACGTGCGCCGACGTGGCCGCCTTGCTGGGCATCGCGCTGGACACCACCGTCAAGTCGCTGGTGCTCGCCACCGATCAGACCGACGACGCCGGCAAAGTGGTCAAAACCCAGGTGTGGCTGCTGCTGCTGCGCGGCGACCATGAGATGAACGAAGTCAAGGTTGGCAAGGTGGCCGGCCTTGCTGGTTTCCGGTTTGCGACGCTGGCAGAGATCGAAAGTCACTTTGGATGCAAGCCTGGCTACCTCGGGCCGCTGAATCTTCAGCAACCCGTCAAGCTTGCAGTTGACCGGGAAGTGGCGGCCATGGCTGATTGGGTCTGCGGCGCCAACGAGCCGGACTTCCACATCACCGGCGTCAACTGGGGCCGCGATCTGCCCGAGCCTGATCTGGTAGCCGACCTGCGCAATGTGGTTGCGGGGGATCTATCGCCTGATGGCAAAGGTGAACTGGCCATTGAACGCGGCATTGAAGTCGGCCACGTGTTTTACCTCGGGACCAAATACAGCCAGGCCATGAACGCCACTTTCCTGGACGAGAACGGAAAGCCGCAGTTCATGGAGATGGGTTGCTACGGCATTGGCATCACGCGTCTGCCGGCCGCAGCCATCGAGCAAAACCACGACGAACGGGGCATCATCTGGCCAGACGCCATCGCTCCGTTTACCGTCGTGCTTTGCCCGATCAGCCCGGACCGCTTCCCCGAGGTCAAAGCGGCGGCCGACAAGCTCTATGCCGACCTGCTTGCCGCTGGCGTAGACGTGATTCTTGACGACCGGGGCGAGCGTCCCGGTGCCATGTTTGCAGACTGGGAGCTGATTGGTGTGCCACACCGCGTCACCATTGGTGACCGGGCCCTCAAGGAGGGCCAGCTGGAATACCAGCATCGCCGTGACGCAGCCTCTACCAGAATCGACGTGGCTGGCGCGCTGGATTTCCTCAAGGGACAACTTTCGCCAGTCGCATAAACTGCCTGCGTGCTCATGCCCACCCAAGCGTCCCCCAGCCCGGCAACCGGGAAATTTTCAAGAAGAAAATGCCTTCTGTCCTTACCGGTATTGACTGGTTCGCTATTATTTTCAGAGCAAACCATCGCTGGAGCGCAAATCGAAGAGCCGCTGATCGACTCGGTGCGCACCGCGCTCAGTTCAGCCATCGCCAACCAAGCCCCGCCGGTGCCCGAGTTCCGGGACACCGAAAGCCGCCTGGCCTACCTGCGCTGGCTGGGTGCGATGAGTGAACGCCTGAAAAAGAAGAAGCCCGAGTGGCTGGCCCGCAAGGAATTCCTGCAAACCGTCTGGTACGAAAGCAAACGCGCCGGCCTGGACCTGGCCCTGGTGCTCGGTCTGATTCAGGTTGAGAGCAACTTCCGCAAGTTCGCGGTGAGCCCGGTCGGCGCACGTGGCTACATGCAGGTCATGCCCTTCTGGACGCGGGTGATCGGCGACGGCGACGCCACCAAGCTGTTTCACATGCAGACCAACCTGCGCTTTGGCTGCGTGATCCTGCGGCACTACCTGGACCGGGAAAAAGGCGACCTGTTCATGGGCCTGGGCCGCTACAACGGTTCACGCGGCAAGGCCGCCTATCCCGATGCGGTGCTGGGCGCGAAAAAACTGTGGGAGTTTGGCTGAGTCCCTGCCACCGCGAATGAGAGAAAAATCTGCCACTGGCCCTTAAACAGCGCGAATCAATTGCTGTCAATAGCATAGCGATTAGCTCCCGCCGCGGGTGTCTCCTGCATACCCGCGCTCACTGGCGAACCAGGCCAGTACAGGCAAAGTGCCGGGCAGAACGGGTTTAACCGCCACCGGCAGCCCCTGCCATGCATACAACTGGCCTTCCCGCATGTGGAGCTCACCCGTCCACTCAAACACCTTGCAGAAGTTGAGCCGCACCAGCGCATGGGGATAGTCCACCATCTCGATCTTCCACGGGTGCACGCCGGCGATGGTGATGCCGATTTCCTCTTGAAGTTCGCGGCGCAAGGCCTGCTCCACGGTTTCACCGGGCTCCAGTTTGCCGCCAGGGAACTCCCAGTAGTGTTCGTAGACCTTTCCTGGCGGTCGTGAGGTGAGGAGGAAGTCGCCATCGGGCCGGATCAGCACGCCAACGGCCACGTCAACCACCTTGCGGTCTGCGCCGCCTTCGCGCGGGCGCTCACCGTCGGCGACCAGCACACTCATGTTGAATGATCGGGGGCTTGGTCGCTCTGGTCGGGCGACGAGGCAGCAGCTGCCCCTGGCCGCTCATAGGCTGCGATGGCAGGCGCGGCCACCGGCCGGCTGGCACTGTCGCGGCCTGCATAGTCGCGGGCGAACTGAAAGGCTACCCGGCCGCTGCGCGAGCCACGCTCCAGCGCCCAGACCAGAGAAGCCGGCCTTGCCGCCGCAATCGCCTCCTGGCCCACGCCAAACGAGGACAGCCACTGCGCGACGATGGTGAGGTATTCGTCCTGGGTAAAGGGATAAAAGCTGACCCACAAACCAAAACGCTCGGACAACGAGATTTTTTCTTCCACCACCTCGCCGGGATGCACCTCTCCGTCTTCGCTGTGGGTGTAGGTCAGGTTCTCCGTCATGTACTCGGGCAGCAGGTGGCGCCGGTTGCTGGTTGCATAGATCAGCACGTTGGGCGTTGCGGCCGCCACCGAGCCATCGAGAATGGATTTAAGCGCCTTGTAGCCGGGCTCGCCCTCCTCAAAACTCAAATCGTCGCAAAAGACAATGAATTTTTCGGGCAGGCCCGCAACAACATCGACGATATCCGGCAGATCAACCAGATCGGCCTTGTCGACTTCAATCAAACGCAAGCCGCGCACTGCATATTCATTGAGGCAGGCCTTGATGAGCGATGATTTACCTGTGCCGCGTGCGCCGGTCAGCAGCACATTGTTGGCGGGTCTGCCAAGCACAAACTGCTCGGTGTTGCGCTTGATCTTTTCCTTCTGGTCTTCGATTTCCTTGAGGTCATCCAGGCTGATGCTGCCGATGTGCCGCACAGGCTCGAGCGCGCCGTGACCGGAGCTGCGCTTGCGGTAGCGGTAGGCGACCGAGGACGTCCAGTCAGGCGCCGACAGGGGCTGGGGCAGCACCGATTCAATGCGGGCCATCAGGGATTCGACCCGCGTGATCAGGCGTTCAAAATGCTCGTTCATGCGTGGTGCCTGCTTTTAACTGCGATAGTCGGCGTTGATCTTGACGTAGTCGTAAGACAGGTCGCAGGTCCAGACCGTGTCGGTGGCAGCGCCGCGACCCAGGATCACACGCACGGTGATTTCGCTTTGCTTCATGACGCGCTGGCCATCGGCTTCTACATAGTCGACATGCCGCCCACCGTCTTTTGCCACCAGCACATCGTCGAGGTACAAATCAATGCGTGTCTGGTCCAGATCGCCAATGCCCGCATAACCCACCGCCGCCAGAATGCGTCCGAGGTTGGGGTCACTCGCAAAAAAGGCCGTCTTGACCAAAGGCGAATGGGCGATGGCATAAGCCACCTGCCGGCACTCCCCGCCGGTCCTGCCGCCTTCAACGCTGATGGTGATGAACTTGGTCGCGCCCTCACCGTCACGCACGATGGCCTGGGCCAGCTTGCGCGCGATATCCAGCATGGCGGCAAACAGCAACTTGCCTTCTGCGCTGTCCAGCGAAGTGACGGCTGTGTGCTCGGCCTGGTTGGTGGCAACAACCACAAAAGAGTCGTTGGTGGAGGTGTCGCCGTCAACCGTCACACGGTTGAAAGAGCCCTCAGCCAGATCCTTGGCCAGCTGAGCCATCAGCTCCTGCGAAATGCAGGCGTCGGTTGCCATGAAACCCAGCATGGTCGCCATGTTGGGGCGGATCATCCCTGCGCCTTTGCTGATGCCGGTGATACTCACCGGCACACCGCCCAGGGTGATGCGACTGGAAAATGCCTTGGCCACCGTGTCGGTGGTCATGATGGCCTGGGCCGCGCTGCCCCAATTGTCGGCTCTGGCGTCTGCCAGCGCCGCAGGCAAGCCGGCTGCAATCCGCTCGTGCGGCAAGGGCTCCATGATCACCCCGGTGGAAAACGGGAGAATTTGCTCAGGCGCGATGTTGAGCTCACGGGCCAGCGCAATGCAACTGGCATGCGCGCGGCTCAGCCCGTCTGCACCCGTGCCTGCGTTGGCATTGCCGGTGTTGATCAGCATGGCGCGTATGCCCATACTTTTGCCTGAATTTTTCGCCAGGTGATCGCGGCAGATCTGGACCGGCGCAGCGCAAAAGCGGTTTTGGGTAAATACCGCGCCCACCGAAGCACCTTCATCCAGCAGTAACACCGCCAGGTCTTTACGGCCCTGCTTGCGGATACCCGCCTCGGTGATACCCCAGCGTGCACCGGCCACAGGATGAAGCTCTGCGGCGGGTGTGGCAATCAAATTGACGGGCATGTTCTCGTAACTCCAGATAACCGACGCAAGCGCTCAATCAATTCAGTTTGCCGTGGCAGAGCTTGTATTTCTTCCCGGAGCCGCAGGGACAGGGATCGTTGCGGCCCACACGCGGCACAGCACCATCGGGCAGCGCCTGCTTGCGCAGAGGCTGCTCTGCATCAGCCGTGGTTTCCACGCCGCCGGTTTCGGTTGGTGCGGTGTAAGTGACATTGGAGATGCTCTCGGCGCGGGTCTCCATTTCCTCGGCGGCCTTGTCCAGTTGTTCGCTCGACTGAACCTGAACAGTCATGAGGATCTTGGTGACCTCGTTTTTCACGCTGTCCAGCAACTGGCCGAACAACTCGAACGCCTCGCGCTTGTATTCCTGCTTGGGCTGCTTTTGCGCGTAGCCACGCAGGTGAATGCCCTGGCGCAAATGGTCCAGCGCGCTGAGATGCTCACGCCAGTTGGAATCAATGCTCTGCAGCAGCACGATGCGTTCGAACTGTGTGAAATTTTCTTCGCCGATTTTTTCAACCTTGGCGGCAAAAGCGGCGTTGGCCGCAGCCAGGACTTTCTCAAGCAGGTCCTCGTCGGTGATGGCGGCGGCCGCCTGCACCTCTCCCCGCAAATCCAGCTCGATCTGCCAGTCACTTTGCAGCACCCTTTCCAGTCCCGCCAGATCCCATTGCTCCTCAACGCTTTCCACCGGCACATATTGACGGGTCAAGTCGGTAAAACACCCCGCGCGCAATGAAGCAATCTGGTCCTGCAGATTGGCCGCGTCCATGATGTCGTTGCGCTGCTGATAAATCACCTTGCGCTGATCGTTGGCCACATCGTCGTACTCCAGCAGTTGCTTGCGGATGTCGAAGTTGCGCGCCTCGACCTTGCGCTGGGCCGATTCAATGCTGCGCGTCACAATGCCGGCCTCGATCGCCTCGCCGTCGGGCATCTTGAGCCGTTCCATGATGGCCTTGACGCGGTCGCCCGCAAAGATGCGCATCAACGGATCGTCCAGGCTCAGGTAAAAACGCGACGACCCCGGATCACCCTGACGCCCGGACCGGCCGCGCAGCTGGTTGTCGATACGGCGCGACTCATGGCGCTCGGTGGCGATGATGCGCAGGCCGCCCAGGGCTTTGACCTGTTCATGCTCTGCGGACCACTCCGCGCGCAGGCGGGCAATCTCTGCATCCTGCCCGGGCGCGGGATCGCCTTCCAGCGACTGCACCGCCTCGACCATTTTTTCCACGTTGCCACCCAGCACAATGTCTGTGCCCCGGCCGGCCATGTTGGTCGCAATCGTGATCATTTTCAGGCGCCCCGCCTGAGCCACGATGTCGGCTTCGCGTGCATGCTGCTTGGCATTGAGCACCTGGTGCGGAAGGTTTTCCTTCTTGAGCAACTGGTCGATGATTTCGGAGTTTTCAATCGAGGTCGTGCCAACCAGCACAGGCTGCCCGCGCTCGTAGCATTCGCGAATATCCTTGATGGCCGCCTCGTATTTTTCCCGCGTTGTCTTGTACACACGATCCAGCTGGTCATCGCGCCGGCTCGGACGGTTGGGCGGAATCACCGTGGTCTCCAGTCCGTAGATTTCGGAGAACTCATAAGCCTCGGTGTCGGCGGTGCCGGTCATGCCTGCCAGCTTGCCGTAGAGACGGAAGTAATTCTGGAAAGTGATCGAAGCAAGCGTCTGGTTTTCTGCCTGGATCTGAACGCCTTCCTTGGCTTCCACAGCCTGGTGCAAGCCTTCGCTCCAGCGCCGGCCCGACATCAGGCGGCCGGTGAACTCGTCAACAATGACGATCTCGCCGTCCTGCACCACATAGTGCTGGTCACGGTGGTAGAGATGGTTGGCCCGCAATGCCGCGTACAGGTGATGCATCAGCGAAATGTTCGCCGGGTCGTACAAGGTGGCATTTTCAGGAATCAGGCCCAGGTCAAACAGGATGCGTTCTGCATTCTCGTGACCCTGCTCTGTCAGGAAAACCTGATGGGTCTTTTCGTCGAGCGTGAAGTCACCGGGGGTGATGATGCCTTCGCCGGTACGCGGGTCGGCTTCGCCTTCCTGCCGCGTCAATTGCGGCACCACCTTGTTGATGGCCAGGTACATCTCGGTGTGGTCTTCAGCCTGGCCACTGATGATCAGCGGTGTGCGGGCCTCATCGATCAGGATGGAATCGACCTCGTCGACGATCGCAAAATTCAGGCCGCGCTGGACGCGGTCACCAACCTCGTAGACCATGTTGTCGCGCAGGTAGTCAAAACCATATTCGTTGTTGGTGCCGTAAGTGATGTCGGCCCGGTAGGCTTCCTGCTTTTCAGCGCGCTCCATCTGCGGCAGGTTGATACCCACAGTCAGGCCCAGAAAGTTGTACAGCTTGCCCATCCAGCGCGCGTCGCGGTTGGCCAGGTAGTCATTGACCGTGACCACATGCACGCCTTTGCCGGTCAGCGCATTGAGATAGACCGGCAATGTAGCGGTGAGGGTTTTGCCCTCCCCCGTGCCCATCTCCGAGATTTTCCCGTAGTGCAGGGCCATGCCGCCCAGCATCTGCACATCGAAGTGACGCATCTTCATGACACGCTTGCTGCCTTCGCGAACCACGGCAAAAGCCTCGGGGAGGATGGCATCCAGCGTTTCGCCCTGCGCCACACGGTTGATGAACTCGCGCGTCTTGGCGCGCAGTTGCTCGTCGTCGAGTTTTTCCAGAGGCGCTTCCATCGAGTTGATGCGCTCGATGGTTTTGCGGTAGGTTTTGAGCAGCCGGTCGTTGCGGCTGCCGAAGATTTTGGTCAGGATATTGGAGGCCATACATGCGGGGCCGCTCCGGCTGCTTCTCAAAACAGGCGATGCGGCCGAAATCCCTTAATTGAATAACGACTAGGTGTGGGCGCTTGCGGTCAGTTCAACCGGGCGCAGATGGCAGATTTTACCTGCCCCCGCAGTTACTTTGGCCGGGGAGGCTGGGCCACCTGCAGGCTTGGCAACTGGGTTGGCGGCTGTGGCCGTGCGACAGCGAATGCAGGTGCTCCCTGAGGCAGCTTCTGGCCCGCTGTCAGGAACTTCTGGGGGTCCTGGAAAACACCCTGAACCAGCACCTCGAAATGCAGGTGCGGGCCGGTCGACCGGCCCGTCGTGCCAACCTCGGCTATTTTCTGGCCACGCTTGATCAGGTCGCCTTTTTTGACCCACACCCTCGAAGCATGCGCATACCGTGTCACCAGGTCATTGCCGTGGTCTACTTCGACCATGTTGCCGTAAGCAGGATGCACTTCCTGGGTAACCACAACGCCGCCAGCAGCCGACAGGATGGGGGTGCCGGGTTCGGCCGGGAAATCCAGCCCGGTGTGCAGCGCAGAGCGGCCATTCATGGGGTCAATGCGCCAGCCAAACGATGAACCCAGTGAGCTGCCCGCCACCGGTTGCTGGGTAGGCACCATCATCTTCTTGATCTTCAGGTCAAACAGGCGCGACTCCATCACCGTCATCAGGTCCACACGCTGGTCCGTCAATTTGTCGAGGTCGGCCAGGGTGGCCTGCAACTCCTCCATGGTGAGGGAGCGGCCAGTCACCAGGGCACCACCGCGTCCGGGCAAGGTCTTGATGTCGTTGGGGTTGACGCCTGCAAGGCCGGAAACCCGCTCGCCCAGCGCTTCAAGCTGCATCATCTTGGCCTGCATTTCGCCCAGCCTCCTGGCCATGACGTCGAGGTTTTCGCGCAGAAAGCGGTCGCGCTGGTCAAACTCGTCCTTGACCATCAGCTTGACCAGGGTGCCGATCACCGGCCAGCCTTCCCGGGCGCCTTTGAGAAAGACCCAGTGGTACATGCCCGCAGCCACCAGCATCAGCGCCAGAGCCGCGACAAAACCCGCCACCACCAGCTTGGTACCACTGAGATAAATCGCCCGGCTTTTGGCAAGCCACGCATCCGTGATAATCATATGCACTCTGTTTACCCCTTAAAACCCAGCGTACACGCCTGTGAATTCCAGCCCCCGTCCGCACCGGTCCGTCAGCTTCAACCAGGCGGTGGAAGCTTCACCCTCGCTGGCCCGGCTGACCGGGCTGGTTGAGGACTCCAGCGCAAGACTCAAGGCCATCGAGTCGCTGATTCCGCAAACACTGCGCCCCGCCGTTCAGGCCGGGCCAATTGATGGCGATGCCTGGTGCCTGCTGCTCAGCAGCAATGCAGCCGCAGCCAAGGTACGCCAGTTGCTACCCCTGATCCAGGCCCGACTGGCCAGCAAAGGTTGGAAGGTTACCTCAATTCGGCTGAAGATACTAATCAACCGGACCTAGCCGATTGCGAGGCCTAGCTTGCAGACAGCTCGTGGGGCTTGAGGGAGGTGCTATCGAACTGATAGCCTTGTGGTGAAATGGCTCACCGGCAACGATGACCGGGGCAGTGAGAATCAAATGGTGCCGCTTGTCGGATTCGAACTGACGACCTACCGCTTACAAGGCGGTTGCTCTACCAACTGAGCTAAAGCGGCACAAACTCTATTTTACGTTACTGCGGTCACTTGATCCGCTTGAGTGAAGGGCGTTTGCCGGATGGTTTGTTCGGTTCAGGGGGGTCCGGCTCACCGTCACGTCCCTCTGCCGCATGGTTGGCAGGCACCAGCTGCACAATCTTGGCTTCGCTTCCTGCTGGAGCCGGCGATGGTTCTGCAGGCGGCGGGGGCAAAGACGATGGCATGACAACGCTGTCGGCCGATGGCTGTGACCCCGGCGCGCCATACCCAGCCAGAGGAAATGCCATGCCCTGACCGTTTTCCCGCGCGTAAATGGCAATGACACGGCCAATGGGCACCATGATTTCGCGGGCGCTTCCCGCAAACCGTGCCTTGAACTCAATGAAGTCATTGCCGAGTTTGAGCGAGCTGGTGGCATCAAAACTGATGTTGAGCACGATCTCGTTGTTCTTGACGTACTCACGCGGCACCTGCACGGTTTCGTCAACGGCCACCGCCACATAGGGGGTCAGGCCGTTGTCGGTGCACCATTCGTACAGCGCCCGTATCAGGTACGGACGTGTGGAACTGGTGTCCAGTGCATTCATCAGGTCAGCCAAGCCAAATCCAGACAAGCGTCGAGCAACCCCGTCCCTTCAAACAGGGGCCGCGGAACCGGCTCAGCCGGGCCGCAGGCGCAGCGGCCCCCTCGGGGGGCAGCGCAGCACACGCAGTGGCAAGCGTGGGGGCCATTACTTGCGCATCACTTTCTCGGAAGGTGTCAGCGCTTCAATGTAGGCCGGGCGCGAGAAGATGCGCTCTGCATACTTGAGCAAGGGCGCGGCGTTCTTCGACAGGTCGATGTCGTAGTAATCCAGCCGCCAGAGCAGGGGAGCAATGGCCACGTCCAGCATGGAAAAATTGTCGCCCAGCATGAACTTGTTCTTCAGGAACACGGGAGCCAGCTGCGTCAGGCGATCGCGAATATGCGAACGGGCTTTTTCCAGCGCCTTTTCGTTGCCCTTGGAAGCGCGGGCTTCCAGCGTGCTGACGTGCACAAAAAGCTCTTTTTCGAAATTGAGGAGGAAGAGGCGAACACGCGCGCGATCGACCGGATCGCCGGGCATCAATTGCGGGTGCGGGAAACGCTCGTCAATGTACTCATTGATGATGTTCGACTCGTACAGGATCAGATCACGTTCAACCAGGATGGGCACCTGGCCGTAGGGATTCATGACATTGATGTCTTCGGGCTTGTTGTACAAGTCCACATCACGGATTTCGAAGTCCATGCCTTTTTCAAACAGCACAAAACGGCAGCGGTGCGAGAACGGGCAGGTCGTGCCTGAATAAAGGACCATCATGGTACGGAACTCCTAAATGCAAAGGAGTGGAACCCTGTCAGGCATCCACTCCAGAAGATGCCGGGACCTGTCGTCCCGGCGAAAAGCTTTACTTGATGTCTTTCCAGAACGCTGCGTTCAGGCGCCAGGCGACAAAGGTAAACATAAGAAGAAACATCAAGACCCAGACGCCCACCCGGACGCGGGTGTTCTGGGCAGGTTCGGCCATCCACTGCATGTAGGACACCAGATCACCCATGGACTGGTCATACTGCAAAGGGGTCATGGTGCCGGGGGTCACTTGTTGCCAACCCTTGAAGACCTTGACCGTGTGGCCGTGCTCCATCTTCTCGTCATAAAGCGGCATGCGCTCACCGGACAATTCCCAAAGCACATGCGGCATGGCCACGTTCGGGAAAGCCAGGTTGTTCCAGCCGGTCGCGGTGCCGGGATCGCGGTAGTAGGTGCGCAGGTAGGTGTAGAGGTAGTCTGCACCGGTGCCGCCCGGGCCCGAGCGCGAGCGGGCTACCACGGTCAGATCGGGGGGGGTGCCGCCGAACCAGTCCTTGGCCTGTTTCGGATCAATGGCAGCCTTCATGGTCTCACCGACCTTGTCCGAGGCAAACAGCAGGTTGTCCTTGATTTGCTGCTCGGTCAGACCGATGTCCCGCAGGCGGTTGTAACGCATGTAGGCAGCCGAGTGGCAGTTCAGGCAGTAGTTGACAAACAGCTTGGCGCCGTTTTGCAGGGCCGCCACGTCGTTGGTGTTGTTAGGCGCCTTGTCCCAGGCGATGCCAGTGGTCGCTGCATGCAGACCGGTGGCCGACAGGGCAACCACGGCCAACCCGGCCAGGGCCATTTTTTTCAGTGTCTTCATCATTTTTCGAGATCTCCAGCTCAGTGGGCAGCAAACGTCACGCGGTCAGGCACGGGCTTGAACTGCCCGAGACGGCTCCACCACGGCATCAGCAGGAAGAAACCGAAATAAAACAGCGTGCCGAGCTGCGACACCCGCTCATTGATCGCCGATGGCGGCTTGATGCCGAGGTAACCGAGCACCACAAAATTGATGACAAAAATCGCATACATGTATTTGTGCCAGTCGGGGCGATAACGGATGGACTTGACTTCGCTGTTGTCCAGCCAGGGCAGGAAAAACAGGATGATGACCGCGCCGCCCATCACCACCACGCCCCAGAACTTCGGATCGAACATCAACATCGCAACCACCAGTACCACGGCGCCGCCAACAATCACGGCCTTGAACAAGCCTCCGATTTTGGCTTTGAGCACACCGAGCACGGCACCGGCCAGCACGCAGACGACCAGCGCATACATCATCTCGCTGGTGATGGCACGCAGCATGGAGTAATACGGTGTGAAATACCAGACCGGGGCGATGTGCAAAGGCGTCTTGAGCGGGTCGGCAGGGATGAAGTTGTTGTACTCGAGGAAATAACCACCGGCTTCAGGCGCAAAGAAAATGATGGCCGAGAAAATCATCAGGAACACGCTGACGGCAAAAATGTCGTGCACCGTGTAATAGGGATGGAAGGGAACGCCATCGAGCGGGTTTCCCGCAGCGTCTTTTTTCGCCTTGATTTCCACCCCATCAGGGTTGTTGGAACCGACTTCATGCAGCGCAATCAGGTGTGCCACCACCAGGCCCAGCAGCACCAGCGGCACGGCAATCACGTGGAAGGCGAAGAAGCGGTTCAGCGTCGCGTCACCCACCACGTAGTCGCCACGGATCAGCAGCGCCAGGTCGGGGCCAATAAAGGGGATGGCCGCGAACAGGTTGACGATCACCTGGGCACCCCAGTAGCTCATCTGACCCCAGGGCAAGAGGTAACCCATGAAAGCTTCGGCCATCAGGGCCAGGAAAATCGCGCAGCCGAAAATCCAGATCAGCTCGCGCGGCTTGCGGTAGCTGCCGTAGATCAGGCCACGGAACATGTGCAGATAGACCACCACAAAAAATGCCGAAGCGCCGGTCGAATGCATGTAGCGGATCAGCCAGCCCCAGGGCACGTCGCGCATGATGTATTCGACCGAGCCGAAAGCCAGCGCGGCATCGGGCTTGTAGTGCATGGTCAGGAAGATGCCCGTGACGATCTGGATCACCAGCACCAGCATCGCCAGCGAGCCAAACACATACCAGAAGTTGAAGTTCTTCGGCGCGTAGTACTCGGTCACATGCTCCTTCAGGAGCTTGCTTGCCGGGAAGCGGTTATCGACCCAGTTCATCAGCTTCGCAGCAGCTGGCGCGTCAGGGGAAATTTCTTTGAATTCAGCCATAAGGGGTCCTATTTGCTAGTCGATGGGGGACGGGGCGGGCGCCACACGGCACCAGCGGGCTGTCCAGCAAAGCTTCAGGCTTTTTTGTCCTCACCAATCAGCAGCTTGGCATCTGACAGGTACATGTGGGGGGGCACTTCCAGGTTGTCCGGCGCCGGCTTGTTTTTGTACACACGGCCGGCGATGTCGAAGGTCGAGCCATGGCAGGCGCACAAAAAGCCGCCGGCCCAGTCATCGGGCAGCGAAGGCTGGGCCCCGGTAGCGAACTTGTCGCTGGGCGAGCAACCCAGGTGGGTGCAGATGCCGACCGCCACAAAATATTCGGGCTTGATGGAGCGGTTCTCGTTGCGGGCGTACTCGGGGGTGAGTTCACCGGGTTTGCGCTCGGACTTGGGATCGGCCAGTTGCGGGTCCAGCTTGGCCAGGCCAGCCAGCTGTTCGGGCGTGCGCCTGACAATCCAGACCGGCTTGCCACGCCATTCCACCGTGAGCTTTTCGCCCGGCTTCATGGCTGAAATATCAACTTCCACCGAAGCGCCGGCGGCCTTGGCCCGTTCGGAGGGGTTGAAGCTGCACCCAAAGGGGACGGCAGCGGTCAGGGCTCCTGCACCACCGATCACGCCGGTGGTCACGATCCAGTTTCTTTTGTCTTTGTCAATCGGTGCGCTGAGTGGCACGCTGGAACTAGCTTGGGTCATGAGGTCCTACCAGAACATGGCTTGAAAACTTGAAAAAGGGAGTATCGGGTCAACCCGGGATTGTAACGGAGCGAGAACGGCCTTTTCAAGGCTGCGCGCCTTTCCCCGGTGCTTGAACGCATCATGGTGCAGCCGCTAAGATCACCGGTGCGTTTCACGTCTTGCATGCAAGCCGGCAAACAAGCGCCCACCACAGGAGATCAGCATGGGAATGATTCAGGAGTTCAGGGAATTTGCAGTCAAGGGCAATGTCATCGATCTGGCCGTCGGCGTGATCATTGGCGCGGCCTTCGGCAAAATCGTCGATGCCGTCGTGAGCGACCTCATCATGCCGGTGGTGGGAATGGTCTTCGGCAAGCTGGATTTTTCCAGCCTGTACATCCTGCTGGGCTCGGTGCCCGCGGGGACCGACATGTCACTCGAGGCCCTGCGCAAGGCCGGCGTGCCGGTGTTCGCCTATGGGCATTTCCTGACCGTCGCGCTCAACTTCCTGATTCTGGCCTTCATCATTTTCATCATGGTCAAGCAGATCAACCGGCTCAAGCGCCACCATGCCGAGCCTGCGGCGGCGCCCGTCGCCCCACCCGAAGACGTCGTGCTGTTGCGCGAAATTCGCGACAGCCTGAGGAAGTAGTTCACCCCGTTAGCCGCTCACTTCGTGTAGCGGCCCTCCCCCTCAGGGGCGGCGCCTGCGCGCCGGCAAAGCCGGACGCGCGGCCCCTGCTGTCGGAAACATGGTGGTCGCTATCGATTGTGTAGCTGCTTACGCCCGCCACCCAAGGGCCGGAGGCCTTTTTGGCCCTTGGCTCGGACGCTTCAGGCGGCCAGTTTTCGCGCCATGCGAATGGCGGCGATCAGGCTGGACGCATCGGCCTTGCCAGTGCCGGCAATGTCAAAAGCGGTCCCGTGGTCCGGGCTGCTACGCACCAGCGGCAGACCCAGCGTGACGTTGACGCCCTGCTCCACCCCCAGGTATTTCACCGGAATCAGGCCCTGGTCGTGGTACATCGCCACCACCACGTCAAACTCCCCTCTGCGTGCCCGCATGAACACGGTGTCCGGCGACAAGGGGCCGCTCACGTCCATGCCCAGTTCACGCGCCGCGGCAATGGCCGGGGCAATGATGTCCATCTCCTCGCGTCCGAACAGGCCGCCCTCGCCCGCATGCGGGTTCAAACCAGCCACGGCAATGCGCGGCTGGCCACCCGTACGACCCCGCACCGCCTGGTGCGTGATGCGCAAGGTCTGCAGAACACTGTCCTGAGTGATGGCCTCTATGGCCTGCCGCAGGGACAGGTGAATGCTGACCAGCACGGTCTTGAGTTCGTCATTGGCCAGCATCATGCGCACGGGCAAGGCGGAGAGCGGTTGACCAAGGAATGCGGCCGCTTCAGCCTGCAACAGTTCGGTATGGCCGGGAAACAGCGCAAATCGGCCACCTGCGGCCGCAAGGGCTTCCTTGTGGATTGGCGCGGTTACCATGGCGGCAATCTCCCCGGACAAGGCAGCGCGGGCCGCCCAGACTATGCAGTCTGCCGCCGCTTTTCCGGCCAAACCGTTTACCTGTCCATACGGGACGGGAGCAGGCAGCTCACATTTTTGTAGCACCGGAATACAGCGCGGCGGCAACGGCAAGCTGCCTGCCAGCTCCTGCAATTCAAGCACCGGCATGGCAACTCCGTCCGGCGCGACACATTGCGCCGCCCGTCGCAAGGTGGCCACGTCACCTGCCACGACACAGCCCTCGAGATCGGCAGGCGCTTCCCTGAAAGCCCTTGCAATGATCTCCGGGCCAATGCCGGCCGGATCGCCCATGGTGATGGCCAAAACACCCTGCTTGCTCATGGGAAACCCGCGGTTCTGCCCAGGCGGCGTTTCATGACTTCCCTTGGACATCTGAACGGCCCATAATCGTTTCGACACCCGTACAGGCACAGCTTGCCCTGCAGGAGCAGGCCGGCGCGAAGGCGGGTACCCCATGGCAAGCCGATTGGGAGAAAGCGAAAGAATGCATTCTGTCGGTATTCTCGCGCAAGTGGTGGCGTCCGCCGCCGCGACCGGGCCTGCGCCATGACTGCCGCAGAAACGGTGATCTGGAGCGCTGCCTCCGGCTCGGTCGGCCTGGTGGTGCTGCTGGCCGCCGCAGACGCCGTTTACAGCCGCAGCCGGGCCAGCCTGCAGAGTCTGGTCTACCTCAGTGCCTGCTGGCTCTTCTTCACCCTGCTCAGCGGTCTGCCCGCTGCAGTCCGGCCTGAAGTCAGTGCCCCGTGGTTGCATGCCGCGCAAGTGCTTGTCGGTCCTTTGTGCGCGGGGCTGGGTGCTCACTGGGCCAGCCACTGGCTGTCGGCGGCCAAACGCGACCGTCTGACCGACGTTATTTTTCGCAGCACCACCATCCTGTGTCTGGCCGGCGGGCCGCTGTGCCTGTTGCTGCCCATCGGCTCGCAACTGGTGGTGTCGGGCGCCATCACGGTTTTCAGCCTGTCCGTGGCGCTTTGGCTCGCGGCGCGTGCGGCGTTGCTGGGTGACCGCCTTGCCTGGGGCCTGGCCGCCGGGTGCCTGCTGACCCTGCCCCTGCAACTGGGCCTGTACTGGCTGGCCCTGAACATCGGCCGGCCCTCTGTGGCGTTGCAGGCGGGCGTGGCCATGCTGGGCCTGCTCAGTGTGTCGGTCACCGCCGTGATCCTGTGGATGCGCAATCGCCAGGACCTGCAGATCCGCCACGACCGGCATGCGCGGCGTGACCCGATCACGCAGCTCTACAGCAGCGTGGTGATGGTGCAGAAAATCATACGCGCGCAACGCCGACTGGTGCGCACGCGGCGTGATGGGGCCTTGATGGCGGTGATGCTGTTTGAGCCTGAGCGGCTCCTCGTCCAGGTCGGGCAATACGGTTTGAACGAGATCTACAGCCAGCTGGCCAGACGCATGCAACGCCACACCGGGGTGGTGAACCCGGCAGGCCGCTACTACGACCGCTGTTTCCTCGTGGTGATAGAGACCATGCACTCGCCCCGGTGGATACGCACCATGGGGCTGCGTGTGGCCTCCAGCCTCAGACGGCCGCTGGAGGTGACCTCACTCAACGGCGACCGCATCAAGCTCAGCGCCGACATTGGCGTCGGCATGATCCACCTGTCGGGCGCCAGCAAGGACGTGGACCAGTTGCTGCACGAAGCGCAGGACGTGGCCCTCGCCGCGCGGTCCATGCGCTCACGGGCCGCGCTGCTAGACGAGCTGAGCCATCACGCCGTGGCAGTGGAAAACGCCGAATTGGGCGCCAGCTGGCGCGCCATGCGCACGGCCGGCCCGCACCCGCCGCGCGCCCTGCACCCGGTGCGGCACCGCAACCAGCCGGCCTGAAAAACGAAGGCAGGTCAGCCGGGGTTGTCGATATCGATGAACTCGTGCGCCAACCCGAATTGCGCCGCCACATGGGCAGCCACGGCGGGCGCGCCATAACGCTCGGAAGCGTGGTGGCCGCAGGCAATGAAGGCCACACCCATTTCCCGGGCATAGTGCGCCTGCGGTTCGGAGATTTCACCGGTGATGAAGGCGTCGGCTCCGGCGGCGATGGCCGCCTCAAAGTAATTCTGCGCGCCGCCGGTGCACCATGCTATATTTTCAATAGCACCCTGCGCCCGTCCTACAAGGACGACTGGCCGATCTAATGCGCTCTTGATGTGAGCCGCCAGGCTCTCGGCGTTTTCAAAGCCGGTACTGGCCGCCTCGCTGCGGACACCCAAAAAACCCAGACTGTTGTCGCCGAAAAAGCGATCCGCCTTCAGCCCCAATCGCAAGCCCAGCTGCGCGTTGTTGCCCAGCTCCGGATGCGCGTCCAGCGGCAGGTGGTAGGCATAGAGGTTGATGTCATGCGCCAGCAGCAAGGCCAGGCGCTGCTTCATCCAGCCCGTCACCCGGCCGTCCTGCCCGCGCCAGAACAGGCCATGGTGCACAAAAATCGCATCGGCCTGCGCTGCAATGGCGGCTTCGATCAGCGCCAGGCTGGCGGTGACTCCCGAGACGATTTTGCATACCTCGGCCTTGCCTTCGACCTGCAGACCGTTGGGCCCGTAGTCCTTGAAGCGATCGGGCTGCAGCAACTGGTCGAATGCCGCGAGCAACAACGCACGGGGCGCTACCGGGGAGGTCGGATTCACGGGAGGAAACCCTCCACAGAGAGATAACGCTCGCCAGTGTCGTAGTTGAAACCCAGCACCGTGCTGCCGGCGGCGATGTCAGGCAGTTTCTGCGCAATAGCCGCCAGCGTCGCGCCCGATGAAATGCCGACCAGCAAACCTTCCTCAGCCGCGCAGCGGCGCGCGTAGTCCTTCGCAGCGTCAGCTTCCACCTGGATCACGCCGTCGAGCAAGTCTGTTTGAAGGTTGGCCGGGATGAATCCTGCGCCAATGCCCTGGATCGGGTGCGGTGAGGGTTTGCCGCCGCTGATGACTGGCGAAGCAGCGGGCTCCACCGCAAAAACGCGGGTTTTCGGAAACTTCGCCTTGAGCACCTGCGCCACGCCGGACAGATGCCCGCCGGTGCCCACGCCGGTGATCAGGCAGTCCACGCCGAGCGGGAAGTCGGCGAGGATTTCCTCCGCAGTGGTGCGCACATGCACATCGATGTTGGCCGGATTTTCAAACTGCTGCGGCATCCAGGCGCCCGGCGTCTGTGCCACCAGCTCTTTGGCGCGGGCGATGGCGCCGTTCATGCCTTTCTCGCGCGGCGTCAACTCAAAGCTGGCGCCATAGGCCAGCATCAGGCGGCGCCGCTCAATGCTCATGCTGTCGGGCATCACCAGCACCAGGGGGTAGCCCTTGACGGCGGCCACCATGGCCAGGCCCACACCGGTGTTGCCGGAGGTCGGCTCGACGATGGTGCCTCCGGGTTTGAGTGCGCCGGACTTTTCGGCCGCCTCCACCATGCTGAGCGCAATGCGGTCCTTGATGGAGCCGCCGGGGTTGCTGCGCTCGGACTTGACGTAGATCTGGTGCGTCTGGCAAGCCGCGCCAAAGAGGCGATTGATGCGGATGTGCGGTGTGTTGCCTATGGTGGCGAGAACGCTGGAAGCTTTCATGGCGGGGTCCTTGTGCAATGGGGCGTGGCCGGGAAGGGCTTGAGACCGGATGACCGTCGCGGTCATTCACAAATTATCACTGTACGCGCGATGAATGCCCCGCGCGCGCTGTGGCATTGCGGGCCTGCCCCAGATTTGGGGGAAAATCAGGCCTTCTGCCGACCTTGTCACGCCACCCTGGATCCCTCATGCGCAAATTCTGGCTCTTGTTTTCACAGACCGTCACGGTATTGCTGGCTGTTTTTTTTGTGGTGGCCACGCTCAAGCCCCAATGGCTGAACCGGCCGGCCCTGGGCAACGCGGTATCACTGATCGAAGCGCCGGTCAGCGGCGACCCCTTGCCGGCGCCGGCAGCCGGCAGCTTTGCCGCCGCCGCCAAAGTAGCTTCTGCAGCGGTGGTGAGCATCAATACCAGCAAGGCCGCGGCGCGCAACCCCAACATGGACGACCCGTGGTTCCGGTTTTTCTTTGGCGACCAGGGCGGCAGCACAGAGCCGCAGGTGGGCCTGGGCAGCGGCGTCATTGTCAGCCCCAACGGCTACATCCTGACCAACAACCATGTGGTGGAGGGCGCTGACGACATCGAGGTCATCCTTAACGACACCCGCAAGGCCAAGGCCAAAATCATAGGCACCGATCCTGAAACCGATCTGGCCATCCTGAAAATCGAACTCGACAAGCTGCCCATCATCGTGCTGGGCAGTTCCGACACCCTGCAGGTCGGCGATCCGGTGCTGGCCATTGGCAACCCCTTTGGTGTGGGCCAAACCGTCACCAGCGGCATCGTCAGCGCCCTGGGGCGCAACCAGCTGGGCATCAACACCTTTGAAAACTTCATCCAGACCGACGCGGCCATCAACCCCGGCAACTCGGGCGGCGCGCTGGTGGACACACAAGGCAGGTTGCTCGGCATCAACACCGCCATTTATTCGCGCTCGGGCGGCTCCATGGGCATCGGTTTTGCCATCCCCGTGTCCACAGCCAGGCAGGTACTTGAAAGCATTGTGAAAGACGGTCAGGTGACCCGCGGCTGGATAGGTGTGGAACCGCAAGACCTGGTACCCGAACTGGCTGAAACCTTTGGCATCAAGGCCCGCAGCGGCGTGATCATCACCGGCGTGCTGCAAAACGGACCGGCAGCACAGGCTGGCATTCTTCCCGGCGATGTCATCACCGAAGTGGGTGGCAAACCGGTGCGCACCACGACCGAACTGCTCAGCGCAGTGGCCGCCCTCAAGCCAGGTGTGTCCGCACCGCTGGTCGTGCTGCGCAAGGACAAGAAAACAGATCTCGCGGTGGTGCCCGGCACCCGTCAGCGACCGAAAATCCGGCGCTGATGGAGGATCTGTTCAGCAGTTTCTCGCGCACGCTACTGTTTTCATAGCGAACTTTCCTCGCCATCAAAGGGCGGGTTGCGGTTTTGAGTGTTAAGGTTTGGCGGCTTCGGCGTCTTCAGGCGCCTGGGTGTGCTTGATGAAGATCTGCGCAGCCCAGATGCCCACTTCGTAGAGCAGGCACATCGGGATGGCGAGCGCCAGTTGCGAGACGACATCCGGCGGCGTGACGATAGCCGCGATGACAAAGGCCAGCACGATGAAGTAGCCGCGGAAATCCTTGAGCTTCTGGATGCTGACAATGTTCATGCGGGCCAGCACCACCACGGCAATCGGCACTTCGAAGGCCATGCCAAAAGCGAGGAACATGCTCAGCACAAAGCCGAGGTAGGCCTCGATGTCCGGCGCGGCCACAATGGATTTGGGCGCAAAGCCCTGGATGAACTTGAAGACCTGGCCAAAGACAAAAAAGTAGCAAAAAGCCACGCCGACAAAAAACAACAGCGTACTGGACACCACCAGCGGCATCACCAGTTTTTTCTCATGCGTGTACAGCCCGGGCGCCACGAAAGCCCACACCTGGTACAGCACCACCGGCAAGGCCAGCATGAAGGCGGCCATCAGCAATATCTTCAAAGGCACCAGGAAAGGGGAGATGACGGAAGTGGCGATCAGCGATGCGCCCTTTGGCAAGGTGTCCACCAGCGGGGCGGCCAGCAGGTCAAACAAATAGGCCGGGCCCGGCCAGATGGCCAGCAAAATCGCCGCAATCCCGACGGCCGCAACGATGCGGATCATCCGGTCGCGCAACTCGATCAGGTGCTGCACAAAAGGCTGCTCGGTACCCGCGAGTTCGTCGGGCTTGTCGGTACTGGGATCACTCATGGGGAAGATAGTCGCTGAAACGCCGGTGCCGGCAAACCGGCACCCGATTTAAACATTGCGGCCTGGCTGCGGACGAAAACGTGCCACACGGGCGGCGCCGGACTGCGCCTTGGTGCGAACGCCGGAGCGGGCCTTGTACCACTGAGGTGTGGCGCCGGATTTGAGACGCCAGTTCTTTTTCGGATGGCGGTACTCTGGAAAACTGATCATGCCCGGCAGCTCATCGCTGGAAGCAGCGCCCGTGGTTTCGGCCCAGGATTTCTCGAAATCACTGGCATTGGTCTGGATGGTGTTTTCGACATCCCGGGCAGCGCCTTCGACAGACTCCTTCATTTTCTTGAGTTCGTCCAGTTCCATCGAGCGGCTGACCTCCTGCTTGACGTCGGACACATAGCGTTGCGCCTTGCCCAGCAGCATGCCAACCGTGCGAGCCACGCGCGGCAGCTTCTCGGGGCCAATGACGATCAGCGCCACAGCGCCTATCAGGGCAATCTTGGAAAGGCCTATGTCAATCACGGCAGTTCAGCAGGCGGAAGGGGGCTATCGCAGGGAGATGGCAGTTTCAAGCAGGGGCCGCGGGTCCGGCTTTGCCGGGCCGCAGGCGCAGCGGCCCCCCAGGGGCTGGAGCCTGCGGCTCCAAACCTGCCTGCGCAGGTTTGGACAGGCGACAGAGGCGAAGCGTCCCGCGAGCCGCGGCCTGCAAGGCCTCGCGCAGCACACGCAGTGGCAAGCGTGGGGGCCATCAAGACTTCTGCTTGGCTTCCACGTCGATCGTGGTTTTGTCAGCAGTGGGAGCGTGACTGACCTGGCTGGCGGCAGCTGCAGCCGCGGCTTTTTCGTCCGCGCTCTGGCCGCCGTCTTTCATGCCGTCCTTGAAGCCCTTGACAGCGCCGCCGAGGTCGCCGCCCATGTTGCGGAGTTTTTTGGTGCCGAACACCATGACCACGATCAACAAGACAATCAGCCAGTGCCAAATGGAAAACGAGCCCATGTTTCTCTCCTAAATCTTTAAACGCAAATTTGCGCGGGGTTGCGGCCATTCTAAAGGCCTTGCCGATGCAGCCGGGGGGGATGACCCGCATTGACCACCCCGCCCGCATGATTGCCCTATCTGAGGCGCGCCGCCGCACTTGCAAGCAGGCATTTACCCGCAGGTCGACGATCACTAGGCGGCATCCTTCGACAGGCTCAGGACGATCGGTAGAAAGTGAACATCCGCATCGACTCTTAGTCAAGCCGGGGCCGCGGAACCGGCTTTGCCGGGCCGCAGGCGCAGCGCCCCCTCGGGGGGCAGCGACCCGCGTAGCGGCGGAGCGTGGGGGCTAACCCTTCAACCACGGGCGCGGCCCGCCCATGACATGGACGTGCAGATGGTGCACTTCCTGCCCGCCTTCGGCGCCGGTGTTCGTCACGATGCGAAAGCCGCCTTCGGGATAGGGCCTGCAACCTTCGGCCAGCGCCAGCCTCGGCGCCAGGGCCATCATGCGGCCCAGCAGGGCCTCGTGCTCCTGACCGACCTGGGCCATGGAGGCGATGTGGGCCTTGGGAATCATCAGAAAATGAACAGGTGCCCAGGGGTTGATGTCATGGAAGGCGAAGATGTCTTCGTCCTCATAAACCTTGCGGCTGGGTATCTTGCCGGCGGCAATTTTGCAAAAAATGCAGTTGTCGGGAGCGGGGGAAGCGGGCTGGCTCATGGGTGAAAGTGAAGTTGATCAGATGTCCGCGGAGTTTCGGGCAGGCCGGCCACTGTTAAAGCGCATCCAGCCCCGCACGCAGCGGTACAGGTACCACAGCCAGACAATGCCGTAGGCGATCGCACCGGGCAGGAAAAGCAGCAGCCACAGCGGCGACAGGACCACCAGCCACAGCAGCGTCCACCAGAAGGTCTGGATCATGTAGTTGTGGTGGTCGATGTAAAGCGCGTCCGACTCGTCGGCGCGGCGGATGTAGTTGACGATCAGCGCCACAACGGCAAACACGCCACCGCTGAACCAGGCCAGCGTATGAAGGCCGTACAGCACATGCATGACGGTGCGGTCGCCCGCACTTTTGTTGTCGAATTCGGCCAGATCGGTTTGGCTCATGCGTCAGCTCCTGTCGGATAAATGTTAATTGTCGCCAGCTTCACGGGCCTGGGCCTTGCGCAGCGCTTTTTCCTCGATGCCGCTGGTGCCTGCACGGCGGTCCAGCTCGGCGATCACGTCGGCCGGGCTGAGCCCGTAGTGCGCCAGTGCAATCAGGGTGTGAAACCACAGGTCGGCCACTTCGCCCACCAGTTTGGCAGGGTCGCCCCCGTGGTCCAGGTCTTTGGCGGCCATCACGGTTTCGGTGGCTTCTTCACCAATTTTTTTCAGAAAGGCGTCCGGGCCCCTGTGCAGCAGGCGTGCGACATAACTGGTCTCGGGATCGCCGCCCTGGCCGGGCTTGCGGCTTTCAATGATGCCAGCAAGGCGTTGCAGTGAGTCGTTGGATGTCATGGCGCTATTCGTCATTTATAGATGTTTTTGGGGTCTTTCAAGACCGGCGCGGTCACCACCCACTGGCCATCCTTGTAAAGATGAAAGAAACAGCTGTGGCGGCCCGTGTGGCAGGCGATGGGCGGGGTGTGGCCGAGCTGCGTGACCTTGAGCAAAATCACATCGTTGTCACAGTCCAGCCGGATCTCGTGCACGGTCTGCAGATGGCCGGACTCTTCGCCCTTGTGCCACAGCCGCCCGCGCGACCGGCTGAAATACACCGCCTGGCCCAGCTCGGCGGTTTTTTGTAGCGCCTCGCGGTTCATCCAGGCAAACATGAGCACGTCGCCGCTGGAGGCTTCCTGCGCAATGACAGGGATCAGGCCCTTGTCGTCCCATTGGATGTCGTCTAGCCAATTCATGGTGTCTATTGTCCGGGATTTGGAGGCTTGGAGATTGCCCAGGCCAGGATATCGCGGGACCGGCTCCGCCGGACCGCAGATATCGCCCCGGCAGGGGGGACGGTGAAGCCGATGGGGGTTGCCAATCTTTCCGCCCCAGCAGGGGGGAAGGCGCTACACGCAGTGAGCGTCCGACGGGGGTTGGGTCAAAGCCGTACAGGGATGCCGCGCGCCGCCATGTGTTGCTTGGCCTGCTGGACGGTGTATTCGCCGTAGTGGAAGATGCTGGCAGCCAGCACCGCATCGGCGCCTCCCAATTGAATGCCGTCGGCCAGGTGATCGAGGTTGCCAACGCCGCCTGATGCGATGACCGGCACGCTGACAGCGTCGCTGACGGCCCGGGTCAGCGCCAGATCGAAGCCCGATTTGGTGCCATCACGGTCCATGCTGGTCAGCAGGATCTCGCCCGCACCGCGTCTGGCCATCTCGGTGGCCCAGGCCACCGCATCCAGCCCGGTGTTCTTGCGGCCACCATGGCTGTACACGTCCCAGCCAGCGCCGCGGGCTTGGGCGTCTTCGTCGCTGCGGCGCTTGGCGTCGATGGCCACGACAATACACTGCGCGCCGTATTTGACGGAAGCGTCTTCAATGACCTGCGGGTTGGCAATGGCGGCCGAGTTGAAGCTGGTCTTGTCAGCCCCGGCATTGAGCAGGCGACGTACGTCCTCGACGGTGCGCACCCCGCCGCCCACTGTCAGCGGAATGAACACCTGCGAGGCCACCGCTTCGATGATGTGCAGGATCAGGTCGCGCCCGTCGCTGGTGGCGGTGATGTCAAGGAAGGTCAACTCGTCCGCGCCCTGCTCGTTGTAACGGGCGGCGATTTCAACAGGATCACCGGCGTCGCGCAGTTCGACGAAGTTGACGCCTTTGACGACGCGGCCACCAGTGACGTCGAGGCAAGGAATGATTCTTTTAGCAAGCAAGATGCACAGACCAGAAAAGCGGTTTGAGGCCAGGGCTACCGTGGAACCGGCTTTGCCGGGCCGCTGGTGGCGCCCCCTGGGGGGAGGCGGCCAGAGGCCGCTTCGGGGGGTTACCCATTCAATTCGTCAGCGCGGGCTTGAGCCGCTGCAAAATCGAGATCGCCGCTGTAAATCGAGCGGCCGCAAATCACACCTTCGACACCCTCGTCTTCGACGGCACACAGCGCCTCAATGTCGGCCATGTTGGACAAGCCACCCGAAGCGATGACGGGGATGGTCAGGGCCTGGGCCAGCTTGACGGTAGCTTCGATGTTGATGCCGCTGAGCATGCCGTCGCGGCCAATGTCGGTGTAGATGATGGACTCGACGCCGTAGTCCTGAAATTTCTTGCCGAGATCGACAACCTCATGGCCGGTCATCTTGCTCCAGCCGTCCGTGGCGACCTTGCCATCTTTGGCGTCCAGCCCGACGATGATGTGACCGCCAAAGGCGGTGCAGGCGTCCTGCAGGAAACCGGGGTTTTTGACCGCAGCCGTGCCGATGATGACGTAGCGCAGGCCGGAATCGAGGTAACGCTCAATCGTGTCCAGGTCGCGGATCCCGCCGCCCAGCTGGACGTCGATCTCGCTGCCGACCTCGGCCAGGATCTTGCGGATGGCGGCTTCATTTTTGGGCTTGCCCGCAAACGCACCGTTGAGATCCACCAGATGCAGGCGGCGCGCGCCTTTGTCCACCCAGCTGCGGGCCATGGCGGCCGGGTCTTCACTGAAGATGGTGGATTGATCCATGTCGCCCTGCTTGAGGCGCACGCAATGGCCGTCTTTTAAGTCGATCGCTGGGATAAGTAGCATGGGCAGGGAAATGGACCGGGGCGGTGAAGAGGGGTTGAAAAGAAAAAGACGGGACCGCTTTGCCGGATGAATCAGGGGTTCCAGTGCAGGAAGTTGCGGTAGAGGGCCAGTCCGTGGTCTGCGCTTTTTTCGGGGTGGAATTGGGTCGCGAAAATATTATCGCGCGCAATTGCCGCCGTAAAGGGCGCGCCATAGTCGGCAAAGCCCGCACTGTGGCGCGCATCAGACGGACGCGCATAAAAGCTGTGCACAAAATAAAAGTAGGAACCATCAGGCACGCCCGCCCAGATGGCATGGGGCGGCACCCCGTTCTGGGTGACCTGGTTCCAGCCCATTTGCGGCACCTTGTAGCGGCTGCCATCGGGCTGGATCTTGCCCGCCAGGTCGAACTTGACGACCTCGCCGGGAATCAGGCCCAAGCCGGGCGTACCGGCGGCGGAAAGACCTTCATGGCTGCGGTCCAGCAGCATCTGCATGCCCACACACACGCCAAACAGGGGCTTGTTGGCGGCGGCGTGCAGCACGGCGTCCTTCAGGCCGGACTCGGCCAGCGAACGCATGCAGTCGGGCATGGCGCCCTGGCCGGGAAGTACCACACGCTCGGCATCCAGCACCTCTTGCGCGCTGGAGGTGACCACCACCTCATAGCCGCTGCCCTGGGCCACATGCTGGACGGCCTGCGACACCGAGCGCAGGTTGCCCGAGCCGTAGTCAACCACCGCTACTTTTTTCACCTTGGACATTTGAACCACAATTGCTACTGATTTTATAGCGAACTATTCCCGCCGCCAAAGGGCAAAGCCCCGAAAAGTCGCAAAGCTTTCGGGTGGGCCGCCCCAAAAGGCATCTACAGCGAGCCTTTGGTCGAAGGAATCACACCCACAGACCGGGGATCGATCTCCAGCGCCATGCGCAGGGCGCGGGCAAAGGCCTTGAACACGGTCTCGGCCTGGTGGTGGGCGTTTTCTCCGCGCAGATTGTCGATGTGCAAGGTGACAAAGGCGTGGTTGGCAAAGCCCTGGAAGAACTCGTGTGCAAGCTGTGCGTCAAAACCGCCAATCATGCCGCTCTTGAAGGGCACGTTCATCACCAGCCCGGGGCGGCCGGAGAAATCAACCACCACGCGCGACAGCGCCTCGTCCAGCGGCACATAGGCGTGACCGTAGCGGCGCAGGCCTTTTTTGTCGCCGATGGCCTGGGCCACGGCCTGACCCAGCGTGATGCCCACGTCCTCGACCGTGTGATGGCCGTCAATGTGCAGGTCGCCGTCGGCATGGATGTCCAGATCGATCAGGCCGTGCCGGGCAATCTGGTCCAGCATGTGGTCAAAAAAACCGATGCCGGTGGCCAGCTTCGCCTGGCCAGTGCCGTCCAGGTTGAGCTTGACGGTGATTTTGGTCTCGGCGGTGTTGCGCGAAACTTCGGCGGTGCGGGAAGTGGTCATAGTGATTCTTTAAGGGCTGCCAGCATTTGCAGGTTTTCGTCAGCGGTGCCCACGGTCAGGCGCAAACAATTGGCCAGCAATGGATGCATTTTAGAAACGTTTTTGACAAGCACCCCGCGTGAGCGCATGCCTTCGAAGGTTTTGGACGCGTCAGGCACCCTGGTCAGGATCATGTTGGCGTCGCTTTTCCACGCCTTGACCCCTGCCATGCGTTCCAGCGCTTCAAAAACGACGGCACGCTGCGCCCGCAGCTCCCGGGCTTGCTCCGCAAACACGTCTGCGTGCTCCAGTGCAAACAATGCGCATTCGTAGTTGAGCACACTGATGTTGTAGGGCGGACGCACCTTGTCCACCTCGGCAATCAGCGCCTTGGGGCCGATCATGTAGCCAATGCGCACGCCGGCCAGGCCAAACTTGCTCATGGTGCGCATCAGCAGCACATGGCTGTGCTTGTGAATGCGGGCTATGTAACTCTTGCTGGAAAACGGCTGGTAGGCCTCGTCAAAAACCACCAGGCCGGGTGCGGCCTCAACGATTTTCTCGATCACCGCGTCGTCCCACAAACCGGCCGTTGGGTTGTTGGGATAGGCAATGTAGATGATGGAGGGCTGATGCTCGGCAATGGCCGCCAGCATGGCGGCTTCATCCAGCTCGAAGTCGGCGCTCAAAGGCACGCCCACAAACTTCAGCCCCTGGAGCTGCGCACTCATGCCATACATCACAAAACCGGGCAGCGGCGCGAGGATGGACGCACCGGGCACATCGCAGGCCATGGCCAGCAGCGAGATCAGTTCGTCCGATCCGTTGCCCAGCATGATGTCAAAGCCTTCGGGCATTTGCGCATGGTCGGCCAGCGCCTTGCGCAGGTCGTTGACCCGCCCGTCCGGATAACGGTTGAGCGCCAGAGCGCCCAGGCGCTGCCCCAGGTGGGCCTGCAAGGCAGCGGGCAGGCGGTGCGGGTTTTCCATGGCGTCCAGCTTGACCATGCCCACCGAATCCTGGATCGCGTAAGCGTGCATGGACTGCACGTCCTGTCTGATCAGCTTTTTGATGTCCAAACGTTCACCCGCGCTCATTTCTTCAGCCTCATTTCAGCAGCCCGGGCATGCGCCTGCAGGCCTTCACCATACGCCAGCTCGGCGGCAATTTTTCCCAGAGTCTGCGCGCCCGCCTCACTGACCTCAATGAGGCTGCTGCGTTTCTGGAAGTCGTAAACGCCCAGCGGACTGGAAAAGCGCGCCGTGCCGCTGGTGGGCAACACGTGGTTGGGGCCGGCGCAGTAGTCCCCCAGTGATTCGCTGGTGTAGGCCCCGAGAAAAATGGCGCCGGCATGTTTGAGCAAGGGCTCCCACCGGTGTGGGTCGCGACTTGACACCTCCAGGTGCTCGGGCGCGATGCGGTTGCTGATGGCGCAGGCTTCTTCCATGTTGCGGGTGTGGATCAGGGCGCCCCGGCCGTTGAGCGATTTGGCAATGATTTCAGCGCGCGGCATGCCAGGCAACAAACGGTGGATGGCCGCCTGCACTTCGTCAATGTAGGCGGCGTCAGGGCACAACAAAATACTTTGCGCCAGCTCGTCATGCTCGGCCTGGCTGAACAAGTCCATGGCCACCCAGTCCGGCGGCGTTGTGCCGTCAGCCAGCACCAGGATTTCGCTGGGGCCAGCGATCATGTCGATGCCAACAGTGCCAAACACCCGGCGCTTGGCAGCCGCTACGTAGGCATTGCCGGGGCCGGTGATCTTGTCCACCGCAGGAATGGTGGCAGTGCCGTAGGCCAGAGCTGCCACCGCCTGCGCGCCGCCAATCGTGAAAGCCCGCGTGACGCCGGCCACATAAGCCGCGGCCAGCACCAGCGGATTTTTTTCACCGCCGGGCGTGGGCACCACCATGATGATTTCACCGACGCCGGCCACGTGGGCGGGGATGGCATTCATCAGCACCGAGGAGGGATAAGCGGCCTTGCCGCCCGGCACGTAAATGCCGGCGCGGTCCAGCGGGGTGACTTTTTGGCCAAGCAAGCTGCCGTCAGCGTCGCGGTACTGCCAGCTTTCGCCGTTGGCCTTCTTCTGGGCTTCGTGGTAGCTGCGCACCCGCCGGGCCGCGGCCTGCAGCGCATCACGCTGGGCGGCAGGTATGGCGTCAAACGCTGCCTTGAGTTCGGTTTGCGTCAGCTCCAGCGTTTGCATGGAGGCCGCATCGAGGCGGTCAAAGCGGCGGGTGTACTCGAGCACGGCGGTATCACCGCGCTGCTGGACATCCGCCAAAATACCGGCAACCACCTGCTCGATCTCCTGATCGGTCTCTGCAGACCAGTGCAGGCGCGCCTTCAACTCCGCTTCAAATGTGCTGCTGGCCGTTGAAAGACGGGAGGGATTAGCTACAAAAACCATAGCGCTGTCAGGTTCAAGGTTTGCCGATGGCCGACGCAAATGCATCGATGATGCTGCGCAGCTGCGTCTGCTTGAGCTTGAGCGCCACCTGGTTGACGACGAGATGTGAGCTGATGTCCATGATGCGCTCGACCTCGACCAGCTGGTTGGCCTTGAGGGTGTTGCCACTGCTGACCAGATCAACAATCGCGTCAGCCAGGCCGGTCAGGGGCGCCAGCTCCATGCTGCCGTAGAGCTTGATCAGGTCCACGTGCACACCCTTGGTGGCGAAAAAATCCCGCGCGATGCTGACAAACTTGGTCGCCACTTTCAGGCGCGAGCCCTGTTTCACGGCAGCTTCGTAGTCAAAACCGGCGCGCACCGCCACGCTCATGCGGCATTTGGCAATCTGCAGGTCCAGCGGCTGGTAAAGCCCCTGGCCGCCGTGTTCAATCAGGGTGTCCTTGCCGGTCACGCCAATGTCGGCGCCGCCGTACTGCACATAGGTCGGCACATCGGTGGCGCGCACCAGCACCACACGCACATCGGGGCGGTTGGTGCTCAAAATGAGCTTGCGGGACTTTTCCGGGTCTTCCAGCACCTCAATGCCGGCCGCTTTGAGCAGCGGCAGGGTTTCGTCGAAAATGCGTCCCTTGGACAGCGCGAGCGTGATCATGACTTCACTCTTTCAATGTCAGCACCTATGGCACGGAGCTTGGCTTCCATCTGGTCGTAACCGCGGTCCAGATGGTAGATGCGGTCTATCAGCGTTTCGCCTTCGGCGACCAGCCCGGCAATCACCAGACTGGCGGAGGCCCGCAGGTCGGTCGCCATCACCGTGGCACCCGAGAGTTTTTCCACCCCTTCGATCACCGCAAACTTGCCATCGATTTCAATCTTCGCGCCCAGCCGCACCATCTCGTTGACGTGCATGAAACGGTTTTCAAAAATGGTTTCCGTCACTTTGGCCGAGCCCTCTGCAATCGCATTGAGCGCCATGAACTGGGCCTGCATGTCGGTTGGAAAACCGGGGTATTCGGTGGTACGGAAGGATTGTGCCTGCATGCGGCCCTGGGCCTGAATGCGAATAAATCCGTCCCCCGCCGTGATGATGGCACCCGCCTCGCGCAGCTTTTCGATCACCGCGTCGAGGTGCTCGGCGCGGCCGTGGCGCAGCACAACGTCACCCCCCGCAGCCGCGACGGCGCAGAGAAAAGTACCGGTCTCGATCCGGTCAGCCACCACCTGGTGTGTGCAGCCGTGCAGGCGCTCCACACCCTGGATGCGGATGCGGGAGCTGCCATGGCCTTCAATGTTGGCGCCCATCTTGATGAGCATCTCCGCCAGATCGCCGATCTCCGGCTCCTGCGCGGCATTTTCCAGAATGGTTTCGCCCTCTGCCAGACTGGCAGCCATCATGAAGTTTTCGGTGCCGGTGACAGTCACCATGTCGGTGGTGATGCTGCAGCCTTTCAGGCGCTTTTGCCCCGGTGGCAATTTCGCAATCATGTAACCGTGTTCCACCACGATCTCGGCACCCATGGCCTGCATGCCCTTGATGTGCTGGTCTACCGGCCGTGAGCCGATGGCGCAACCACCAGGCAGCGATACCGTAGCCTCGCCAAACCGCGCCAGCAAAGGGCCCAGCGCCAGCACGGACGCGCGCATGGTTTTGACCAGCTCGTACGGGGCTTCAGGCGAGCTCAGGGGCCCGGCGTTGATGTGCACAGTACCCGGCGTGGTCGCGCTCAGTTCCGCCGTCACCCCCATGTTGCGGATCAGCTTGAGCATGGTGCTGACGTCCTGCAAACGGGGTACGTTCTCCAGGATCACAGGGTCGGCAGTCAGCAATGCCGCGCACAACTCCGGCAAGGCCGCATTTTTTGCGCCCGAAATATCCACCGTCCCGGCCAGCGATTTGCCGCCCCTGATGCGTAGTTTGTCCATGTTCTTATTGTGCTTGGTTGGCCGCCCACTCGGCGGGCGTGTAGGTTTTCATGGACAGGGCATGCACTTCATCGGTCTGCATCCGCCCGCCCAGCGTGGCATAGACGCGCTGGTGCCGCTGGATCAGTCGCTGGCCCTCGAACAGCGCGGAAACAATGGTGGCATACCAATGCCTGCCGTCCCCGGTCAACTCAATGTGCTCGCACGGCAGGCCCGCGGCAATGATGGTTTGGAGTTCTTCGCTGGTCATAGTTTATTTGTCGGTGGTCATCAATCGCTGACTGCGCATTGTCAAGCAGGGGCCGCGGGTCCGGCTTCGCCGGCCCGCAGACGCAGCGCCCCCTCGGGGGGCGGGGCACTACGCGAAGCGAGAAGCGTGGGGGTCATATTTCTAGTGTCTGATTTTGTAGCCGATCCGGAGCAGGTTCACCGCCACGCCGCTGACAAGCAGCAAGGCCCCACCGACGATCGCCAGGCTCAACCAGGGCGACACATCGCTAACCCCGAAAAACCCAAACCTGAACCCGTCAATCATGTAGAAGAAGGGGTTGAAGTGGCTCACGGTCTGCCAGAAAGGCGGCAGCGAATGGATGGAGTAGAAAACGCCGCTGAGAAAGGTCATGGGCATGATGACAAAGTTCTGGAAGGCTGCCATCTGGTCAAATTTCTCGGACCACAGGCCGGCAATCAGACCCAAAGCCCCGAGCAAACCAGCACCCAGCACGGCAAACACCGCAATCCACAGCGGCGCCACAAACCCGGGCTGTCCAAAATAGACGGTCACCAGGAACACGCCGAGGCCCACCAGCAGCCCGCGCGCAATCGACGAGCCGACATAGGCAAAAAACCAGTGCCAGTGGGACAGCGGGCTGAGCAGGACAAACACCAGGCTGCCCATGATCTTGCTCTGTATCAGGGAGGATGAGCTGTTGGCAAATGCGTTTTGCAGCACGCTCATCATCACCAGGCCGGGCACCAGAAACGCGGTGTAGCCGATGGTGCCATACACCTTGACCTGGTCCTGCAGAACGTGGCCAAAAATCAGCATGTACATGACCGCCGTGAGTATGGGCGCGCCTACCGTCTGGAAGCCGACCTTCCAGAACCGCAGGACTTCCTTGTAAAACAGCGTTTGCCAGCCGGTCATGCCGCAACCCCCGGTTGTTCCCCGACTTTTCGGGCCATCACCTCCAGGAAAACATCTTCAAGGTCGGCCTTGCGGATTTCCACGTCCTCAGCCACCAACCCTGCTTCACGGATGGCGCTGAGGTACTGCTCGATTTCGTGCGCGTTGTGGGCCGGGAGCTGAACAATCCGGCCAGTGATGCGGGCTTTGTCCGCCAGGGCTTTCGGTATCTCGCTGTCAATCTTGAAACGCAGCACATTGGACGAAGCGGCTTTGAGCAACTCCGAGGTCTGCGCCAGCGCAACCATGCGGCCCTGCTTGAGCATCGCGATGCGGCTGCACAGGGCTTCGGCCTCTTCCAGGTAGTGGGTGGTCAGCAGCACGGTACTGCCTTGTTTGTTGAGTTTGGCGATAAATTGCCACAAGGTCTGGCGCAGCTCGACATCCACCCCGGCGGTGGGTTCATCGAGCACGATGACTTGAGGCTTGTGCACCAGCGCCTGCGCCACCAGCACCCTGCGCTTCATGCCGCCCGACAACTGGCGCATATTGGCGTTGGCCTTGTCCGCCAAGCCCAGGCTGGCCAGCAACTCATCGATCCAGTCATCGTTGTTCTTGACCCCGAAGTAGCCTGACTGGATGCGAAGCGCTTCACGCACTGTGAAAAACGGGTCAAACACCAGCTCCTGCGGCACCACACCCAATTTGCGCCTGGCGCTGGCGAAGTCGGTCAGGACATCGCTGCCGTGCACCATGACCCGACCCGAGCTGGCACGGGTCAATCCCGCAAGAATGCTGATCAGGGTGGTTTTTCCGGCACCATTGGGGCCGAGCAGGCCAAAGAACTCTCCAGGCTGGATGTCGAAGCTCACCTCCTGGAGAGCCCGGATGTCGGAGTCAGGCCGGTTGCGTTTGCTGTGGTAGTTTTTGGAGACGGACTGGAAAGAGATAGCAGGCATGAGCCGGCTATTTTAAGGGCTCACGCTGCAGGGGCACCGGAGCAGGGATAAATCCGGTCTTCGTCCCCTGACACAACCCGCGGCATCACGGCATCACGCAGCAACAGGCAACAGGGGCTCCACCCCATACAAGCCAGCCAGTTGGCGCAAGCGTGTGTGCAAGCCCATGACAGCAAAGGTTTTGCCCTTGGCCAAGGCCTCCCTGCGGCAGGCCAGCAGAACGGCGAGCGCCGAAGAATCAAAAATTTTCAACCCGCTGGCATCTACCACCACCGAAGCGTCTGCCTCCCGGGACAAGGCCTGCGAGAGAGCCAGCATGGTCGGTACAGCCCGCTCATGCGTCAGGTCGGCGGGAAGCGTCAACATGGCGTCGCCCGGCTCAGGATTTCTTTTCGATGTTGGACTTGTTGCGCTGCGCCAGTGCGGCGATCAGCCCGTCCACGCCTTTGGTGGAGATTTCCTGGGCGAATTGCGTACGGTAGGTTTCCACGAGCCAGATGCCCAGGACATTCAGGTCATAAATTTTCCATCCGGTGGCCGTCTTTTCCATGCGGTAGTCCAGCTGGATGGGGTCACCACGGCCAGTAATTTCGGTGCGGACCACCACTTCCGTGTCGGCAGGCGCGGCCCGCAGGGGCTTGACGTTGACGCCCTGGTCCTTGACCTGGGACAGCGCCCCTGAATAAGTACGTACCAACAGCGTCTTGAATTCGTCCTGCAGCCGCTTTTGCTGTTCCGGCGTGGCTTGACGCCAGTTGCGGCCTACGGCGGCGGCAGTCATCCGGGTGAAGTTGACGTGGGGCATGACCTTTCCGTCCACCAGAGCGATGACCTTCGTCGAGTCGCCCGCCTGGATCCCCTTGTCGCTCTTGATGCTCTCAAGTACTTCGCTGGAAGTGCGTTTGATCAGGGCATCAGGCGCTTCGTCGGCGGCGCGCGCGCCAGGGCCGGCTGCCATCAGGACAAATGCCAAGGATGCGCCAACAATATGACTGAAATTTCGACGGTTCATGGATTCTTTCGTGGAAGTCAAAACTTGTCGCCCATGCATTGCAAGCCAATGCGCATTGCCAGGTGCCAAGTGTTGATTGGACGAGGGGCGTGCTTCGTTAGTTCGTGAGTCCGGTGAAGTTTTTCGACAGCCTTGTAAGTATTCTTTACCTGGCCGTCCCTTTCGGTGCCGCCTCGGGGAGGTCGTAACGCTCCTCAACCTCAGTTGCTTCGCCGTTCCCGTTGCCGTTGGTATCCACCGGTGCACCGCGGCGCTGCAAATAGGCGTCCCGGGTAAAGCTGTACTTGTCCAGCGCCGCCTGGTCCAGAACGTCGCTGGCTCGCAGCAGGGAAGAACGAAGGTCCACCGCACGCAGCACATACAGGGAGTTGCGGGTGCGCACATGATCGACATGCCCCACCAGATCACCCTTGGCATCCACGACCAGGGCGCTGGTGTCCCGGACCGTGGAAGGCCCGAGCACCGGCAGTACGAGGTAAGGCCCTGGCGCGACGCCCCATCGACCCAGGGTTTTTCCAAAATCCTGGCGGTTGCGCTCCAGGCCCATTTCGCTGGCCCAGTCCAGAACACCGCCCAAACCAAAAACGGTATTGATGCTGACACGCATCACGCTGGTAGTCGCCGCTTGTGGATCGAGCTGAAGAATGCTGTTGACTGCGGACCACACATCCGACAGGTTGCCAAAAAAGTTGTTGACGCCCGTACGAATGGGTGAAGGCAGGACGGCCTGGTAGGCCTTGGCCACGGGTTTGACCACAGCTTCGTCCAGCCCCTCGTTGAAGCGATAGACGCTGCGGTTGAAGGGTTCAAAGGGATCGCGCGGGTTGGGGCCGGTCGCGCAGCCCTGCAACATGGCCAAAGCCAGCAACGCTGCGCAAAGGGCTGGCCATTTCATCGTGGTTCGTGTTTTCATTTCTTGTCGCTGGTCCCTGCTGGCGGAGCAGTGGTCGTACCGGTGCTGCTGTCCGCCGCCTTGCTGTATAAAAACTGGCTGATGAGGTTTTCGAGAACGACGGCCGACTGCGTCTGCTTGATCACGTCGCCCGCCGCAAGATTCTTCTCGTCAGCGCCCGCTTCAACGCCGATGTATTGTTCCCCAAGCAGGCCACTGGTGAGGATTTTCAGTGAGCTGTCCTTGGGAAAGACATATCGGCTTTCCATGGCCAGATTAACACTTGCTTGGTAACTTTTGTCATCAAAAGTAATATTTTCCACTCTACCGACGATGACTCCCGCACTTTTGACTGCGGCACGTGGTTTTAAACCACCAATGTTGTCGAATTTGGCAACCACCGCGTAGGATTTGTCGAAGTTCAGACTCAACAAGTTGGCAGATTTCAGCGCCAAAAACAGGACTGCTGCAGCACCTGCCAGCACAAACAGGCCGACCCACAGGTCATTTCTAGAGCGTTGCATCTTGATTCCTTGGACGGCACCAGCCTGGACATGCGTCAAGCGGTGAATAAGTGATGAATTTTCGCATTTAATAAGAAATTGTCTGGCGTGACATAAGTCACACGCTGAACATCAGTGCCGTCAGGACAAAGTCCAACGCGAGTACAGCCAGAGAGGCCAGCACCACAGTACGGGTGGTGGCCCGGGCCACGCCCTCCGGGGTCGCCTGGGCTTCAAAGCCCTGAAAAAGTGCGATGAAAGTAACGGTGACACCGAAGACAAAGCTCTTGACCACACCGTTGCCGACGTCCCGCCACACATCGACCCCGGCCTGCATCTGACTCCAGAAAGCACCGGCGTCGACCCCTATCATCAACACACCGACCACCCACCCGCCAATAATGCCCACGGCACTGAAAACCGCTGCCAGCAAGGGCATGGCGATCACCCCGCCCCAAAAGCGGGGGGCGAGAATCCGCCGCACCGGGTCGACCGCCATCATCTCCATGGCCGAGAGTTGCTCGCCGGCCTTCATCAGGCCAATTTCAGCCGTCAGGGCGGTACCGGCACGCCCTGCAAACAACAAGGCGGTGACCACCGGACCCAGTTCGCGCACCAGGCTGAGCGCCACCAGCAAGCCAAGCGCCTCCGACGAACCATACCGCTGTAACGCGTAATAACTCTGCAGCCCCAACACAAACCCGACAAACAGGCCCGAAACCGTGATGATGGCCAGGGAGTAATTACCCAGAAAGAAAATCTGGTCGCGGATCAGGCCAAAGCGGCGAAACGCAGGTCCCGTCAGGACGAGCAGGCGCGCCATCAGGCGGGCACCGTAACCCAGTTCGGTCAGCTTGCCACGGGTGGCATAACCGAGATCGGCCAGCAGATCAGTGATGGCAAACCTGCTCATGGCCGGCGCCTTGTCTTTGTGTTGGCAAGCCGCGGGCCGAAATCGTCCGCGACCGCAGGGCCGGGGTAATGAAATTGCACAGGCCCTTCGGCCAGCGCATTGACAAACTGGTGCACCAGCGGATCGGTGGAGTTGCGGACTTCGTCTGGCGTCCCCTGCGCGGCGATACCACCATTGGCAAGAATGACGACCTTGTCGGCAATCCGGAAGGTTTCCTCCAGGTCGTGCGAGACCACAATGCTGGTGATGCCCAAGGTGTCGTTGAGCTGGCGTATCAGTTTCGCGGCGGTACCGAGGGAGATGGGATCGAGCCCGGCGAACGGCTCGTCGTACATGATCAGTTCGGGATCCAGCACGATCGCCCGGGCCAACGCCACGCGTCTGGCCATGCCGCCCGAAATTTCACTGGGCATCAGCGCCTGCGCGCCGCGCAGTCCGACCGCGTTGAGTTTCATCAAAACGATATCGCGCACCAGCTCTTCACTCAGGCCCGTGTGTTCACGCAGGGGGAAGGCGACGTTATCGAACACGCTCAAGTCAGTGAAAAGTGCGCCAAACTGGAACAGCATGCCCATGCGCCGACGGGCCGCATACAAGGCTGCCAGATCAAGGCCCGCGATGTCCTGGCCGTCAAACAGCACTTCACCGCTCACGGCCTTCTGTTGCCCGCCAATCAGGCGCAACACCGTGGTCTTGCCTCCGCCGGAGGCGCCCATCAGCGCCGTCACCTTTCCCCGGGGCACGGACAGCGTGACCTTGTTCAAAATCACACGATCGCCTTTGGAGCCCGGGTAGGCAAAGGTCACATCTTTGAATTCAACAAGGGAAGGCGCGTCTGACATGGGGAGAATGAAAAAGCCAGCCTGAATGCCGACTTTGATTGCAATGCCTCAATGATAAAGGGTTTGCCCTGAACGCGTAGATTCGGCGCCTGAGGCGCACCAACGGCCTCTTCACGCCATCTTATGGGAAAAATTCGGCTTTTGCCCTTGAACCACGGAGAAAGTTTGCTATGAATGTAATAGCAAACATGCCCACTCTGCGACGATACGAAGGGGCTTGCGCCCTAGCGCGGCAAGTCGCTGTACCCCATCAGAAATTCATCCACCGAACGCGCGGCCTGTCGACCCTCCCTGATCGCCCACACGACCAGGCTCTGCCCGCGCCGGATGTCGCCCGCCGCAAATACCTTGGGCACATTGGTGGCATAGCCACCAACGAAGTCTGTGGTTGCCCTGGCGTTGCCACGCGCGTCTTTCTCGACGCCAAAAGCCGTCAACACTGCGGATACAGGGGCGACGAAACCCATGGCCAGCAAGACCAGATCGGCCTTGAGCGTCTGCTCCGAGCCAGCGACTTCCTGCATCTTTCCGTCTTTCCACTCAACGCGCACCGTCTTCAAGCCGGTGACCTTGCCTTTTTCCCCCAACAACTCCTTGGTGGAAATGGCGAACTCACGCTCACAACCTTCCTCGTGGCTTGAGCTGGTACGCAGCTTGATGGGCCAGTACGGCCAGGTCATGGGCCGGTTTTCTTCCTCCGGTGGCTGGGGCATCAGTTCGAACTGCGTCACGCTTGCCGCGCCGTGGCGATTGCTGGTGCCTACGCAGTCGGAGCCGGTGTCGCCGCCGCCAATGACAATCACGTGCTTGCCATCAGCACGCAACTGGTCTTTGACCTTGTCACCTGCATTGACCTTGTTTTGTTGCGGCAAAAACTCCATGGCAAAGTGAACGCCCGTGAGATCACGGCCCGGCACCGGCAAATCACGTGACTGTTCGGCTCCACCGGTCAGAAGAATTGCATCGAACTCCTTTTGCAGTTGCTCGGGCGTGATGGTTTCCCTGGCCCAATTGGTGACTCTGGAGTCTTTGCCCAGCGGGTCCTTGACGGCGCCCACCATGACCCCCGTTCGGAAGGTCACCCCTTCGGCCTGCATCTGCTCGACACGGCGGTCGATATGGACTTTCTCCATCTTGAAATCGGGAATTCCATAGCGAAGCAAGCCGCCAACGCGATCGTTTTTCTCGAACAGGGTCACGGCGTGACCGGCCCGGGCCAACTGCTGCGCGGCGGCCATTCCGGCAGGTCCGGAACCGACGACGGCCACCTTCTTGCCGGTTTTGTGCGGGGATGGTTGGGGTTTGACCCAACCTTCGGCCCAGGCGCGATCGATGATGGCGTGTTCAATGGACTTGATCCCCACGGCGTCGTCATTGACGTTCAGGGTGCAGGCTGCCTCACAGGGCGCCGGGCAAATGCGCCCGGTGAATTCGGGGAAATTGTTGGTGCTGTGCAGCGTGTCGATGGCGCTTTTCCAGTCGGCGCGAAACACCATGTCATTGAAGTCCGGGATGATGTTGTTGACCGGACAGCCGCTGTTGCAAAACGGTGTGCCGCAATCCATGCAACGCGCCGCCTGCTTGTTGGCTTGCGCGTCATCGAGTCCGATCACAAACTCTTTGTAGTTTTTCAGCCGCTCGGGCACAGGCTTGTAGCCCTCCTCGATGCGCTCGTATTCCATGAAACCGGTGACTTTTCCCATCTCTCTACTCCAGATCTTCTTGATTACGCTGCGGCTTTGGCAGCCTTGGTCGCTGCTGTCCTGGTTGCGCCTTTGGCCACGCCTTCGGCAGCGGCCTTCTTCGCTGCCATTTCCCCCAGGGCCCGCTTGTACTCCACCGGGAACACCTTGACGAACTTGCCGCGCGCCTCCGCCCAGTTGTCCAGAAGCTCACGGGCCCGTTTGCTGCCGGTCCAGCGGTTGTGGTCTTCCAGCAATTTCTTCAGCTGGGCCTCATCCGTCTTGCCGCCATGCCAGAGCCCCTGGTCGGCGCCGGCTTCCTGCTGGGCAGCGGGCTGTACCTTCTCGAGCGACACCATGGCCGTGTTGCAACGCTTGGCAAACTGCCCGTCTTCGTCGTAGACATACGCCACACCGCCACTCATGCCGGCTGCAAAATTGCGGCCGGTCTTGCCCAGGACCGCAACCGTACCGCCGGTCATGTATTCGCAGCCATGGTCACCCGTGCCTTCGACCACGGCCGTGGCGCCCGACAGGCGAACTGCAAAACGCTCGCCAGCCACCCCACTGAAGAAAGCCTCGCCCGTCGTGGCTCCATAAAGCACGGTGTTGCCGACAATGGTGTTTTTGACCGCATCACCGCGGAAATCAATGCTGGGGCGCACCACGATGCGGCCACCCGACAAGCCCTTGCCGGTGTAGTCATTGGCATCGCCAATCAGGTACATGGTGATGCCTTTGGCCAGGAAGGCACCGAAGGACTGCCCCCCCGTGCCTTCAAGCTGGATGCGCAGGGTGTCGTCCGGCAAACCTTCGGGGTGGCGCCGTGTCAGTTCGCCCGACAGCATGGCCCCCACGGTGCGGTTGACGTTGCGCGCCACTTCGATGAACTGGACCTTTTCTCCCTTTTCGAGCGCCGCCTTTGATTTTTCAATCAGGCGCACATCCAGCGCCTTCTCCAGGGCATGGTCCTGATCCATGACATGCAAACGCGGCACGTCGGCGGGCACATTGGGCTGGTAGAACAGCCGGCTGAAATCAAGCCCACTGGCCTTCCAGTGGGCGATGCCCTTCTGGGTATCCAGCAAATCGGCACGGCCAATCAGCTCGTCAAATTTGCGCACACCCAACTGCGCCATCAACTGGCGGGCTTCCTCGGCCACAAAGAAGAAATAGTTGACGACATGCTCGGGCTTGCCGCTGAACTTCTGGCGCAGCACCGGGTCTTGCGTTGCCACTCCTACCGGACAGGTGTTGAGGTGGCATTTACGCATCATGATGCAGCCTTCGACCACCAGGGGAGCGGTGGCGAAACCGAACTCGTCGGCGCCCAGCAGCGCGCCGATAACAACGTCGCGGCCGGTTTTCATCTGGCCGTCGGCCTGCACCCGGATGCGGCCGCGCAGGCGGTTCAGCACCAGGGTCTGCTGGGTCTCGGCCAGCCCGATTTCCCAGGGTGAGCCGGCATGCTTGATCGACGACCAGGGTGAAGCCCCCGTGCCGCCGTCATGCCCGGCGATCACCACGTGGTCGGACTTGGCCTTGGCCACACCCGCTGCAATCGTGCCGACACCGACCTCGCTGACCAGCTTGACGCTGATGCTTGCACGTGGGTTGACGTTTTTCAGGTCGTGAATCAGCTGCGCCAGATCTTCGATCGAATAAATATCGTGGTGCGGGGGTGGCGAAATCAGCCCCACACCCGGGACCGAGTAGCGCAACTGACCGATGTACTCGCTGACTTTTCCACCGGGCAACTGGCCGCCTTCGCCGGGCTTGGCACCCTGCGCCATCTTGATCTGGATCTGGTCCGCGGACACCAGGTATTCAGCAGTGACACCGAAGCGTCCGGAAGCCACCTGCTTGATGCGTGAGCGCAGCGAATCGCCATCCTGCAATGGCAGATCGACTTCGACCACACCCTCCCCGATCACGCTTTTGAGCGTTTCGCCCTGCTTGATCGGTATGCCCTTGAGCTCCTGCCGGTAGCGGTTCGGGTCTTCGCCGCCCTCCCCGGTGTTGCTCTTGCCGCCTATGCGATTCATCGCTACCGCCAGCGTGGCATGCGCCTCGGTGCTGATGGAGCCCAGTGACATGGCGCCAGTGGCAAAGCGTTTGACGATCTCTTTGGCCGACTCGACCTCGTCGATCGGAATGGCTTTGGAGGGATCAATCCTGAACTCAAACAGACCACGCAAAGTCATGTGGCGGCGGTTCTGGTCGTTGATCAGCTGCGCATACTCCTTGTAGGTGTTCCAGTTGTTGGCGCGGGTTGAATGCTGCAGCTTGGCAATCGCATCCGGCGTCCACATGTGGTCCTCGCCACGGACGCGCCAGGCGTACTCGCCACCGGCGTCCAGCATGTGGGCCAGCACCGGATCGCCGCTGAACGCGGCCTTGTGCATGCGCAGCGCCTCTTCAGCAATTTCGAACACGCCCATGCCTTCGACCTGGCTGGCCGTTCCCGTGAAGAACTTGTCGATGGTGTGGCGGTTCAGGCCGATGGCTTCAAACAGCTGGGCGCCGCAGTAGCTCATGTAGGTGGACACGCCCATCTTGGACATGATTTTTGACAAGCCCTTGCCAACTGCCTTGATGTAGTTGTAAACCGCCTTGTCGGTGCTCAGGTCACCCGGCAGGTTCTTTGACAACTCCGCCAAAGTTTCCATGGCAAGGTAGGGGTGCACGGCTTCCGCGCCATAACCTGCCAGCACCGCAAAGTGATGCACTTCCCGGGCCGAGCCCGTTTCCACCACCAGACCCGCAGTGGTACGCAGGCCTTCCTTGACCAGGTGCTGGTGAATGGCAGACAGTGCCAGCAAGGCAGGAATGGCGACCTGCGCCGGACCGATCGCGCGGTCACTGACAATCAGGATGTTTTTGCCGCTCTTGATGGCGTCAACAGCCTCTGCACACAGCGAGGCCAGCTTGGCCTCCACACCCTCGTGACCCCAGGCCAGGGGGTAAGTGATGTCCAGCGTGTAGCTTCGGAACTTGCCCTGGGTGTGCGCCTCAATGTCCCGCAGCTTGAGCATGTCGGCCGTTGTCAATACCGGCTGGCTGACCTCCAGACGCATGGGCGGGTTGACCTGGTTGATATCCAGCAGATTGGGCTTGGGTCCGATAAAAGACACCAGAGACATGACGATCGCCTCGCGAATGGGATCGATGGGCGGGTTGGTCACCTGTGCGAACAACTGCTTGAAGTAGTTGTACAGCGACTTGTTTTTGTTGGACAGCACAGCCAGCGGGCTGTCATTGCCCATGGAGCCGGTACCTTCTTCCCCATTGACGGCCATCGGCGACATCAGGAATTTGATGTCCTCCTGCGTATAGCCAAAGGCCTGCTGGCGGTCCAGCAGCGAAGGCGACTCGGTCAGGCCAGAGCTGGAAGCCGAACTCGAGCTTGCCTCGTCTGAACCCATCTTCTGGCCATCTGTAGGCGCCGGCACTGTGGCGGCCTGAACATCATCCAGCCGGATACGCAGGTTTTCAATCCACTGCTTGTAGGGCTTGCTGTGGGCCAGTGTGGCCTTGATCTCTTCGTCATCGATCATGCGGCCCTGTTCCAGATCAATCAGGAACATCTTGCCCGGCTGCAGGCGCCATTTGCGCACAATCTTGTTTTCAGGAATCGGCAGCACGCCGGACTCGGAAGCCATGATGACGAGGTCGTCATCCGTCACACAGTAACGCGAGGGCCGCAGGCCGTTGCGGTCCAGCGTTGCGCCGATCTGGCGGCCGTCGGTAAACACAATGGAGGCCGGGCCGTCCCACGGCTCCAGCATGGCGGCATGGTATTCGTAGAAAGCCTTGCGGCGCTCGTCCATGGTGGTGTGCTGCTCCCAGGGCTCGGGAATCATCATCATCACGGCCTGGCTGATCGGGTAACCGGCCATGGTCAGCAGTTCGAGGCAATTGTCAAAGGTGGCGGTGTCGGACTGGTCGGCAAAACTGATGGGGTAGAGCTTTTGCAGGTCGGCGCCGAGTACCGGTGAGGACATCACGCCTTCGCGTGCCTTCATCCAGTTGTAGTTGCCCTTGACGGTGTTGATCTCGCCGTTGTGGGCGACATAACGGTAAGGGTGGGCCAGCGGCCACTCCGGGAAGGTGTTGGTCGAAAAACGCTGATGCACCAGACCCAGGGCGGACACGCAGCGCGGGTCGGTCAGGTCCATGTAATAGGTGCCAACCTGGTCGGCCAGCAGCAGGCCCTTGTAAACCACCGTGCGGCTGGACATGCTGGGAACGTAGTATTCCTTGCTGTGCGTGAGCTTCAGGCGCTGAATGGCAGCACTTGCGGTTTTGCGGATCACGTAGAGCTTGCGCTCCAGCGCGTCCTGCACGATCACATCATTGCCGCGGCCAATGAAGATCTGGCGCAGGATGGGCTCCTTCTTGCGCACGGTCGGCGACATCGGCATGTCGCGGTTAACCGGCACATCGCGCCAGCCCAGCAGTACCTGGCCCTCCATACGGACGGCGCGCTCAAGCGCCTGCTCGCAGGCCAGACGCGAGGCATGTTCCTTGGGGAGGAAGACCATGCCCACGCCATACTCACCGGGCGGCGGCAGGTTCACCCCCAGTTTGGCCATTTCTTCCCGGTACAAGGCGTCCGGCAACTGGATCAGGATGCCTGCTCCGTCACCCATCAGCTTGTCGGCACCCACAGCCCCCCGGTGATCCAGATTTTCCAGAATCTTCAAGCCTTGTTGCACGATGGCATGGCTCCGGTGCCCTTTGATGTGAGCGACAAAGCCCACGCCGCAGGCGTCATGCTCGTTGGACGGGCTGTAAAGGCCGTTTTCCTGGAAATGTCTGATTTCAGCAGCCGTGGTCATGGCGCGCTCCTGGGGTCTGCGGCGCGACACGCGGGTGTCACTGCCAAGGTTCGTAATTCAATCGCGGGAGAGAGAGCATAAAACAGACCAACCAGAATGAAAAGTAAATTAAATGGGGTCAGATTCCAATTTTTTAATGCAGAACAGTTAATTTCAATAATTGGGGACAGATTAAACGCCCCAACCGACCTATTCTGTTGGAAGGATTTTTTTGGGCGGCCGACCCGGAAGCGTTTGAGCGACCCTGCGACTGGTTCGCTTCTGCAAGTCGGCAACAAAATCAGCATCCCCGGCGGCCCAGCCGCTCAACACGGATTGAGTCAGCGTTTCGCGCAGCGCACCTGAAATGCCGGCGTTGACCATGTCAGCGTAGGCGACCTCCCGCCCGAATGGTGTGTTGGCCAGCGTCCAGTAAAGCGGATGGGGAGACACGAGCTTGTCGTTGCGAAGGCCAATGTAGTGGCCGTGGCTGGACCACGGATAGTCTCGCGCATCCTGGACCATCGCGGCGCGCACCGGGTTCAGGTCGATGTAGGCCATGCAGGCGAGCAGGTAGGCATCGGTCTGAATCAGGGTGGAGCGATAGCGCCCTTCCCACAGCGTGCCGGAGCGCCTCTGGCTGTCGTTGAAATAACGCACATAGCGTCGCCCGACAGCCTGCATCATGCGAGGCAGGGAATCTGCAGATTCCGGTGTGAGCAACAGATGGAAGTGATTGCTCATGAGCACATAGGCGTGCACGGCCACACCAAACTTCCTTGCAGCCTCCTCGATCAGGTCCAGCAGGAATTGATAGTCAGCGCCAGCCAGGAAAATGGGTTGGCGGTTATTGCCACGCAGCAGAACATGGTGAGGGTAACCGGGGAGAGTCAATCTGGGGAGACGGGCCATGACATGCGCTTGATCAGAGCGCCATCATAAAACGGATCTGTCCCCAATAATTTGCCGAAACTGACCTCGACCCGGCCCGTTATCGGACTACCTTGCCATCGGGCGTGATGGTCACCAGGTCAACCAGACGGACAGACTCGTATTTTTTGGCACGGAGGTTGACCCGAAAGCCACCGACGTCGTAGTCGGTCATCGATTCAAATGCCTTCTGCAAGCCGGCCCGGTCTGGTTTGCCCCCACCGGCCGCGCTGCGGCGCACGCCTTCAGCAAACGTTCGCGCCGCAATATAGCCCTCCACGCTTTCGTAACTCGGGCTCTGGTCAGTCTGGTTCACGACGTCGAGGTACTCCTTGATGATGGGCGTCCCGGCGCTGCGGGGGGAAGGAACCACCTGCGAAATAACCACGCCACCGATTTCCTTGCCAAGGGCCGTGAACAGCGGGTCGATCCCGACCACGGAAAAGTTGAGAAACTGCCCCGCGAAACCTGTCTTGCGCATGGCCCGGATAAAGGCTGCCGAGGTGTTGAACAGGCTGACCTGGATGATCGCCTGAGGCTGGGCCTTGGCCAGCAAGGCCACGGCCGCGTCCACCTTGTCGCTGTTCACCGGCGCAAAGGCGCTGGCAACAATAGGGGGACGCTTCAGGTCAACAAGCGCCTGATTGACAGCGGCCAGCCCGGCTCGACCCATGGCGTCATCCTCGGCAAACACGGCGATGCGGCTCTGATTGAGGGTGGCGCAATGCCGTGCCATTTTGTAGGCCTCGTCGGCCAGCGCAGGTCGAACATGAAAGACATTGCTGAGGGCTGCGTCGCGCAGCGTGTCCGACGCCGCAAAGGGTGCGAAAAACAGGCTGTTGGACGATTTGGCGGCCGCAAAAGCGGCGTCACAGCTGGCGGTCCCCACAAATCCAAACAGGGCATCCACCCCTTCGTCCACGAGTTGTTTGGCGTTGGCGGCGGCCTTGACCGGGTTGTATCCGTCATCCAGCGCTTTGACTTCAATTTTGTAGCCGGCCGCGCCATTTTTGGCGTTGATCGTATCGAAATAGAGCTTGGCCCCATTGAGATAAGCCAGCCCGATCTGATCGGCCGCGCCCGTCAGCGGAACAGATTGCCCTACGACGAGCCTGCGCAATTTGTTCGGTTGGGCCCAGGCTGCCGGGTTGGCCATCGCTGCAGCTGCGGAAATCCCACCCACAATCATCGAACGCCGATCAATTTTCATAGCCATGCCTTTGGTTGAGGGCGTCCCGCACAAAGCGGACCAGGATCAGGCTCGCGGATTTTGTAACAAATTGAACGCCATCCACAGAATAGCCGCGCGGACCGGGTTCCGGAGCCGACTTAAATGCCGACCCGTCATAAGGCTATGCGCTTTGCGGTTCTACCCTGCCCGGTGGCTAGGTCCTGCGAACGCAGCTCAAGCCCTGCGCTTCAAGCGAAACTCGTCCTGCCGTGCAGGCGTTCGTGCTCTTTGGTCGCGAACCGATCCGTCATGCCAGCCAGGTAGTCCGCCACCACGCGCTCGGGTTTCGCCTGGCGCCATGCCCGCGCGTCCGGACCGCCGTCCAGCCGGTCAAAGCGGTCGGCATGGGCAGGCGGCATTTGGGAAGGATCGGCCATATAAACAGCGAACAACTCGCTGACAACCTGTTGGGCAGTCCCGGTGGTCTCCACCACCTGGGGGTGGCGGTACAGGTTTTGCAACAAAAACCGTTTGAGCACGGATGACCTGCGGCCCATGTCCTCGCTGAAACAGACCAGTGGGGGACAGTGTCTGACGGCCTCCACGCTGTCCGGCGCCGACTGCCGCAAAGCTGTGTTGGTGGCATCCATCACGTCATACACCTGAGCGCTGAGCATGCGGCGTATCGTCTCGAACAGCAGCCGGCGGCCCGGCAAAGCCGGGTACTGAGCCAGTGTTTCGCGCCGGTACTGATCGAATAATTCCACCTCTTCAAGCTGCTCCAGCGTCAGCAAGCCGGAACGCACGCCATCATCAATATCGTGCGCGTTGTAGGCGATCTCGTCTGCAAGGTTTGCCAGTTGCGCCTCCAGGCTGGGCTGCAGGGCTTGCAGGCCGGGGCCGCGCGCCAGGAAGCGTTGCGCCACCCCACCCGGCTCGGCAGCTTCGATGCGTTGGGCATTGCGCCGCGAGCAGTGTTTGAGGATGCCCTCGCGGGTTTCAAAGGACAGATTGAGGCCATCATGGCCGGGGTAACGCTCCTCCAGCTTGTCGACCACCCTGAGACTTTGCAGGTTGTGCTCAAAGCCGGCGCTGTCCCGATCGTGCGCCTTGAGGCACCCGTTCAAGGCGTCCTGCCCGGCGTGGCCAAAGGGGGTGTGGCCGAGATCGTGGGCCAGCGCAATCGCCTCCACCAGGTCTTCGTTCAGGGACAAGGAGCGCGCAATCGAACGGCCCAGTTGGGCCACCTCCAGGGAATGCGTCAGACGGGTGCGGAACAAGTCTCCCTCGTGGTTCAGGAAAACCTGGGTTTTGTACACCAGCCGGCGGAACGCTGTGGAATGCACAACCCGGTCACGGTCCCGCTGAAACGCAGAGCGGGTAGGTGCCGGGGTTTCCGGGTGAAGACGGCCACGCGACGCCGCCGGGTCGCAAGCGTAAGAAGCCAGCTGGTTCATGAGTCAGGCATCAAATCGCTGTGCCGCCCTTTAAACACCGAGACATGGTGCTACCATTTTCATAGCGACGTCATGCCCCTGATGCGCAGCATCGGTCAATGACATCCCGAACCAGCGCGTCGGGGGCGGTCCGCACTGTTGCGGTGCCCGGCGCACTGATGACCACAAACCGGATTTCCCCGGCCTGAGCCTTTTTGTCGACACGCATCAGCTCCAGATAGCGCCCCGCATTGTCTTCATGAGACAGTTTGGGGCCAAGGACCGGCAAGCCGGCGCGTTTTATCAATTTCGTCAAGCGGGCAACAAAGGGTTCATCCACCATCCCCAAAGCTTGTGAGAGATGGGCTGCCATCACCATGCCGCATCCAACGCCTTCGCCGTGCAGCCACTGACCGTAGCCCAAACCAGCTTCGATGGCGTGTCCAAAGGTATGGCCAAAATTGAGAATCGCCCGCAGCCCGGACTCGCGTTCGTCCTGGCTCACCACTGCCGCCTTGATCTCGCAGCTGCGGCGGACAGCGTAAGCCAGCGCGACCGGGTCCCGTGCCAGCAAGGCATCCATGTTGACCTCCAGCCAGTCGAGAAAAACCATGTCGGCAATCGGTCCGTATTTGATGACCTCGGCGAGCCCTGCACCCAGCTCGCGCGAAGGCAGGGTTTGGAGTACATCCAGATCACACAGGACCCGCAGCGGCTGGTAAAAAGCGCCGACCATGTTTTTACCCAGAGGATGATTGATGGCCGTCTTGCCACCCACGGACGAATCGACTTGTGCCAGCAAGGTGGTGGGCACCTGCACAAAAGGCACACCGCGCATATAACAGGCAGCCGCAAATCCGGCCATGTCCCCCACCACGCCGCCACCCAGGGCAAAAAGGGTTGTATTGCGGTCGCACTCATTCTGGAGCAGCGCATCAAAGACAAGCTGCAGGTTGACCCAGTCCTTGTATTCCTCACCGTCGGGCAAAGTAACCAGCAACACCCTGGGGAAGTGCGCTTCCAGCGCCTTTCTGAGCGTCCCGGCATAAAGCGGGGCAACCGTTTCATTGGACACGATCATGGCGGTATGCGCAGGCAAAAGACCTGCGAAGGATGCGGGATTTCCAAGCAGTCCAGCCCCTACAGCAATGGGATAGCTGCGGTCCCCGAGGTCAATCAATATTTGCTGGGTTTTCAACATCGAAACACTTGTCTGCATGGGCTCAAGTGTAGGGGCTAGCCGGCTGTGGGGCCGGGCCTGCATGACAGCCGTACAGACGGCGCCCTGGGTCACTCTGGCCGTGCCGGCAGAACACCGGCCTCCTCCAGCTGGTCAGCAATCATGTTGACCAGTGAGGCGACAGAGGGACGCCCCGTCTCCATCACAAAACGGGCACTCTCCCGATAGAGCGGATCGCGTAACGCATAAAGCTCACGTAAACGCGCGAGCGGATCAGCCACCTGAAGCAACGGCCGGTTGCGGTCATGCCGAAGACGCCTGAATACCTCTTCCGGCGGCGAATGCAGGTAAACGGCATGGGTGCGCTGCTTCAAATGCTCCCGGTTGATCTTGCGCAACACAGCGCCACCTCCAGTGGAAAGAACACACGGAGACCCCGCCGTCAACTCGTCAACAACCGTCTGCTCAAGATCGCGAAACGCGTCTTCGCCTTCCCGCTCAAAGAATTCGCGGATAGACAGGCCGATGCGCTCCTCAATCACATGGTCAGAATCCATGAAAGGCCAGCACAGGCGCCGCGCAAGCTGGCGCCCGACCGAGGACTTTCCCGAACCCGGAAGGCCAACAAACGCGACATGGACGAGCGTAGTCATTTGCGAAACGCCTGGATCAGTGGAAAAGAAGGATGCGGGCAGCGGCGGAACCGTTTGCCCGAAATTCCCTGAGCCTGCGCGATTGGCAAGCCTGCGGAAATTGGCTTCAGGACCTGTTCAGCAACTGCAGCCCTGACCTTAACGCAGCGCGGCGCCGTTGGTGATCATTTTCGGTGAAATGAAAACCAGCAATTCGGACTTGTTGGCCGTACGCGTGCGGGTCTTGAACAAGTTCCCGATGGCAGGAAGATCGCCAAGCAAAGGCACCTTGGATTCATCCTCACGCTCGTTCTGCTCAAAAATGCCGCCAATGACCACAGTGCCGCCGTTTTCTACCAGCACCTGGGTCTGGATATGCTTGGTGTCGATCGCAAAGCCATTCACGGTGGATCGGCCGACACTGTCCTTGTTCACGTCAACGCTCAGGATAATGTTTCCCTCGGGCGTGATTTGAGGCGTTACCTCCAGCTTCAGATTGGCCTTTCTGAAAGTGATGGCGGTGGCGCCACTGCTTGTGGCCGTCTGATAGGGCAGCTCGGTGCCCTGCTCGATCAAGGCTTTGACCTGATCGGCTGTCACTATCCTCGGGCTGGAGACAATCTTGCCCTTGCCGTCGGCTTCCAGCGCCGATATCTCGAGGTTAAGCAGCCGGGTCAGCGAGGAATTAAACAGCGAGACCGCGAAAGAAGCCGCGGCGAACCCGTTTTGACCCACACCCGGCAAGCGAACGAAATCTCCTGCGGTGGTTCCGAAATTGCTGCCGAGAACAGGCGGGTTCGTTGCCGAAATATCGGGCGTGATGTAAGTCGCGCCGAATTGCGTGTTCCGGCTCCCATTCAGTGTGAACGGACGCCCGCCCAAACGAACACCCAATGACTTGCCGAAGGTATCGGACGCTTCCACAATGCGCGCTTCAATCAGGACCTGCCGAACCGGGATGTCGATCTTCGCGATGAAGTTTTGTACCTGCTCCAGCTTGGAAGGGATATCGGTCACAAACAACTGATTGGTTCGCGCTTCTGCAATCACACTGCCCCGGTTCGACAAAATTCTGGCACTGGTCGGCCCGGTACCACCGGCAGTGATCTGTATTCCAATATCCACCGCTTTTGCGTAATTGATCTGGAAAGACTGTGTACGCACAGACTCCAGGGTCTGGATGGCATTGCGCGATTCCAGCTCAAGCTTGTCCTTGGCTGCGAGTTCGTCTTTGGGGGCGATCAACAAGACATTGCCGGTTTTTCTCATGCCCAGGCCCTTGGCCTGCAAAATAATGTCCAGGGCCTGATCCCATGGCACGTCTTTCAGGCGCAAGGTAACCGCACCGGTCACACTGTCCGAGGTCACGATGTTGAAATTGGTGAAATCCGCAATCACCTGGAGCAGGGACCGCGTTTCAATGTTCTGGAAATTCAGCGAAAGTTTTTCGCCGGTATAACCCGGGCCTTGTGTCAGCTTGGATTCATCCACTTTCTGCTGGCGCACCTCCAGCACAAACTGGTTGTCACTCTGGTAAGCACTGTGCTCCCACAAGCCCTTCGGCTCCACGACCATGCGCACCTTGTCGCCGAGTTGGGACGTTGTCACACTCTGGACCGGTGTGCCGAAATCAGAAACGTCGAGACGGCGGCGCAAACCCTCCGGCAAAGCTGTTTTCAGGAATTCAACCACGAGGGACTGTCCCTGCTGGCGAATATCAACGCCTACCTGATTGTTGGCAAGGTCCACCACAATCCGTCCCGACGCATCGGTACCGCGGCGAAAATCAATGTCTTTCAGCGGCAAGGTATCGCGATTGCGGTTCTCGGCAAATACGGGCGCAGCGATCGCCGAGGGAGCGGCCGCGCTCACCGGCGCGAGAGTAATCAACAAAGACTTCCCCTGGATCTGGGCGGAATACGCCGTCGAGGCTTTCAAATTCAGGACGACGCGTGTCCGTTCACCGGCCTGCACCACATTGGCCGAACGCAGATTGCCAAGATTGAGGTCAACTGCGGAGCGCCCCATTGAGTTGCTCACGCCGGGAAAGTCCAGGGCTATCCTTGCGGGGGTCTGAATCGTGAATCCGGTCGGCAAGGCAGTCAACGCTTCGGTCAAATCGATGCGAATGACCTCGGTACCCCCCTGAACAGACCCCGACACCGCTTCAATCGCATTGACAGGCGCCTGCGCCAAAGCCTGTGTCGGCAAACCACCCAAACCGCATGCGACAAGCACGGTCAAAGTGGCCAATCGCACCCACGCGCTTCGAAGGCACTGCACTTGCGTCGTTATGGAATTCTTGTTCATTTTGAACCCTCTTGAAGCTGTAAGGTCGCGGCCCGCTCTATCCACTCGCCCGCGGCATCCTGCACGATTTCCCGAAGCACGAGCTCATTTTCGGAAACCTTGGTGATGCGGCCATAGTTCTGGCCAAGATAATTTCCGGGTCGGACCTGATACAGCAGGTTGTCCACCCGCACGAGAGCCACCGGCTGACCCAGCTTGACCAGACTGCCAACCATGGCCACAGCATCCAGGGGTATGGCTTCCAGGGGCTCCTTGCGGCGACTCAATTCCGGAGCAATCAGTGCCGCGTTGGATGTGGCCTGATTGGACTCCCGCTTGAGCGCTTGCGTCAGTTTTTGCGGACTGAAAGGTTCGATCGCGGCTTCCTGGGTGTAAGCCTGTGGTGAGAATTTGGTGGGCTCGGGCAAAGGCTGGATTTTGGGGCGCGCCGTGCTGCGTTGCTCAGCCATCCACTGCTGAAGTTCTTCCTGTTCCGACGAACTGCACGCCACCATGCACATACCCGCCAACAGCAGGAAAGCATAGTTCACAGCATTCTGCATGCGGATGGTTTTCATTTTTTCGCCGCTTTCGCAGCCGCGGCCTCGGCCGCCTTGCGCTGGGAAGCGACCTCTTCAGGGTCGAGGTAGCGGAAGGTCTTGGCCGTGCTGTCCATGTTCATGACCCCATCCTTGACCGGGGTTATCGTCATGTTGTTCAAAGTGACAATGCGCGAAAGGTTGGCGATGTCTGCCGCGAACGCCCCTATGTCGTGGTATCGCCCGGAAACCCTGATGGCGATGGGAAGCTCAGCGTAATATTCCTTGACGCTTACCTGCCCGGGGCGGAACAGTTCAAACTGCAGGCTGCGGCCCAAACCGGCCTGATTGATGTCGGACAGAAGGGCATCCATCTCGGCTTTGCTTGGCAACTGCTTTTCCAGTTGGGTCACATATTGCTGCACCTGCTCGCGCTGCTTTTTCAATGGTTCAAGGCTCACCGCCTGCGCAAGCTTTTTCTTGAAATCTTCCCGCAGCTCCATCTCTTTGGCCTGTTCACTTTTAAGCTCTTCATCCGAAGAGCTCAGCCAGGCAAACCACAATCCCACGACCACCGCAATGGTCACAAACACGCACAGGGCGTAGCGCGGCACCGCCGGCCAGGAAGGCGGGTCGTTGGGGTTCAGCCCCACGAACTGCGCCTTCAAGCCATCCTTGATCGCAGAAAAATCCACCTTGATTTTAGGAATGCTTGCCATAGTTCATCAAATCTTTGCAGGAGCCGGACTTGCCGGCACCGCTGCGGGCTTGGGCACGGCAGGGGTTACCCCCGTAGCCGCAGTGCCAGGCGCCACCGCAGTTTTTTGCACATCCGTTGCCCGGCGCAACGCCACCCGCATTGAAAAATGGGAGACGCGGCGTTGGTCCCGCGCCCCCAGGGTCACGGTTCTCCCGGTTATCTCTATCAACTCGGGACGGGTTAACCAGGGGCTGTTGTTGCCCAGGTTGCGCAGCAATTCGGACACCCGCTCGTTCGATTGGGCTATGCCTGTGAGCAGCACGGTCTGGTTGTCCTGCCTCATGCTCGTGACGTACACGCCATCGGGCAACTGTTTCACGAGTTCGCCAAGTAGATACACCGGCAAGTTGCGATTTCCCTGCAGATCCTCCACAGCAGTTTGCCGTGCGCGCAAAGCCGCGATTTCCTGCTGGAGACCTGAAATTTCCTTGATCTGGCTCTCCAGACGGGCGATTTCCGCTTTCAGGAAGGTATTTTTGCTTTGCTGCTCGGAAATTTGCCCCTGATACCAGGTATACACGGCGCCACAG
>JAKFXR010000037.1 GCA_021731285.1 Polaromonas sp. | reverse complement strand
CGATGGCGCGCTTGCGGAACATGGCATTGCCTTTCGCGTCGCTGGTGACGTTGGTGTGGCAAAACCAGTTCTCGTCATCTTTTTCCGGATGGTCCACACACAGGTGGTACAGCCCCCAGCGGCTTTCGGTGCGGAACAGGGAGGCGCGGGCCGCCAGCTCGGCGCAGTCGCGGATGGTGTGGGCTTCCATGGCCCGCATCAGTTCATGCGGGTCGGCGGCGATCATGGAGTCGAGGTCTTCGCGGATCTCGTCGAAGCGCTGCAGGCCGATTTCCATCTTGCGCGTGACCTTGGGTGGCTGCAGGTAGTCGTTGACGATACGGCGGGTTTTGTATTCCACCTGGAAGGGCGTGAGGCCTTCACTGCGCGACAGGGGCGCCAGCACGCGCTCGCGTTCGGCCTGAACACTGTCCGGCTCGAAACGGGGTTGCTCAACACCCGAAACATAATCCGCCGCGTTTTCCCCACAGAACTTGCCGTACACAAAAGCGCCCAGCATGTAGTTGTGAGGGATGCTGGCGCAGTCGCCGGCTGCGTAAAGCCCCGGGATCGAGCACTCACCCTTTTCGTTGGTCCAGATGCCCGAGGCGCTGTGGCCGCTGCAAAAACCTATCTCGGAGATATGCATCTCGATCATGCTCTTGCGGTAGTCCGTGCCCCGCCCTTCATGAAAGCGCCCGCGGCTGGGCCGCTCGTTGGTGTGCAGGATGTGCTCGATCTCCGAGATGGTTTCTTCGGCCAGGTGATCAAGCTTGAGGAACACGGGGCCCTTGCCGCCTTCGAGTTCATTGAAGAACTCCATCATCATCTGGCCGCTCCAGTAGTCGCACTCGATAAAGCGCTCGCCGGCATTGTTGGAGGTGTAACCGCCAAACGGCCCCGTCACGTAGGCGCAGGCCGGGCCGTTGTAGTCCTTGATCAGCGGGTTGATCTGGAAACACTCCAGGTTGGTCAACTCGGCGCCCGCGTGATAAGCCATGACATGGCCTTCGCCGCTGTTGGTGGGGTTCTCATAGGTGCCGAACAGGTAGCCTGAAGCGGGCAGGCCCAGGCGGCCAGCAGCGCCGGTGCAGATCACGACCGACTTGGCCTTGATCACATAAAAATCTGCTGTGCGGCAATCGAAGCCCATGACACCGGCGACTTCTCCGGACGGGCCGGTGAGCAGCCGGGTGACCACCACGCGGTTGGTGATCTCGACGCGTGCCCGCTTGAGCTGCCGGTACAACACGCGTTTCATGTGGTGGCCTTCGGGCATGGGCAACACATAGCTGCCCAGGTGGTGCACCTTGCGAACTGCGTAGTCGCCGGTTTCGTCTTTCTCGAACTTGATGCCCCATTTGTCGAGCTCTTCAATCATGGCGAAGCTGTTGGCGGCGTAGGCGTACACACCTTTCTGGTCCACCACCCCATCGTTGGCGACGGTGATTTCCTTGGTGTATTGCTCGGGCGTGGCATGGCCGGGAATGACGGCGTTGTTCAGCCCGTCCATGCCCATGGAGATGGCGCCGCTGCGCTTGACGTTGGCCTTGTCCACCAGCAGGACGCGCAGCTTCGGGTTCTTTTCCTTGGCCTTGACCGCCGCCATCGGACCGCCGGTGCCTCCACCGACTACCACGATGTCGTACTCGAGTTCAATCGTCTTCATGTGTGCCTTTCGGTTCAAATGTGCTGGACAGGAACGCGATCGACGCGAACCCGGTACTGGAAGGCGTCTCCGCGGTAATAAAGGTGCTCATAGTCCACAGGCGTGCCGTCGCTGGTGTGGGTGGTGCGTTCAATGACCAGGACGGGTGAACCTTCTTCCACGCGAAGCTGTGTGGCGAGGGTCTCGTCCGCCAGGGTTGAGCCAATCTGCAGATCAGCGTGGCCGAGCGACAGTCCATAGTCGTTTTCGAGAATCACAAACACGTCGCGGGAAGCGAGGTCTTCCCTGGCAAGCCGGTTGCCCAGGGCGGTCGGCAGGTAGGTGACGTCGAGTGAAATCGGCTCGCGGTTGAGGAAACGCAGGCGCTGGAGTTCTGTGACGCGCGCCCTTTTGGGCAGCTGGAGTCGCTCCTGTACCTGTGGCGTGGGCGTTACCGTTCGAATCGAAACGACGCGGGCGAAGGTCTCGTAGCCCATCTGGCGCATGGCCTCCCCAAAACCCTGCAGCCGGCCCAGGTCCTGGAAGGCTTTGGGTTTGGAGACGAAGGTTCCCTTGCCGTGCATCCGGAAGATCAGGCCTTCGTTCTGCAGATCGTTCAGCGCCTGGCGCACCGTGATGCGGCTCACATTGAACAGCGTCATCATTTCGCTTTCCGAAGGCATCTGCTGATGCGGCTGGTAACTGCCGTCGAGAATGCGCGCCCGCAGGATGTCCTTGATCTGCGCATACAAGGGTGTGGGCGACTCGGGCTGCATGACTGCCTCAGCCGCGGGCTGCGGGCTCTCCGGGACCGCGTGCAGGGGGGTGTTGCGAAGCCTGGGGTTCATGTGGGCACCAACTTGTTATGACAAGTTATGCTGAGCAAAAGCCATGCCAGTCGAAATCGGCTCTCTACGGCCTCCCGTTATCTATAAAGGTGCGAAAAACCAGTCTATGGCTGGCCCAAAGGATCGCAGCCTGTGCACTTGCAGTGCATGGCCTGGTGCATGTGCACAAAAATGCTGCTACCTTTTTGTTAAACGCCGGATGACGTCGATCATTGCCGGGTAGGCTCAGGGCGAGACCATCATGAAGAGTGACGAAACAACCCGGGCACTGCGGGGCTTACACCAGTGGGGGGACGGGGCTTGTGTTCTTCCTACAATGGGGAATGCTTCCAGAAGTCCCCAGCTCCCCTCTCCTGCAAAACCTCAATCCGGAGCAACTCGCAGCGGTCACCCTGCCCAACACGCATGCGCTGATCCTGGCCGGCGCCGGTTCCGGCAAGACGCGGGTTCTGACCACCCGCATTGCCTGGCTGCTCCAGAACGGTTACGTTTCTCCCGGCGGCATTTTGGCAGTGACCTTTACCAACAAGGCGGCCAAGGAGATGCTGACGCGCCTGTCGGCCATGCTGCCGGTGAATGTGCGCGGCATGTGGATTGGCACCTTTCATGGTCTGTGCAACCGGTTCCTGCGCGCTCACTACAAGCTCGCCAACCTGCCGTCCACCTTCCAGATCCTCGACACCCAGGACCAGCTCTCGGCCATCAAACGGCTGTGCAAGCAGTTCAATATTGACGACGAGCGTTTCCCACCCAAGCAGTTGATGTGGTTTATCGCCGCGTGCAAGGAGGACGGCCAGCGCGCCAAAGACGTGGCGATCCGCGATGAGGAAACCCGGAAAAAGGCCGAGATCTACGCGCTGTATGAAGAGCAGTGCCAGCGCCAGGGCGTGGTCGATTTTGGCGAGTTGATGCTGCGCAGCTATGAACTGTTGCGAGACAACGCGCCGGTGCGGGAGCACTACCAGAGGCGCTTTCGCCACATCCTGATCGACGAATTTCAGGACACCAACAAGCTGCAATACGCCTGGATCAAGATGCTGGCCGGGCAGGGCGACGATGCCGCTGCCGGCGACATGCCAGGCGGTTCGGTGATCGCTGTGGGCGACGACGATCAGAGCATTTATGCTTTCCGGGGAGCCCGGGTCGGCAACATGGCCGACTTTGTGCGTGAGTTCAGTGTGCAGCATCAGATCAAGCTGGAGCGCAACTACCGCAGCTTCGGCAACATCCTGGACTCGGCCAACGAGCTCATCAGCCACAACAGCAAGCGGCTGGGGAAGAACCTGCGCACGGAAGCCGGCCCTGGCGAGCCGGTACGTGTGTTTGAAGCCACTTCTGATTTTGCCGAAGCCCAGTGGTTTGTTGACGAGGTGCGCCAACTGGTGCGTGACGGCATCGAGCGCAAGGAGATCGCGCTGCTCTATCGCAGCAATGCGCAGAGCCGCGTGATGGAGACCGCATTGTTCAACAATGGCATCCCCTACCGCGTGTACGGTGGCCTGCGTTTCTTTGAGCGTGCCGAGATCAAGCATGCGCTGGCTTATCTGCGTCTGCTGGACAACCCGCACGACGACACCAGCTTCATGCGCGTCGTCAACTTCCCGCCGCGTGGCATAGGCTCGCGCAGCATTGAACAGCTGCAGGACATCGCACGGGCCTCCGGGTGCTCATTGCACGATGCCGTCAGCGCGGTCACCGGCAAGGCCGGCGCCAATCTGGGAGGTTTTGTTGCCAGGCTCGATGTGTTGCGCGAGCAGACTCCGGGCTTGAGCCTGCGCGAGATCATCGAGCTGGTGTTGCAGCACAGTGGACTGGAAGAACACTACAAGCTCGAAAAGGAAGGGCAGGACAGACTGGAAAACCTTGGTGAGCTGGTCAACGCCGCCGAGTCCTTTGTCAGCATGGAGGGGTTCGGGCGCGACGCGGTCGCATTGCCGGTGGACGAACTGGGCGCGCGCCTGAGCCAGTCCCCGGCCAGCCAGGGGCTGGACCCCTCCGCACCCCTGGTCGGTGAGCCGCTGGCCGAACTGCTTGCCCCCGATTCAGAAACGGGAGAGACACTGTCGCCGCTGGTCGCATTCCTGACGCATGCCGCGCTTGAGTCGGGCGACAACCAGGCGCAGGCGGGGCAGGACGCCGTGCAGTTGATGACGGTTCACTCCTCCAAAGGCCTGGAGTTTGACTGCGTGTTCATCACCGGCATGGAAGAAGGCCTGTTCCCGCACGAAAACTCGATGAACGACCATGACGGGCTGGAGGAAGAGCGCCGGCTGATGTATGTGGCCATCACGCGTGCGCGCCAGCGCCTGTACCTGAGCCACTCCCAGACCCGCATGCTGCACGGCCAGACGCGCTACCACCTGAAGAGCCGCTTCTTCGACGAATTGCCCGAGGCAGCATTGAAATGGATCACGCCGAAAAACCAGGGCTTTGCGTCTGCCTACGGCGGGCACTCGGGCGGTTGGGCGGGTGCTACTAATTCAGGAGCAGGTGGAGCCCGTGGTGACTGGGCAAAGAGCGCTTTTTCTTCAAGAGGGTCGGCTACCGAGCGGTTTGCCAACCCGCCCGTACCGGTGCAGCGCAATGCGCCGGCGCACGGTCTCAAAAGCGGCGTGGAGGTGTTTCACGCCAAGTTCGGCGAGGGAAAGGTATTGATGCTGGAGGGCAGTGGCGACGATGCACGAGCCCAGATCAATTTCACCCGGCACGGGGTCAAATGGCTGGCCTTGAGTGTGGCCAAACTGACTGTCGTCTAGCCGTGTCGGGCACAATCAGGGCAGACCACGCCCTGCATCCCCTGTTTGCGAGAACCCATGAACGAGCCCCAGCCCACCGCTGAAACCGATGCGTCGCAGTACGTAACGCATGAGCAATTCTGCGCCGGGTTGCCTGCCGGTCGCTTTCGCCTGATTGTCAATCCCGAGCGCGCCCAGAAATATGTCAAACACCGCCTGTTCGTGGTGGGCATCGCCTTGCCGCTTCTGGGCATAGGCACGGCATTGAGTTTCTGGGGTTACTTCTGGGCGGGGCTGCCGATGGTGGTTGTGGGCGCCCTGCTGCACCGCGTGGTGAAGGCCCATGCCGCAAAAATCCTGCTGCATCTGGCTCTTCAGGATGCCAAAACCTACAACGAGGCCATTGACTTCGAAATCCTCGAGGTGCGCCGCTCCCAGTAAAGGAACGGCATGCGGGGAATTGTCAGTAGGTCATCCTGCCACTGCCATCCTTGATTCCTTTTCTTCCGGCAATCTGCCAGGCTGTTCGCTGGTCAATCAAGCCGGCCAGAAACTCCAGTTCCTCGTCAGTGTGATTGATGGCACCGGCTGGCGACAGGAAGCGCCCGTTTTGCGGATTGGCATCTGCCCAGAAGGCCTGGTGGTACTGCGCCTGCGACACCGTTTTGTCGGTCCCTGCGCCCACATCCACCGTGCCGTAGCAATTGCAGAAGTAATTGCGGTTGTCGCGGTCGGCAAAAATTTCCGAGTACACCCCTGTGCCGCGTATGCCGGCGGTCAGGGTCGGCATGACAATGCTGCGGTTCACGCCTTTGCCCCAGACGCTGGCCACCGCCCCTGTCAACAGGCGCAGCACGCTGACCGCATTGAGCGTGTTGCCGCGCTCGACTGACAGGCGCGAGTTCTGCCTGACCTGAAATGACGAGTTGCCAATGACGAACACCAGGTCGGAGCCCGGCCCGGTTTGAATCTCGTCACCGGTCTGGATGGCCTGTTGTGGACTCAGCCGGGTGCCGTTGAGTGTGGCATCGCCCGTCAGTTGCACAATATTGCTGCGCTGCTGCGCCAGCGCGGCGGGCAAGCCCCCCAGGGCCATCCATGCGGCTGCGGCCTTGAGCGTGTCACGCCGTTGAAACCAAAGAACTTCTTTTTCCTGCCGTCCTTGCAGCTGGTGTTGGGTCATGGCGTATCTCCTGGGCTGGGGCTGTCGTCGGTAGGGGGCGCTTCAAAACTGTCGCGAAAGGTGAAGTACATCGAGCTTGAAAACATGGCTGCCAGGAGCAGCGCAACCGGCATGATGACGGCAGCGGTAGTCTCCGGGCTCGCCAGCAGGCCCACTGTGACCGTGACAACCACGCCGATCAGCACAAGCACCACCATCCAGGTGAGGCCGAACAAGGTGTAGGCACCGGCGTTGCGCACGCAAACAACGGCGCTGAAGAACAGGCTTTTGACAGGGGGAATGCCATGCCAGTGAACCAGCGCAGGGGCATGCCAGAACAGCACCGACACTGGCAGATACAGAAGCAGCACCACCACCATGACGCCCTGCATTTCGGGAGTCAGCGCGCTTTCCCGGGTGACCGGCACGTCGAAAAACAGAGGCACCACCGAGACGATCAGCAGGCAGGCCGCGGCGTAGAGAAAACCCAGTACCAGCATGGAACGGCCCCGCTGCCTGTCTGTCCGGAACGCGCTGAGCAGCACGGCAGGCATGGGAAAGCGACCTTCGGAGGCGATTTGGGTGGCTACCATCAGTCCCAGGGTGGCGGCCGGCACCAGGGCCAGCGCGATGACAACGCCAAGGTAGGGAACCAGCGAGGCCAGCGTCGCAGCCATCATGTAAAGGAAGAACAGGCCCGTCAGTGCCAGTGGTTGCTTGAAGAAGACCTGGATACCGAGCTTGACCCATGTGATGCCTGTGCGTGCGGGGACGATGTTTAATTTCATTAAAAAAGTTGCATGTTGGGGGATTCAGGAGACGCCAAGTTCACCCATGCGAGGCAAAAACGCACAGACAGTGAACAATTTAACGCGGTCGGGTTCAGTTTGCTTCAATAGGGGACGGGCTGGCAACTTTCTTGCGGGCCCTGGATCACCGGGTTGTCAGGACTGCAAACTATAAGGGCGCAGCGCCCGCTGACGCAGGACCCTCTCAAAATGGCCGGGGTCGTGGGCTTGCAACACCGCTGCTTCGCGCGGCAGATGAAAGTCCCACAAACGGGAGATCCAGAAGCGCAGAGCGCCGGCGCGCTGCATGGCGGGCAACAGCATGCGTTCCTGCGCACATAGCGGTCGAACCGCCTGGTAGGCCGTCATGAAGGCCAGCGACCGCTCGGCGTCCTGCACGCCGGTCTCGAGGTCGATGCACCAGTCGTTCAGGCTGACGCCGATATCAAACAACCAGGTGTCCCAACCCGCAAAGTAAAAATCAAAAAAACCTGTCAGCGCGAGGGAGTCGCCCTCGGCGTCGAACATCACGTTGTCACGAAAGAGATCGGCGTGCACCGGCCCGCGCGGCAGGGCGCGGTAGGCGGCTGCGGCGGCTACATGGTTCTGGTAGGCCAGCTCGGACAGGATCAGCTGGCTCTGGTCGGGGCTCAGGTAGGGAAGGACAACCGGCACGGTCTCGTTCCACCAGGCCAGACCTCGCAGGTTGGCTTGATGCCGGGGATAGTCCTGGCCGGCAAGATGCATGCGGGCCAGCATGGCGCCGACGGCAGCGCAGTGAGCGCTGGTGGGCGACAACTCGCTGCGCCCGCTCAGCCGGTTAACCACAGCAGCCGGTTTACCCTTGAGTTCCAGCAGGATGTCGCCAGGGCGCCCGTAAGCGTCTTCGGCCAGGGCCTGCGGCTCGGGAACGGGGATGCCTCGCTGCGCCAGGTACTTCATCAGGTGCAGATAAAACGGCAACTGGTCGAACGTCAGCCGCTCGAACAGGGTCAGCACATAGCGGCCCTGGTCCGTATCGACAAAGTAGTTGGTGTTTTCTATCCCGCCTGAACAGGCGGTGATGGTCTGCAGAGAACCCAGTCCGAGGGCCTGCAACAGGGGGGCAGCCTCGTCAAACGAGACTTCGGTGTAAACGGCCATGCCTGAAAAAACGGAAAACTAGAACCGCAGCACGTTCCAGACGCGTTTTCCGGTGGTACCCGCACCCGACGGCGAGGGTCCACCGCCGCCGCCTTTGCCTGCATCTGACGGCAGGACTTCATAGGCAGGTACATTGACCTTGGGCTGCACCGTGATGCTCTGCGTCTCGCCACCCACCCGCGCTTCGTCAATGCGGGACCCGGCATCCTCGACCTGGATGCGTTGGATGGCCGGATCCGGGCGGCGAGGGGTCGGGTTGGTGGCCGGCTCAAGCTGGGGCGTTTTCGCAGGGGGCACGGGGGTCTGTGCCACGGCCGGAACACACATCAGCACCGAAGCGGCGCCGGCGAGCAGGAAGGAGCAAATAGGATGTTGCATGGCTGCATTGTAGGGGGCTGGCGCCCGGGATGCCATGCCTGACAACCGGCGCGAGTCAGGCATGGCATCCCCAGGATATAGCTGACAATTGGTCGATGAGCACAGACAAAAAAACACTCTTGCTGGTGGACGGCTCCAGCTACCTGTACCGCGCTTTTCATGCCATGCCGGATCTGCGTGCCAACCCGGGTGACCCGCAAAGTCCGGCCACAGGCGCGATACGCGGCATGGTCAACATGATGCAGAAGCTGCGCAAGGACGTGCGGGCCGACTACGCGGTTTGCGTGTTTGACGCCAAGGGCCCGACTTTTCGCGATGCGCTGTACCCGGCCTACAAGGCCCAGCGCTCCCCCATGCCGGACGACCTGCGCAGCCAGGTCGAACCGATTCATGAGGTGGTGCGCCTGCTGGGCTGGAAGGTGCTGGACGTGCCGGGGGTCGAGGCCGACGACGTGATCGGCACACTGGCCTGCATGGCTTCAAGCCAGGCCATTGAGGTGATCATTTCCAGCGGCGACAAGGACCTGAGCCAGCTGGTGGATGAACACATCACGGTCATCGACACCATGAACGACCGCCGCCGCGACCTGGCCGGTGTCGAGGCCGAGTTTGGTGTGCCGCCGCGCCTGATGGTCGATTACCAGACCCTGGTCGGTGATGCGGTGGACAACGTGCCCGGCGTGCCCAAGGTCGGGCCCAAGACGGCCGTGAAGTGGCTGCTCGAATACGGCTCGCTCGACGCCCTGGTGGCGCGGGCCGGCGAGATCAAGGGGGTGGTGGGCGAGAATCTGCGCAGTTCCCTGGACTGGCTGCCCAGGGGGCGCGAGCTGCTGACCATCAAGAAAGACTGCGACCTGACGGCCTACGTCGATGGCCTGCCGGCCATGCAGTCCATCACCATGGGCGCACAGCAGACCGAGGCCCTGAAGGACTTTTATGAAAAATATGGCTTCAAGGGCCTGGTCAGAAGCCTGGAGGCCCAGGACGCCCCGGCCGAGCTGCCCGCCGGACCGGACAGCCACCGCTCCGACCGCGCCCGGCCTGCGCCTGCGCCCGGCGAGCCGGGCCTGTTTGACGAGCCGGCCTTTTTGGCCACACCGCTGGCCGAGCGGGCCAGCAACCTGCGTTACGACACGGTTTTCAGCTGGGACATGTTTGAACGCTGGCTCGCCAAAATAGAGGGCGCTGCGATGGTCGCGCTGGACACCGAAACCACCTCGCTCGACGAAATGCGGGCTGAAATTGTGGGACTGAGTTTCAGTGTCACACCGGGCGAGGCGGCCTACATTCCCCTGACGCACGACTATCCCGATGCCCCGGCGCAACTGCCGCGTGACGAGGTGCTGGCGCGGCTCAAGCCCTGGCTGGAAAACCCCGGCAAAGCCAAACTCGGACAACACGTCAAATACGACCGCCATGTGTTTGCCAACCACGGCATCGAGGTCCAGGGTTATGCCCACGACACCATGCTGCAAAGTTATGTGCTCGAAGTGCACAAGCCGCATGGCCTGGCCAGCCTGGCCGAGCGGCATGTGGGCCGCAGCGGCATCAACTACGAAGACCTGTGCGGCAAGGGTGTGCACCAGATCAAGTTCAACCAGGTCGATATCGCCAAGGCGGCCGAATATTCGTGTGAGGACTCGGACCAGACGCTGGACGTGCACCGCGTGCTCTGGCCGCAGCTGCAGGCCAATGACAGGCTGCGTTTCATCTACGAGCTCGAAATCCAGAGCAGCGAGGCGCTGTACCGGATCGAACGCAACGGCGTGCTGATCGACGCACCCATGCTGGCGACACAAAGCCACGAATTGGGCCAGCGCATCCTGCAGCTGGAGGCCCAGGCCTATGAGATTGCCGGCCAGCCCTTCAACCTCGGAAGCCCCAAGCAGCTCGGGGAAATTTTCTTTGACAAGCTCGGCATGCCGGTGATCAAGAAAACGCCCAGCGGCGCGCGCAGCACCGACGAGGAGGTGCTGGAAAAGCTGGCTGAAGACTATCCTCTGCCGGCCAAGCTGCTGGAGCACCGCTCGCTCAGCAAGCTCAAGGGCACTTACACCGACAAGCTGGCGCAACTGGCGCATCCGAGGACCGGCCGGGTGCACACACACTACGCCCAGGCCGTGGCCGTGACGGGGCGGCTGTCCAGCAACGACCCGAACCTGCAGAACATTCCGGTGCGCACGCCCGAGGGCCGGCGGGTGCGCGAGGCCTTTGTGGCGCCCGCCGGCAGCCTGATCGCCAGTGCCGACTACTCGCAGATCGAGTTGCGCATCATGGCCCATCTGAGCGGCGATGAAGCGCTGCTGCGGGCGTTCACCGACGGCCTGGATGTGCACCGTGCCACCGCCGCCGAGGTGTTTGGCGTGGCGCTGGATCAGGTCAGCAGCGAGCAGCGGCGTTATGCCAAGGTCATCAATTTCGGCCTGATCTACGGCATGAGCAGTTTTGGTCTGGCGCGCAACCTGGGCATTGAAACCAAGGCCGCCGCCGCCTATATCGACAAGTATTTCCAGCGGTATCCGGGCGTGAAGAATTACATGGAGCAGACCGTGGTGTTTGCCCAGAAGAACCACTTTGTCGAGACCGTCTTTGGCCGCCGCCTGTACCTGGCTGAAATCAACGGTGGCAATGGGCCGCGCAAAAAAGCCGCAGAACGCCAGGCCATCAACGCGCCCATGCAGGGCACTGCGGCCGACCTGATCAAGCTCAGCATGGTCAAGGTGCAGGAGGTGCTCGATGCCGAAAAACGCGCCACCAAAATGATCATGCAGGTGCATGACGAGCTGGTGTTTGAGGTCCCCGAAGCCGAGGTCGAATGGGTGCGCTCCGAAATTCCGCGCCTGATGGCCGGTGTGGCCGAGCTCAAGGTGCCGCTGCTGGCCGAGATCGGCATGGGCGCCAACTGGGAAAAAGCGCACTGACTGCGGCCCGGCAGCAGTCCCGGCACCGCCAGAAATTTCCTTGACCGCATAAACTCAAAGGTCGGTCCACATCTTTCGGGAAATCACCATGCTCAACAGCGACCAGAAATCCGAATTTGACGCTCTGCTTCCTGGCCAAAGCACAGAAGCTGGCGCCACCCGCCGTACCGCCCTGAAGGCCGCCCTGGGTCTGGGTTACGCCGCTGCGGCTTTGCCCATCATGGCGCAGACCGCCATCAAAACCTCGTCTGACGGCTTGAATGCAGGCGAAACGTCGTTTGAAGTCAATGGCTTCAAGGTGCCGGCCTATTACGCCGCGCCCGCCGGAAAAACCGGCATGCCGGTGATTCTGGTGATCCAGGAAATATTGGGCGTGCACGAATACATTGCCGACACCGCCCGGCGTTTTGCCAGGGCCGGTTACCTGGCCATCGCGCCAGAGCTTTTTGCGCGCCAGGGAGATCCCTCCGAATACGGTGAGATGGCCAAGCTGATGACCGAGGTGGTCTCCAGGGTGTCTGACGCGCAAGTCATGGCCGACCTCGACGGTGCCGTGAAGTGGGCGGGCGCCAATGGCGGGGATGCCGCCAGGGTGGGCATCACCGGCTTTTGCTGGGGTGGCCGCATCACCTGGCTGTATGCCGCGCACAGCCCCAGTGTGAAGGCCGGCGTGGCCTGGTACGGCCGTCTGGTGGGCGACAGCACGGCCGTCACGCCGAAGCATCCGCTTGAGATTGCGCCCATCCTGAACGCACCGGTGCTGGGCCTGTACGGTGGGCAGGACAGCGGTATCCCCCTTGACACGGTTGATAAGATGAAAGCTGCCCTGGCCAACGGCAGTGCCGCTGCCAGGGCCTCGCAGTTTGTGGTGTACCCTGATGCCCCGCACGCTTTTCATGCCGACTACCGTCCCAGTTACCGCAAGGAGACCGCAGACGATGGCTGGAAGCGTGCGCTGGTGTGGTTCAAGGCCAACGGCGTCGCCTGAAGTTGGGCGCGCCACGGCACGGGCCGCCCCACAGCAATGTGCGGCGGTTTTTTGTTGGGTGTTGGCGCCGCCGGCAGTTCTTGTATGTATTTTCTGGGTTCTGCCCTTATAGATCGGGCTTAGGTAGCTATGACTTTGATAGCAATTTTGGCAGGTACCCTGGCTGCGGGCATTGGCAGCGTCTGGCTGGCTGCATTGCTCAGCTTCGGCATGCTGGCCCGCTACACCACCCACATGCTCAGCCTGGCGGCGGGGGCACTGCTGGCTACCGCCTTCATGCATCTCTTGCCCGAAGCCTTCGAAAGCCAGGCCGGCGCGCACGCCCTGTTTGCCACCTTGCTGGTCGGCCTGGTCTTTTTCTTCCTGCTCGACAAGGCCGAGCTCTACCACCATGGGCATGAGCACCACGATGCGCATGAAGCCGCTCCTGCCCATGGACACCATCACGGGCACCACCACGGACACCCTCATGATGGCCACGCGCACGGCATTCGATCCGGCAGCTGGGCGGTTCTCACGGGCGACAGTGTGCATGCGTTCGGCGATGGCATCCTGATCGCCTCGGCGTTTACCGCCGACATGCGCCTGGGCGTCATCACTTCGCTGGCGGTGCTGGCGCACGAAATTCCCCATCACATGGGAGATCTGGTTGTGTTGCGCCAGACATCAAGCAACCAGCGCGCAGCCCTGATCAAGGTGTCCCTCGCCGGCGCGGTCACTGCCCTGGGCGGCCTGGTGGGCTATGCGCTGGTCGACCTGTTGCACGGCTGGCTGCCGTATTTCCTGGTCATCGCTTCGAGCAGCTTCATGTACGTGGCGCTGGCTGACCTGATTCCGCAATTGCAAAAGCGACTGAGTGGCAGTGAAACCGCCGCCCAGATCGGCTGGCTGGCGGTGGGCATCGGGCTGGTCACTGCGGTCAGCACGCTTGCGCATCTGTAAGCTGGTTCAGAGGTAGTCCAGGCTGTCGCGCGTGTCAGCAAGACACCGACACGCTAAAAGCTTGACGGCCTATAAACGTGTATTGGTGTTCAGGCGACCATGGTGTTCAACACTTCAGGACATCACCATGAAACACCCCACGCCATCTGATCGACCTTCCCTCTCCCGCAGCGCCCGTCGTCTGATGGGTGCGTTCATGGCCTACCTGACCGCGGTGGGAGCCAGTGTGGCTGCTGCCGCCGCCGTGGTCAGCGAGACAGCGCCGTGGATCAGTTCGGGCTTGTGAAAATGGCTGGCAAGTCCACTGCCGCAGCCCCGGGCCAGGGCAATTCATGTTCTGAGACAAAACTGGCGCTTGAAGAGCCGGTGATCGGCTACGAAGACGATATTGCCTTGGATGGAGGTGACCCGGTAGGCGAGAAGGCGATCAGGGACATGGGCAAAACAGATTCACCGCTGGAAAAACCCAGGCCCCCGACATGATGGCCACCGACCCTAACGTGCCGCCGCCCGAACCCCTTGCGCCACTGACTCCACCTCCCAACCCCGGGCAAGTCCAGCCAACGCCTCAGCCGATGTAGACACCTTGCGTGGGAGTGCGTAGAACCCACAGTTTCAATATTTTTCCTGACGGTTTCTGTCCTACAGGAAGTTCAACGGCGTCCGACAAGCCCCCGAATTCGGGTTCCCTAGAGTCGATTTTGTCTGGCATCCCGCCAGTCACGCGGCGCCGGTTGCCGGTGTCGCTGATCACGCCCATCACGAACCAAGGAAAAATCATGAGCAAAGCCCCACCCAAGAAAAATGACGCTGTTGACCTGCTGGACGCGGATCACGTGGCCGTCAAAAAACTGTTTACCGAGTTCAAGAAGCTATGCGAATCGGATGCCCCCGGCGAAGAAAAAAAAGCGCTGGCTGACAGGATCTGCATGGAGCTGACGGTTCATGCCGAAATAGAAGAACAGATTTTTTATCCGGCCGCGCGCGAGGCCATCCATGACGATGACCTGCTGGACGAGGCCGAGGTTGAGCACGCCAGCGCAAAAGACCTGATTGCCCAGATCACCGAAATGGGCCCCGAGGAAGAGCTGTTTGACGCCAAGGTGATCGTGCTGGGTGAGTACATCGACCACCACGTCGAGGAAGAGCGCAACGAAATGTTTCCCAAAGCCCGCAAAAGCGACATGGACCTCAAGACAATGGTCGAGGAATTGAAGGCATTGAAGGAAGAATTGATGGCCAACTACGAGGCTTCTGCCTGATCCAGCGGTAAGCGATCCCCGGCGCTGCTCGGGCGGCGCTGGGGCACACCCAACCAGACAGTCCTATGCCGCAAGACGAATTGACCAACAGACGCCCTGGGGCGATTGAAGAGTTCACCCGGAGAAATATAGAAAGCATCTTGCGCATGGAGCGGGAGCGCCAGGGCAAGCAGCCTCTGGCCGCCCGCATCGCGTCCGCCATCGCCGGTGTTTGCTCCCGCGGCACCACACTTTTGTTACATGCGGGATTTTTTGCTGCGTGGATTTTGTTGAACAGCACTGCGCTCGCATTTGATCCCTATCCGTTCACGTTTCTCACGCTGCTTGTCTCGCTGGAGGCCATCTTCCTTTCTTTTTTCATCATGGTGGTACAAAACAATTCCAGCCAGATGAACGAAAGGCGCCATCATCTGGATTTACAAATCAATTTGCTAAATGAACGGGAAATGACGGTCATGCTGCGCCTGCTCGGGAAAATTGCAGACAGACTGGAGATCAGTGATGACGATCAGCGGGAGGTCAGGAAGTTTGCTCACAACACCGACCCGCATGCGGTGTTGGAGCAGATCGTGACCGCCGAGGACGTGGTTGCTCCCCGTACGTAGCCGCTGCCGGCTTGGCTGCAGGAGACGCGCGAGCAGGATTTGCCCGACAGATGGGTGGCACGACCGCGCGGGCCGCGCACGGACCCCTCAGCCGCTGACCGGACCGAACTGCGGGTCGAACGAAAAGGTAAAACACGCACCTTTGCCTTCGGCAGACTCGGCGCGTATGACACCACCGTGCCGCTCAAGGATGCGGTGCACCGTGGCCAGGCCTATGCCGCTTCCTTCAAATTCATTGTCATGGTGCAGCCGGTGAAACGGCTTGAAGAGACTGGCTGAATACGCCATGTTGAAGCCCGCTCCGTTGTCGCGGACGAACAGCATTCTGCGTCCGCCTTCCCGGGCGGGGAGGCTGCCAAATTCCATTTTGGCGTCTGCCTGCTCGCGCGAGTATTTCCAGGCATTGCCAATGAGGTTTTCAAGAATGATGCGGGCGAACTTGCTGTCGCACCGGGCACTCAGGCCTGGCTGAATCACGGCCTGCACATGGCGGTGAGGCTCGCGCTGCCGCAGTTGGGCAAGCACCTGGTGCGCCATGGCGCTGAGGTTGACCTGCTCGAACACCAGCTTGCCCTTGCTGACCCGGGTCAGCGCCAGCAAGTCGTTGATCAGCTCGTGCATGCGCAGGACGTTGACCGTGACGCGGTCAAACAGGCGCTCTTCTTCCTCGCCAAGACGGCCCTTGAGCCGTCGCCTGAGCAGTACGCTGAAACCTTCGATGCTGCGAAGCGGTGACTGCAGGTCATGGGATACCGAGTAACCGAGTGACTCGAGTTCGGCATCGCTCGCCTTGAGCTGTGCGGTCCGCTCGTCGACCCGCTGCTCCAGCGTTTCATTGAGGCGGCTGATCTCGCGGTCCCGGCGCACGCGTACCAGTTCGGCCGTGATGCGGCTTGCAAAGATCTGCATCAACGCATCACGGTCAGGCGATGCGGGCTGGGGCTGTCGCCAGAAGGCGTTGGCGATGCCGATGGGTGTACCGTCCGCGTCACGCAGCGCGACGCCGGCGTAGGCGCGGTAGTTGCCCGCAACGAGAAAAGTGTCCTTGGGGAACTGCTGCTGTATTCCATCGGTGTACACGCACAAGCCGTTGTCACTGATGACACCGTCGCAAGGCGTACCCTCCAGCGCATAGTTGATGTTGGCCTGGACAAGGCCATCCTCGATCATGGCCAGTGACGTGACGCTTTTCTGGTCGCTGGCGATTTCTCCGATCAATACCAGGTCTGCGCCCAGGGTGGTACCCATGTGCTGTATCACCGAGTGGAAAAAGGCTTCCCCGGTTTCGGCTGAAAGGCCTTTGGCCACGTCAATCAGCAAGGCTTCACGCCGTTTTTGGTCGGTGATATTGATGGTGGAGCTCAGCACGCAGGGCTCGCCCGAAATATTGACAATCACGGCCCACATGCGGCAGTCCACCAGGGTGCCGTTCTTGTGCCGCATTTGTGTCTCGCGGCTGATCTGGCGCTGTTTGCCCAACTCCTCGACAAACTGCCGGCGGGTTTCATGGTCAGGCCAGACGCCAACATCGACTGAATTGCGGCCCAGCAACTCTGACGGCGTGAAGCCCTGGACCGTGTCCTCAGCGCCGTTGACAGCGAGAAATTTGCCGTCCGAGACCCGGGTGATGGTCATGTTGATGGGGCTGAAGTCAAAGGCCTTGGAAAACAATTCTGCCGACTGTCGCGCGGCCTGCCTGGCCTGGGCTTCGGCAGTCACGTCGGTGATGGTGGAGACAACAATGCGGTCCGGACCCACACCTTCCATTTCTGTTGACAGCAGTACATTGATGACCCGGCCGTCGCTGGTGCGGCCCTCCAGCGGAAAGTTGATCATGCGGCCCAGAGCGTCCATCTGGAGCCGGAAGGCTTTTCGCACTCTCAGGTCGTTCCACAGCACGGCATCGGTCTGACCGGTGATTTCCTCACGGGTGTAGCCGTACATGCGCTCAAAGGCGGGGTTCACGTCCAGCACTTTCATGTCGTCCAGTGTCAACACCACGATGGCTGCCGGACTGCTGCGGAAGATGCGGCCGAAGCGGTCTTCACTCCTGCGCAGTTCCTTCTCAGCCCTCTCGCGCCGCTCCAGTTCTGAGCGCTGTTCGTGCAGGGCCCGCATCACCACCTGACGGCTGGTGTACACACTGACGGCAATGCCGGTCAGGAGCAGCACCTGGATCAGCCAGAACCGCAGATCCACTTCAAAATTCGGTGCGGTGAGGTGGCTGGCCATCTCGGCCCATGTCAGACCGCCCAGCATGAGTGCGCTGGCCGCCACGGTCACGATCAGGGCTTGTTTGCCTACGCGCATGCCTGCGGTGACGATGGCCCCTGCAAAGCCGAGCACCAGAGCGCTACGCACCGACCCATAGGCGACGATGCCGGCGGATGAACACGCCAGAAGCAGAAAAACCACCAGGTAGCAGGACCAGAGATGTTGGCCCCGAATCAGCAACCAGTAGGCCGTAGCCGCGAGCGCAAGGGCCATCGCCACAATGCCAAGCTGGACACCGCCGCTGCCCTGCCAGAGCGAGAGCCCGAAAACCAGGGGCAAGCCGAACAGGAAGAGGAGCAGCAAGGTTTGCAGCCCGTGAACCTGGGGCTTTTCTAACCGCTCTGCATGGAACAGCGAGGCGGAATCCGGGAAGTCTTTTTTTTGCATGAAGGGCAGCTGTGAACCGATACTAGGGCCAGTCCACACTACTTTGCAAATGCGGGTTCAGGCCGCTTGAGGAGGGCGAATCGCTGATTTGGGCCGGAACACCTTGCACACCTCGTCATTGCCTTCGAGATAAGGCCCGCCTATCAGGTCCAGGCAGTAGGGAATGGCCGAAAAAATCCCTGACACCGTGGATTCGCCGGCTGCGTTTTTCAGGCCTTCCAGTGTTTCCTGGATCGATTTGGGCTGACCGGGCAGGTTCAGGATGAGGCTTTGGCCCCGAATCACCGCGCACTGACGCGAAAGAATCGCCGTGGGCACAAATTTCAGGCTGATCTGGCGCATCTGCTCGCCAAAGCCGGGCATCTCCCTGTCGGCCACGGCCAGCGTGGCTTCCGGCGTCACGTCGCGCAGCGCAGGGCCGGTTCCACCCGTGGTCAGCACCAGCGAGCAGCCGGCATCGACGAGCTCGATCAGCGTCGCACTGATGAGATCCTTCTCATCGGGAATCAGGCGTTCTTCAAAGGCGATGGGGTTGAGCACCGCGCGGCTCAGCCAGTCCCGCAGCGCGGGCAGCCCCTTGTCCTGGTACACCCCGGTGGATGCCCGGTCGCTGACCGAGACAATGCCGATTTTGACCGCGTCGCGAGAGGTGGCCATCACTCCTCCGGACTCAGGGCCTGACGAACCAGCTGGAAGATTTCCCGGTAAGACTTGGCGTGGCGCGGCGCTTCGCCCGGTTTTTCGGGCTTGGCGTCTTTTCGGGCCTGGCGAATCAGCGCGCGCAGTTGCTGGGAGTCGGTGTCCGGGTGGTCTGTGAGCCAGGCCCCCAGCGCATCGTCGGAGGCAATCAGTTTGTCGCGCCATTGCTCGGCCAGGTGCAATTGCAGTGTGAGCTGGGCCGAGCCGTTTTTCTGCTCGTCAATCGCGGCGCGTATCGGTTCGGGGTCCAGCGGGCGCATCAGCTTGCCGATGAATTGCATCTGCCGGCGTTTGCCTTCGAAATTGCTTATTTTTTTGGCCTGGGCGATGGCATCGAGCAGTTTTTCCGGCAGGTCCAGGCGGCCCATCAGGTCGGCGCGCAGGGTCAGCAGCGCTTCGCCGAGAGCCTGTTTTTCGTCGGCTTCGGCCTTGAGCTGGGTTTTGCTCGGAGGGCCGGGCTCTTCCGCGGCAATTTCTTCGGGTTTTACGAAGCGGCCGTTGGACCAATAGCCTTTAATCGTCTTGTTGTTCATAGCAGTCAGTATCATAGCTACCCATATGACCTTAAAGACTGCCGTGACCGCGTCCCGACCGCAAACAACATCCCAACCTGCCTCCGGCTTCAGCTATCACCGGGACTTTTTCGAAGATCTGGTGGATACCGCACTGGCTCATGCGAAGAGGATCGGTGCCACCGATGCCGCCGCCGAAGCCTCCGAGGGCTGTGGTCTGAGCGTCAGTGTGCGCAAGGGCGAGCTTGAAAACGTCGAGCGCAACCGGGACAAGTCTCTTGGCATCACTGTCTACATCGGGCAAAAGCGCGGCAACGCCGCCACCAGCGACTTTTCCCGCGCGGCCATCGAGCAGACCGTCCAGGCAGCCTATGACATTGCCCGCTTCACGGCGGAGGACAAAACCTCGGGTTTGCCGGCGGACCGCGACATTGCCCGCGTGTACCCTGACCTGGACCTGTTTCATCCCTGGGACATCAACTCACAGCAGGCGGCCCAACTTGCATTGCAATGTGAAACCGCCGCGCTGGAAACCAGCCGCCTGATCACCAACAGCGAGGGTGCGGGTGTGTCGGCCCAGCAGAGCCACTTTTTCAGTGCCCATACCCGTGGATTTCGCGGCGGTTACGCCAGCTCCCGCCACAGCATTTCGGTCGCTCCCATCGCAGGCAAAGGCAGCAACATGCAGCGCGATGCCTGGTACAGCTCCATGCGCGACGCCGCCGAGCTTGCCAGTCCCGAGGCCGTGGGCCGGTACGCGGCAGAACGCGCGCTGTCGCGGCTCAAGAGCCGCAAGATCAAGACCACGGAGTGCCCGGTGCTGTTTGAGTCCCCGCTTGCCGCAGGATTGTTGGGCGGATTTGTACAAGCGGTCAGTGGCGGGGCGCTGTATCGCAAGAGCACGTTTTTGCTGAACAGCCTGGGCAAGGCAGCGTTTCCTGGCCATATTGACATCACCGAGGATCCGCACCTGCGCAAAGGCAAGGGGAGCGCTCCTTTTGATGAAGAAGGTGTGAAAACCCGGGCCCGCAATGTAGTCGAGGCGGGCATTGTGCGGGGTTACTTTTTAAGCACCTACTCGGCACGCAAGCTGGGCATGCGTACCACCGGCAACGCTGGCGGTTCGCACAACCTGGTGATGAGCAGCCGCCAGACCAAAGCGGGCGATGACCTGGACGCCATGTTGCGCAAGCTCGGCACCGGCCTGTTTGTGACCGAGCTGATGGGGCAGGGCGTGAACTACGTCACCGGCGACTACTCACGCGGTGCGTCCGGCTTCTGGGTGGAGAAAGGGCAGATTGCCTTTCCGGTGGAAGAAATCACGATTGCCGGCAACCTCAAGGACATGCTGATGGGCATTCAGGCGGTAGGCGCTGATGTCTACAACTACGGCGCCAAAAGTGTCGGCTCGATACTCATCAATCGCATGAAGGTCGCCGGATCATAAGAGCCCCCACGGTCGCTTCGTGTAGCTCCCTGCCCCCCGAGGGGGCCGCTGCACCTGCGGGCCGGCAAAGCCGGACCCGCGGCCCCTGCTTGAATTGAAGCGGGTTCTATCCTGCAAGGGCAGTTTTCACCGCGGCCGACACCTGACCCATGTCGGCCTTGCCCGCGAGTTTGGCCTTGACTGCACCCATAACCTTGCCCATGTCGCCTGGGCCGCTGGCGCCCAGTTCGGTCACGATGGCCTTGACGGCGGCAGCGACCTCTTCCGCGCTCAGGCGGGCGGGCAGGTAGGCCTGCAGCACCACCAGCTCGGCAGCTTCCTTGTCGGCCAGATCCTTGCGCTCGGCCTTCTGGAAGGCCTCCAGCGAGTCCTTGCGCTGCTTGATCAGCTTGTCGACGATGGCAATCACTGCGGCATCGTCGAGCACGATGCGCTCGTCCACCTCTTTTTGCTTGCAGGCGGCCAAGAGCAGGCGGATGGTGCCCAGGCGCTCGCTGTCCTTGGCGCGCATGGCGGTTTTCATGTCTTCGGTGATCTGGTCTTTGAGGGACATGGGGGTCTCCAGAAGTGGTGGCGGTCAAACAGGGGGTTCAAAAGCACAAAAGCCCGCAGAGCGTCCTCGTGCGGGCTTTTGGCGTGCCGTGAGGCCTGTAGGTTTAGTACAGCTTTTTGGGCAACTGCATCGAGCGGATGCGCTTGTAATTGCGCTTGACGGCCGCGGCCTTCTTGCGCTTGCGCTCGGCCGTTGGCTTTTCGTAAAACTCGCGGGCGCGCAGGTCGGTCAGCAGACCGAGTTTTTCAATGGTGCGCTTGAAACGGCGCAGAGCCACGTCAAAGGGCTCGTTGTCTTTTACACGAATGGTCGTCATTGATGAAGTGATCCAAAAAATTGGGCGTCCTTAGTGATCTGATCAGGATCAGGCCGGAACGCGGGTTTGCTAGCAAAGCCTGAGATTATAGCACCCCCACGGTCGTTCACTGCGTGTAACTTCCTGCCCCCAGAGGGGGCCGCTGCGCCTGCGGGCCGGCAGAGCCGGACCCGCGGCCCCGGCTGGTCTGGGATCGGGGTCAGGCACCGCTGGCGGACTTTGCCGCCAACGCCTCTGCACAGGCGTGGGCAGAGGCCCAGGCCCACTGGAAGTTGTAACCGCCGAGCCAGCCTGTGACGTCTACCACCTCGCCAATGAAATACAGGCCGGCTTGCTTTGATTCCATGGTCTGGGAGGACAGGTCCCGGGTGTCCACCCCGCCCAAGGTGACTTCGGCCTTTTTATAGCCTTCGGTGCCGGTGGGCAGCAGTTGCCAGTCGGCCAACTGCGTGGCCAGGGCTTCCAGGGCTTTGTCACTGGCGTCGCAGACAGCTTTTTGCCAAGCGGCGTCGCGGCTCGCCCAGGCATTGGCCAGGCGGGCTGGCACCAGGGTGGCCAGTTCGTTGGCGATCAGTTTTTTTGAGTTGGTTTTGGCGCGCAGCAGCAGGGTGGACAGGTCCACGCCGGGTGCCAGGTTGATGCGAATGGCCTCGCCCTCCCGCCAGAAGCTGGAAATTTGCAATACCGCGGGTCCGCTGAGGCCGCGGTGGGTAAACAGCAGGTCTTCAGCGAAAACCGTGGCTTTTTTGCGTTGTTTCGGCGTTGCATCGGGAGGTCCGGCCTCGATCAACACCGGCAGCGCCAACCCGGCCAGTTCTGCGTAGGGCGCCCAGGCCTCGCCGTCGAATGTCATGGGTACCAGGCCTGGCCGCGGCTGGACAAGGCGCAGACCAAACTGTTCGGCGATGCGGTAGCCGAAGTCGGTCGCACCAATCTTCGGGATGGACAGACCGCCGGTGGCAATGACCACTTGCTGCGCTTCAATCAGGCCGCGGTCGCTCACTAGTTGATAGCTGCCGGCGCCCGTTGTTGCCGGGCTGGTGATGCTTTTGATGCTGCAAGGTTGCCAGCGGGTGACCTGCCCCCTGGCGCATTCAGCCAGCAGCATGTTGATCACATCTTCGGCGGAGCGATCGCAGAACAGCTGGCCTTTGTGTTTTTCGTGAAACGGGATGTTGTGACTCTGCAGCAGCGCGATGAAATTCTGCGGGGTGTAACGCGACAGGGCTGAGCGGCAGAAGTGCGGGTTCTCGCTCAGGAAGTTGGCAGGTGTCGCATCGCGGTTGGTGAAATTGCAGCGGCCGCCGCCCGAGATGCGGATTTTCTCGGCCACTTTCTCGCTGTGGTCCACCAGCAGCACCTTCAGGCCGCGCTGGCCTGCCATGCCGGCGCAAAACAGGCCGGCAGCGCCCGCACCTATCACCACAACGTCAAATTGATGAGTCAAATGAGCCTCTGGCCCTGTATTGGCCGGGCTACCTTGCTATTGAAATAATAGCGTCTCGGTGCCGACGGCAAGGCAAAAGTGTACCCGCAGGTACAGATGCGCTGGCTGGGCAGGCTCAGGCAGCACGCGCGCTGGCGGGGTGTGCTGTTGCCAGCGCGACGCCAGCCATCACGTCACCCACGACGATGATGGACGGGCTTCCCATGCCTGCCTCGCGGATGGACGCCGCCAGGCTGCCCAGCGTGGTGGACAGGTGCCGCTGCGTTGGCAGCGAGGCGTTCTGGATCACGCAGGCTGGCGTGCTGGCTGGAAGACCGGTGAGCAGTTCGCCTTCTATGCGCTCGGCGCCGCTGACGCCCATGTAGATGACCAGCGTGAGCCTGGCCTTGTGCGCGGTTTCGGCCAGTGCGCGCCAGTCGGTGCCTTCAGCCCCGGGTCTGACATGGCCTGTCACAAACACCACCCCGTGGGCGTGCTGTCGATGCGTCAACGGCACACCGAGCGAGGTGACCGCTGCCAGCCCTGCGGTGATGCCGTTGATGACCTGCACCTCGATGCCGGACTCACGCAAGTGCTCGAGCTCTTCGCCGCCGCGCCCGAAGATGAAGGGGTCACCACCTTTGAGGCGCACCACGTTTTCACCTTCCCGGGCGGCCATCACCATCAGCTTTTCGATGAAGGCCTGGGGCGTGCTTTTGCAGCCGCCGCGCTTGCCGACGTACACAATGCGGGCGGCAGGGGCAGCCAGGGCCACGATGTCGTCGCTGACGAGGTCGTCCACCAGCAAGACCGTGGCGGCCTGGATGGCCTTGACGGCTTTGACGGTAAGCAGTTCCGGATCACCGGGACCTGCGCCTACGAGAGCGACTTTTCCTTGAATGTTCATGATGCTTGTGCGAGATGCAAGATGTGTTCCACCTGCAGTTCCATCGAGGCGGGTACTGGCCTGACACCGGCCAGCACGTCGCGAATATAGCCTGCGGTTGTTTCAGCGTCGACCTCTTTGGGTAGATCGGGCAGATCGGTCAGGGTTCCCTTTTGACCCTCCTGCAGTGTCATGCGTTTGCCCGCGAGGAAGCCGTCCATTTGCGGCATGCGGCGCGCATCGGCAACCGCCTCGCCCTCGGTTCCGCGCAGCAAAAGGGCGGTGGAGCCCATCAACTCAAAGACAGCTGCCATGGAGATGGCGTACTCCGGGTGGGTGTAGCTGCTCACGATCACCGCTGCTCCATCGCAGGGGTTCATGAGTTTGACCAGGCTGTGGGCAGAGTTGCGCAGGCCGACCACGCGGCGCACATCGAGCAGGCGCTTCAATCCGGGGCAAAGCAGCTCGGTAGGAACGTAGGCCACTTCCCCATCCGCTATGCTTTTGATAGTGGACTGTGCCCGCGTATCAAGGGCCAGAAGCACATTTTCAACAAAAACCCGGCTGGTCTCGGTGGAGGTGCCGTGAATCAGGACGGGCCAGCCGCGGCGTGCCACCAGTGCTGCCAGCAGCGGCGTGAGCACAGGCAGCCTGCGTGCGCCGTTGTAGCTGGGCAGCACCACGACGGGTTTGTTACCGGCTGGAATGAGGTTCAGCCGCGCATGGGTGGCGTCAAGAAAGCCGGCCATCTCCTGGGGTTCTTCACCCTTGATGCGCATGGACAGGCAAAAGGCGCCCACTTCCAGATCGCTGACCGTGCCATCCAGCACCTGGCCAAACAGATCGGATGCCTGCGCACGGTCCAGCCCGCGCGCGCCCTGTTTGCCACGGCCGATGACCTTGATGTACTGCGCAATGCTCATGGATGGATTGTCGGCGAAGACGCCGGACAGCTTTTCAAGTGCCGCTCTGGCCGACCTGCGGGCGCTCGGTGTTGGGCACCCACTCCCACCATTCATGCTGGCCTTCGGGCTTGTTTTCCTGGGTGCGGTGAACGTTCCAGGTGACCAGGTAGTCCGGGTTCTCGATATCCACGCCGGAGGGGGCATGTTTGTAGTGGCCAGGAGGCGCCTTGAACCAGGCGTCGAGGTTGGGCGGCACGATGAAGTCGGCTTGCTGCACGCTGGCGTCGGTGTGCCTGAGTTGCACTGTGATGCCCAGTTCCGCATCGACCGTGAGCACCTGACCCGCAAACTGGGTCTGCTTCATCAACTCGCCGTTGGTGTCGAAATACGAGACGCCGATGACGCAGGTTTTGGCTATGAGTTCTTCGAGATTCATCCGCAGAGCTTAGTGCCTGAGCGGTGCCACGCCAACCTGCGGCATGTTGGCAAGGCCAATGTCGCGCGCATGGTCTTCGAAACCCTTGTTTTTCCAGAAGAAGGCGCCGGGCATGGTGGTCGGAATCACCAGCACGTAGAACAGTGCCCGACCGATCAGGCTGGTGGCGACGAGGGTGGTGCCAACGATGGCCATGCCCAGCAGTGTGAAGGTGCCAACGGTGTTGAACACCAGCATGCCGGCCAGCAGCGCAGCAGCCAGCAGCAGGTTCAGGCCCAGCAAGGTGTTGCGCAACTGGAAGGTCTTGCCAAAGGTCGTGGTCTGGATGTAGTACGACGCGCCCCCTTCGTGCTCGGCGCGGCCCATGTCTCTGGCATGTGCCGTGTGGCCAATGCCTTCTGCCAGCATGCCCACGCAGATCAGCGCCGCGCAAACCAGGGTCACATTGAGAATGTTTTCACCGGAGAAGAGCAGCGTCGAAACGATGACCACCCCCGCGACCAGTGAGCCCAGCGACAGCATGTTGCCAACAAAGGCGGTGCCCACTTGCCAGTGGTTCCAGAAAGGCCGGGCCTTGATGCGGTAGCAGCGGTACATGTAGTACAGCCCGCCTGCGCTTCCAAACAGGGCCAGGAAACCAAAGACACGCGCCATGCCTGCGGCACGTTCAGCACCGATCAACGCCGTGATCTCTGTCGAAAAGACCGACGAGAAAATCGACTGGAACACGCTGTTGCCGGGCAGGCTGAACAGCACATGCATGCCCAGCGCACCCATGAAGATGGCGATGCCCAGACCCTCACGCGAAACCGGCGAGTGGCGCAGGTTGTTGAAGCCGCGGTAAAAGCGCTTGGGTTTGCCCAAATGCATGGTGGACATGAACAGGCCAAACCCGATCAGCAGAAAACACAGAATGGCCAGTGGCGCGTACATGGCGGACTGGGCAAAACCTGCGAAACCGGCGAGTCCTGCCTGGGCGCCGAGGAAGCTCAACGCAAAAGCGCCGGTTGCAGTTTGCGCCGCCAGGGTGAACAGCACCAGCGGGTTCTCGCGCGAGGACAGGCGTGCCAGGTTCCAGTGCTGCGTTTTGCCCTGCTTCTGGTCAATTGCGGGGCGGTAGCGGCCCTTGTCGTCCTTGTGGTATTTCACCGGCATGGAGTCGGTGCGCTTCATCTCATCGGGCAGTTGCTTGATCTGCTGAAAGCGGATGTTGGGCTGCGTGATTTCGGGAGACGGAAAACCCGGAATTTCCACACGCGCCTGCTCACGGCCTGCAGGGATGTTTTCGATCACACCAAAGTCCAGCGCGTTGCCCACGCAGGCCGATACGCAGGCCGGTTTGAGGCCCACTTCCAGGCGGTCCACGCACATATTGCATTTGGACACCTGGCCCTTGACCGGATCAAGCTGGGGTGCGTTGTACGGACAGACCCAGGTGCAGTAGCCGCAGCCAAAGCAGGTCTCCGGGTCTTGCAGTACAGCGCCGTACTCCACGTGCTTGGTGTAGGCGCGGGTGGGGCAGCCTTTCAGGCACACGGGGTCATCGCAATGGTTGCAGGCCATGGAGATGTTCATGCGCTTGTAGTCGGGAAAGCTGCCACCCTCGACATAACCGACCGAGCGGAAGGCCAGGTGCGCCGGGTTGTCGTTTTTCTCGCTGCAGGCTGCTTCGCAGGCGTGGCAGCCGATGCAGTTGTCGGCGGTGAAGAAAAAACCGTGCTGCTTGTTGCGATTGGGGTTGCTGCCCACCGCGGGATTTTCGTTGATGAACATGGAGCGGCCTACCGGCAGCTTGCCCTCGGTGTGCGCTATCAGATCGATCTGCTGGCCATAGCGGTTGGTTTTGGACACCGTTTTGTCGTTCAGGAAGGCATAGACCTGCTCTTCGGTACGGATCTCCCAGATCTTGCGCTCTGCGGTGTTTTTGGAACCACAGCCCGTCGTGCCGCACTCTGGCTTGCCGCAGCCGCCGGTTGCTTCAGGCTTGCCTTGCAGTGGAAGGCTGTCAGCCAGGGGGATGGGTTGCAGGGCAATTTGGGTCATGGCGTTCATCCTTGGGAATTCAGAACGCACGGCGTTCAAGATTCAGACGGGCAGCTTCCTGCTGGTCGGTTTTTTCGACCCGGGCAGCGTTTTGCTTGAAGGCGGGCTGGCGCGAGTGCGGATCGAGCAAACCGAGCGTCAGGCGGTTGACGCAGTCATGGAAGTGAAAGGGGATGAATAGCATGTTGCGTCCGACGCGCTGCGTCAGTTGCACCATCACCACCGCGTCGCCGCGCCGGCTGACCACCCGCACATAACTCTGGTGGGCAATGCCCAGTTCTTCGGCCGTGTCGGGGTTCATCTCCATGTAGGGTGTGGGGCTGAACTTGTTGCAGTTGCCGATCTTCCCGGTACGGGTGCGGGTGTGGAAATGCTCCACCACGCGGCCCGAGTTGAGCCAGAAAGGATATTCGGCATCAGGACACTCGTTGTTGTTGACAAAACGCACAGGGATCAGGTTGGCCTTGCCACTTGGCGTCTGGAACACACCATCTGTGTACAGACGGGCATTGCCATCGAAGGGCAGGCGCAGCTTCATGTCAAAGTCACTGGAGCGCCCCAATTTTTGCGAATCCATCTGGGCCTGCGCTTCGCTGTAGGGCCACTGGATGCCGCGTGCCGCCTCAATGCGGTCGTAACTCATGCCGGAGATGTCCAGCGTGCGTCCTACGCCCTTGGACAGTATTTTCATTTCCTCAAACGCGCCTTCGGGTGTGGAAGGGAAGTGGATCTTGTTGCGCTCCTCAAAGCGTTTGGACATCTCGTTGAAGACCCAGAAGTCCGGCCTGGAGTCGGCATACGGCGCCATCACATTGCGCGTGAGATTGACCCGCCGCTCGGTGTTGGTGTGGCAGCCTTCCTTCTCGGCCCAGACGGCAGCGGGGAAGTAGACATGCGAATACTTGTTGGTTTCCACATCCTCGTAGACATCCTGCACCACCAGGAACTCGAGGTTTTCCATGGCTTTGATGATGCGTGGCTGGTTGGCCATCGAGGTCATCGGGTTGGTGGCGATCAGCCACAAGCCCTTGATCTCGCCGGTCTCGATGGCCGGGAAAATGTCAGTCTGCGCCAGACCGCGTTTTTCCGGGAAAAAGCTTTCGTCGATGCCCCAGAAATCGGCGACCAGCTTGCGGTCTTTTTCCTTCTCCAGCGCCCGGTAGCCCGGCAGGCCCGAGCAGGACGACCATTCCCGCGTGCCCATGGCATTGCACTGGCCGGTGATCGACAGGCTGGTGCCGCCGGGGATCCCGATGTTGCCGGTGATGAGGTTCAGGTTGTTGATATCGACCACGCCGTCCGAACCATGGGTCGACTGGTTGATGCCCATGGTCCAGATGCTCATGGCGGTTGGCGCCTTGGCGTAGATGCGGGCCACCGTACGGATGCGGTCTTCGTCAATGCCGCATACATGCTGGGCGGTCTTGGGGTCGTAGTCGGCCAGCAGGGCGCGCAACTCGTCAATGCCCTGTGTGTGTTTTGCGATGTAATCGTCGTCCTGAAGGTTCTCCTTGAAGATGACATGCATCATGGCGTTGATCAGCACGGTGTCGGTGCCGGGCGTGATGGCCAGGTGAATGTCGGCAAATTGCGCCAGCATGGTGACACGCGGATCCACCACGATCAGCGGAAACTTGCGCTTTTCCAGCGCTTCCTTGAGGCGCCAGTAAATGATGGGATGTTGCTCCGGGAGGTTGGAGCCAAAGGCCATCAGGCAGTGGGTATGCTCGAAATCACCATAACAGCCGGGCGGGCCGTCGGAGCCGAAGGAGCGCTTGTAGCCCGACACGGCGGAGGCCATGCACAGTGTGGTGTTGCCATCGTAGTTGTTGGTACCGATCTGACCGCGCACCAGCTTGCCGAGGGTATAGAACTCTTCGGTCAGCAACTGGCCAGTGGAGACCACCGCAAATGAGTCGCGGCCGTATTTGGCCTGTATTTCCTTGATTTTTGCTGCTGTCTTGTCCAGCGCTGCATCCCAACTGGCCGGCTGAAAGGGCAGGTGGGCCTTCTCGCGCATCAGTGGCATGGTGCCGCGGCCGGGCGAGTCAAACAGCTCGTGCTCCAGCAGGCCTTTGATGCATAACTTGCCGCGATTGACGTCCGCACCGGCATGGCCGCGGCTGGTGACAATTTTTCCCTTGTCATTCAGACCGATCTCGATGGCGCAGCCTGTCGAGCAATAGTTGCAGGTCGTGTACTTCCACTCCTTGACTTCCTTGGCAGGAATGGAGATGGGCTTGCGGTGGGTGCGGCCAAATATCATGTGTTGCCTCTTGCCTGTGTTGCTCTTGCTCTTCTCAGGCGCTGGCGGTTTCTTTGTGCAGCGGGCCTGCCAGCGGTCGGGGCAGGTCGATGGCGTGGCTGGCCAGTTCGTCGGCGTCCAGGTGCACCACGCCGGCTTCGACCTTCACCGCGAACTTCGGAGCACATCCTTCGTCGGGCGCGCGGGCGCAACCGTCCGTCAGGCCTATGGTCCAGTTGTGCAGGGGGCAGGCCACGCTGGTGCCAAAGACAATGCCCTGCGACAGCGGGCCGCCCTTGTGCGGGCAGCGGTCCAGCAGGGCGAAGACCTGGTCTTCATCATTACGAAACACCGCCACATCCACGCCTTTGGCGCGGCTGACGCAGCGCGAGCCCAGCACGGGGATGTCGGTGACCAGGCAGATTTTTTTCCATTCGCTCATTGTTTTCTCCTCAGGCTGTCAGGGCTTCGAACTGGCGTGTGTCCACCGAGGCCTTGTCGAATTCAAACCAGGGATCCGGCTCGCCTTCCAGCGCGGCCTGCAGGCGGGCCCACAGGGCGCGGCGCAAGTCGTGGTCTTCCAGAATTTTTTTCTTGACGTAGTCCAGACCCACGCGGCCCACGTAGTGCACCGTGCGCTCCAGGTACCAGCCTTCCTCGCGGTACAGCTGCATGAAGGCGCCGGTGTACTCCAGCACTTCCTCGGAGGTCTTCACCTTGGTGAAGAAGTGGGCCACTTCGGTCTTGATGCCGCCGTTGCCGGCGATGTACATCTCCCAGCCCGAGTCCACGCCGATGACGCCGACGTCCTTGATGCCGGCCTCGGCGCAATTGCGCGGGCAGCCGGAGACCGCAAACTTGACTTTGTGCGGCGCATACATGCGCCACATGGCGCGCTCCAGGTCCTTGCCCATTTGCGTGCTGTCCTGCGTGCCCATGCGGCACCACTCGCTGCCGACACAGGTTTTCACCGTGCGCAGTGCCTTGGCGTAAGCATGGCCACTGGGCATGCCAATGTCTTTCCACACGTTTTGCAAATCTTCCTTTTTGACGCCCAGCAAGTCGATACGCTGGCCGCCGGTGACCTTGACTGTGGGAATCTTGTATTTGTCCACCGCGTCGGCGATGCGGCGCAGTTCGCTGGCTGTCGTTTCGCCGCCCCACATGCGGGGAATGACGGAGTAGGTACCGTCTTTCTGGATGTTGGCGTGGCTGCGTTCGTTGATGAAACGGCTTTGCGGGTCGTCCTTGGCCTCTTTGGGCCAGCTGGAGATCAGGTAGTAGTTGACAGCGGGGCGGCAGCTTGAGCAGCCGTTGGGTGTCTTCCAGTCCATGAACTTGAAAACGTCTGCGATCTTGAGCAGTTTGTTGGCCGTGATGGCCTCGCGCACGGCCTGGTGGCCGTGGTCGGTGCAGGCGCACATGGCCTTGAGTTTGGGCGTGGCCGAGTAGTCGCCGCCAGCCGTGAACATGAGGATCTGCTCGACCAGCCCGGTACAGGAACCACAGGAGGCGCTGGCTTTGGTGTGTTTTTTCACCTCGTCCAAGGTGAACAGGCCCTTTTCCTTGATGGCCTTGCAGATCGTGCCTTTGGTGACGCCGTTGCAGCCGCAGACCTCGGCATCATCCGGCATGGTTGCGGCCCTGCTGTGACCTTCATGGCCGGTGTCGCCGATGTTGGATTCGCCCACGAGCAATTTGTCGCGGATGTCCTTGACGCTGCGGCCATCACGCAGCAGCTTGAAATACCAGCTGCCATCGACGGTGTCGCCGTACAGGCAGGCACCTACCAGCTTGTCGTTCTTGATCACCAGCTTTTTGTAGACGCCGCCGGAGGGGTCGGACATCACGATTTGTTCGGTTCCTTCACCCCCCATGAACTCGCCGGCGGAAAACAGGTCGATGCCAGTGACCTTGAGCTTGGTTGATGTCAGCGAACCGGTGTAGCGTCCAATGCCAAATTGCGCCAGGTGGTTGGCAGCGACCTTGGCCTGCTCGAACAGCGGCGCCACCAGACCGTAGGCGATGCCGCGGTGCGCAGCGCACTCACCAACGGAATAAATGCGCGCATCGGTGACCGTCTGCATGGTGTCGTTGACAACAATCCCGCGGTTGCAGTGCAGGCGCATGGACTCAGCCAGCTCGGTGTTGGGGCGGATGCCGACAGCCATGACGACCAGGTCGGTCGGCAGCTCCAGGCCGTCCTTGAACTTGATGGCCATGACACGGCCATCCTTGTCGGGAATGAGTTCTTGCGTCTGCGCGCCGATCAGGAACTTCAGGCCGCGGTCTTCCAGTGATTTCTGCAGCAACCGTCCTGCGACGTCGTCGAGCTGGCGCTCCATCAGCCAGGGCATCACGTGGACCACCGTCACCTGCATACCGCGCAGCATCAGGCCGTTGGCCGCTTCCAGTCCCAGAAGGCCGCCACCTATGACCACCGCCCGCTTGTATTTTGCGGATGCCTCAATCATGGCGTTGGTGTCGGCGATGTCGCGGTAGGCAATCACGCCCTGAAGGTCCTTGCCGGGAATGGGCAGGATGAAGGGGTTGGAGCCGGTGCACATCAGCAGCCGGTCATAACTTTCCTCTGTGCCGTCGTCGGCGCGCACAACCCGCTTGATGCGGTCCACCTCGACCACCTTTTTGCCGGCGTGCAGCGTGATGTGGTTGTCCTTGTACCAGTCCCAGCTGTTGAGCACGATCTCGTCAAGCGTCTGCTCGCCAGCGAGCACTGGCGACAGCAGGATGCGGTTGTAGTTGGGGTGCGGCTCTGCGCCAAACACGGAAATATCGTACAGCTCAGGGGCTACCTTGAGCAGTTCCTCGATGGTACGCACGCCGGCCATGCCATTGCCGACCATGACGAGTTTTGATTTTTTCATGAGCTCAATCCAGAGTGATGGGGTGCGTGGAACCAAGTGCAAATGGCATGCCCGCTGCAAACCGTGGCAGGCAAAAACTGGTGTCGATCAAGAAGCGGGGAAATCATGAAGCCCTCTCCTGCAAAAACAGGGGCCCGGCTTGACGCCGGAAGGAGGCACATCACTACGCACGTCGTTGTGCGCAAAACCTGCAGTGCTTTTGCAAGGCTGGACGCGTCGTTACGCCCGCAAAGGACAATGCAAAAGCTGTGCCAAGCTCTTGTGTGGCTGCGTTGGCGCTAACATCGCTGACTGGGGCGGTGTGCGATTTGCGCGCGATCGCTCCGGATTCCCCCTCAACTTCTGATTTTTATGACCTCCGCATTGGTAAGTTTGAGTGACGCAACCGGCGCGCCTCCGCTGGCTGCAGACCTGCAAGCCGTGGGGCTGCAGGTTCTGGCATGCACCCCTGACCGCTCCAGGTTGGTGCGTGATGTGCTGGCCCATGCACCGGATGTATTGATTTGCTGGGATCCATTGCCTGGCGAAGAGCTTTTCAAGGCCCTGCAGATCATTGACGAAACAGCGCCATGTCCGGTGATCGTCTTCACCACGGACGGTGACGCCGGCAGGATCACGCGCGCCACCGGGGTGGGGGTGCATGCTTATGTTGTCAACGCTTATGGCCAGCAACGCCTGCGGTCCCTGGTTCAACTGGCGCAGGCCCGCTTTGGCCGGGAGCAGGCGCTGCGGGCGCAGGTGCTGGATGTCACCAGCCGCCTTGAAGAGCGAAAAATGGTCGACAGGGCCAAGGGCATTTTGATGCGTGCCCGCGGGGTGACGGACGACGACGCCTTCCAGATGCTGCGTACTGCTTCCATGCAGAGCAACCAGCGGTTGGGGCAGGTGTCGCGGCACATCATCCACTCGGCCCGGTTTGCCGAAGATGTCAACCGCTCGGGGCAGTTGCGGATGCTGTCGCAGCGGCTGGTCAAGCTGGCCTTGCTGCGAATGGCAGGAGTCACGGCAGCCCGGGTGCAGGAACGCTTTGAAGAGTCGAGCTTGCGCATTGATGCCAATATCGCAGCGCTGGGCAAAAGCCTTTCCCAGCCCACTTTTGGCGACTTGTTGCGCCAGATTGCCAGCAGTTGGGGGGAACTCAAGCAGGCTTTGCAGGGCCAGGCTGTGGCTGGCGATCTTGACCGTATCAATGCGCTGGCCGAGCAACTGCTGCTGGCGGCAGAGCGCCTGACCAGCAGCCTCGAAAGCGCCGGTGCCACGCCGCCCCTGCATGTCCTCAACCTGGCCGGGCGTCAGCGCATGCTCAGCCAGCGGTTTGCCAAATATGCCCTCCTCGAGGTGGTTGCCGGCCCGTCTTCCATCCCGGGCAGCGAAGCCGGCATGGCTGCTGCCAGGCAGGCCTTCGAGGAAGCGCTGCGTCAGCTGGGCGAGATTCCATTGACCAGCAAGGACATCCGGCAGGAGCTCGCGACGGCCGGGTCCTGCTGGGAGCGCCTGCTGGCAGGGATTGGCTCCACCAACAGGAAAGAAGGTCTGGAGCGTCTGGCTGTGGCCAGCGAAGACCTGCTTGATGCATTTGAGCGGCTTTCATTGCACTATGAGCGCAGCATGCAGATGCTTGTAGGTTAGATTTGAATTGTTGCAATGCACCAAATCCGGGCATGACAATTGCATGGATGGTGCATGGCATTTGAAATAGACATCGGCTTTGCCTCGCTGGCCGGCCGCAAGGACATCAACGAAGACTTCTGCGCGGCCATGCTGCCCGAGCCCGGTCAGGAGGCCATGGGCTCCATCGTGGCGATCGCTGACGGTGTCAGCACCGGCGGCATGGGCAAGGAGGCGGCACAGACCACGGTGACCAGCCTGGTTCGCGACTATTACGGCACGCCCGAAACCTGGGACACCACGGTTGCGCTGGACCGCATCATTGGCGCCCAAAACGCCTGGCTGGCGGGTCTGAACCGGCGCCGGCACCCGGCCTTGGGGCTAACCACGCTCACGGCGGTGGTGCTGCGCGGGCAGTCCTATGCGGTGGCGCACATCGGCGATACCCGGGCCTACCTGCTGCGCGAGGGCCGCCTGACCCAGCTCAGCACCGACCACGTGATGGATCACCCCGATTTCCGGCACCAGTTGCTGCGCTGCGTCGGCGCTGAAGACCGGCTCGTGGTGGATTATTTCCAGGGCGATCTGCAGGTTGGTGATGTCTTTGTGTTGCTGTCCGACGGGGTGCACAACGTGCTCCCGGACAAAAAGCTCGGCCAGCTCGCGGGCGCGCCGGGCACCCCCGGCGAAAGTCATGCGCAGCACATCAGCCGGCAAATGGTGGACGCCGCATTGGCGGCGGGGGCGCAGGACAATGTGACAGCGCTGGTGGTGCGTGTGCTGGGCCTGCTGGAGGCCAACCTGCAGGACGAAAACCGCCGCGCTCTGTCCCTGCCCATCCCCTTGCGTCTGAAGGTGGGGGACAGCCTCGATGGCTTGATCCTGACGGCGCCAGTCGCCGACAACGGCATCAATGTGCTTTATCAGGTGCGGGACCCGTCGACCCAGCGCCTCTACGCGCTCAAAACGCTTCATCCTTCCCGGGCCCACGATCCGCAGGAGCGGGCCATGCTGGCCCATGAGGCGTGGCTGGCCAAACGCATGCAGTCCTCACGCTCTGCAGGCAATCTGGTTGCCATTCACGATCAGCTTGCGGGTCTCCCACCGCCCACCGCCTTTTATTTGCTGTATGACTGGCATGCCGGCGAGACACTGCAGCAACTGCTTGATCGCCAGCACCGCTTCAGCCTGGCCCAGGTGCTGTCGGTGGCCACGCAGGCGGCCCGGGCGCTGGGTTTGCTGCATCGCCAGAGCGTGGTTCACCGCGATGTCAAACCCGCCAATCTGCACCAGGGCGAAGACGGTGTGCTGCGCCTGCTCGATCTTGGTGTGGCGCTCACTGGCCGTGAGCCCGAGTCCATGCGCAAGCTGCATGCCGGCACGCCCAGCTACATCAATCCCGAGCAATGGGGCTTTAACACCAAGGCTGGCAACTCGGGCAAAGACGAGCCCGAGGAGTTGCCCGACAGTCAGAGTGACTTGTTTGCATTGGGCGTAACGCTCTACCAGTTGCTGACCGGACGCCTGCCTTATGGTGAGGTGTTGCCTTACCAGTCGGGACGCTATTACCGCGACCCGACTGCGCCCAGCCGCCATAACCCGGAGGTGCCGATCTGGCTGGACCACGTGGTGCTCAAGGCGGTGGCACGCGACAAGCGCAAGCGCTTTGAAACGGCCGAAGAAATGCTGCTTGCCCTGGAGCGCGGGGCCTCACGGCCGTTGACGGCTCAGCCGGCCACGCCATTGATACAACGCGACCCGACGGCCTTGTGGAAAATTGGCCTGGCCGTGTCGGTGTTGTTCAACCTGCTGCTGATGTACTGGCTGCTTTTCCTGCCCAAGTAGGCAGGAAGCGCCGGCACTTCCGAGCCTATGCCCCCAGACCCAATAGCTCGACGGCTTCCAGCGCGGAGCTGCGTCCGGGTATCGAAAAGCGCTTGCGCTTACCTGTTTTCAGGGTCTCCCTCACACCCTGTAACAGCGAAGCACTGGCGGCAACTTTCCAGCCCGCCGCGGCTGCCTGCTTTTGCAGTTGCAGGCAGGCGCTGACCGTGTCACCCACAGGCAGGATCTGGGAGGACCCCCACAGCGGCTCCTGAAGCCTGGCCAGAGTGACCGCGCCGCTGTTCAGGCTGACACACACTTCGAACCGCGGCAGCGCGCGTCCGGGGAAACGGCTTGAGAGAAACCCCTGCACCCGGTGCGCTGCGTCGATCAGACCCAGGGCGCTTTTGGTCGCGCGCAGGCCGCTGTTGACGGTGTCCGTGTCGGTGCTGTCCACAAAGACCGCCAACAGGCCCTCACCGACAAACTGCATGTGGTATGCGCCGAACAGGTAAACGGTGTTGCCGGCGTTGTTGTAGAACTCGTGCACCACCTGGCTCAGCTCGGCGGGGGAGAGTTTTTCCGCCAGCGCGGGGAAGCTGACCACATCGACAAACAGCACCGTGGCATTGGCGAATTGCCGGTCTTCCTGGAGGGACTCGGCGGTTGGCCATTTTTGGTCCAGCTCGCTGAGCAGCTTTTTTTCATACAGCCGTATCAGGCGCTGCTTCTGTTCCTTCAGGGCGACGTCGAGCGCCTCGTCCACTGCAGTGTCCTGCGCAGACTGGCGCATCAGGTGTTTGTCCAGCTGGGCTGCGGTAGCCTCGCGCAACTCGTCAAAGACAAGGGGCTTGGTGAGGTAGTCATCGGCGCCGCGTGTCATGCCCTGACGAACATGCTCGCGCTCCTGCAGCGAAGTGAGCAAAATAACCGGCGTGGCCTGAATCGCGGGGTCGGCCCGCAAGGCTTTGAGCATGGACAGGCCGTCCATCTCCGGCATGTTGATGTCGCTGATCACCAGGTCAGGGGCGTGCTCGCGCACCAGCGCCAGACCCGCCAGTCCATTTGCGGCCTCCAGTACCGTGTGACCGTCAGCGCGCAGCGCGGCGACGATCAACATGCGTATCGCCTCGTCATCATCCATCGCCAGAATCAAAGCCATTGTGTTTGGTTTTCGTGAGCCTGCAACAAGTGTCGCAGCTTATCAGCGCCAGAACCGCCAGTGCTTGAATATCGCAGCACTGGTCGAGGCGCTTTGGATTGCTCGCTAGGGACCACCAGCGCGGTTGCGGTGCAGTTGTGAAATATTTACATCCTCGAATTTGCTACATATTCAGGAGCTGCAGGCGTCCGTGCTTTGAGGGCTCCAGGCAAAAAATGCTCGATGCATCTGTGAAGGTCAAAGAGAGGGTCAAGGCGCAAACGCTTTTGTTGCTTCGCTCCTGGGCGCTACGCGCCCTCCCTCCCTTTTTGCTTTGCAGAAAAGTCGGACTGACGCTACGCGTCCCATCGGCTGCGCCGATCACGCACTTCGTGCGCGTCCCCCTTTTAGCTTCGCAGAAAGTCTGGGCAAAAAAGCGCAAGGCGCTTTTCTCGCTTCGCTCTAGGCGCTGCGCGCCCGCCCACCCTTTTCAGCCCAGGTGCGGGTCCAGCGCAGTTGCATTACCCGCAGCATGACCAGCATCGCGAGCGCGAGCACCGCGAAAGCCACGAAGCCCCACAGGTAGGTGCCGGTGAATTGCTTGGACATGCCCATGGCGTTGGGCAGGAAGCCGCCGCCCAGCGCGCCTATCTCGCCGATCATCGAGCCGGCGACGGCGGTTGCCAGTGGCCAGCGCAGGGGCACCAGCTGGAACAGCGCGCCGTTGCCCGCGCCCAGCGCGGCGAAGCACAACATGAACAGCAGTGTGGTGACAGTCAGCGAAGCGCCCGCCAGACCGCACAGAACCAGGGTGACGGCCACCACCCCGAGGACGCCACTCAGGGTGTTGATGCCGCCTATGCGGTCGGAGATGTAGCCGCCCACCACCCGGATGGCCGAACCCATCAGCGCCGCCAGCATGGTCAGTTGACCCGCCTGGACCTTGGTCACGCCGAACTGGTCGTGGAAATAGGTGGGCAGAAAACTCGCCAGGCCGATAAAGCCGCCGAAGGTGATGACGTAAATCAGGCTGAAGGCCCAGCCGTCTTTCTCAAACAAGCAGGATATATGCTGGCGGAAGGTCTGGTGCTCAATGTCGGGCGGCTCCTTGGCGAACACCACCATCACCACCATGGGAATCAGCATGAAGAAGGCTGCGATGCCGTAGACGGCTTGCCAGCCGTACACCATGGCCAGCGGTGGCGCAAATAAAACCGCCAGGACGGTGCCGGAGTTGCCTGCGCCCGCGATGCCCATGGCCAGGCCTTTGTATTTGGGCGGGTACCAGCCCGAACCCAGCGACAGCGCCACGCCAAAACTGGCACCAGCGATGCCCAGCAACACCCCCATGGCCAGCACATGATCGTAGGAGCTGATGAAGAAATAGCCAAAAGCCAGAGCCACCACGATCAGGCCCATTTCAACCAGCGCTGCGTTCTTGCGGCCGATGTATTGCGCCAGAACGCCCAGCGGGAAACGCATGAGCGCCCCCGCCAGGATGGGCACCGAAATCATGAAGCCCTTTTGGGCTGCTGTCAGTTGGTAAGCCTCACTGATGAAGGGCGCCATGGCCCCGTTCAGAACCCAGACGGCGAAACAGAAGTCGAAGTACAGAAAAGCGGCGAACAGTGTCGGTGCGTGGCCAGACTTGAGAAAGGTGCGGAATCCCGCCATGGTGCAGACCCTTTGTGAATTGAAGGAAATTCACAAACCTTGTGCAAATTGCGTGCCAACTTGGGGCATGCGCGATCACCACTCCCTGCTTCAAAGCAGGGAATGGGATGGGCTTTTATGGTGCGGCGCACGCACTTCGTGCGCAACCGCCGCCTTAGTGGCGCCGCTCCATGTCCACGCAGACCATGGCGTCGTAGTGATTCCAGCGCAGGGTGATGACATAGGGGCGCTTGCGGACACGCGCCTTGATGCCGTTGGCACCCTGCAGTTTGATGGGTACCGAAATCTGCAGCTCCGAGCCCAGCACCTTGCGGGCGTTGCCAGCCAGCGTGTTGGCAATTTCTCCCACGGCGTCGAGCAGGTTGCCGTCACTCAGGTCGGTTTCATGCTGCAGCAGCAGCACTTCGCGCACCAGCTTGTCCGGCATGGAGACGACCACGTGGCCGTTGTGGCTGCCCGAGAAGGTGACGATGCCGTTGAATTCATATCCCGTCACATCGCCCATGCCCAAAAAGGCGGAGGTGATCTTGGGCTCCTGGCGGGTCGTAACGGTCAGGTAGTTCCTGATCGAGTCGACAAACAGCTTGAGATCATTTTCCTGCAGGGTAGCCACTGTGTTTTCCTTGGGGCCTGTTCAGGCTATATGTAAGTGCGGACATGATTAAAACAGGGCGATTGCGGCGCGCGGCGATGGCAGTGGCCCTAACGCATTTCTGAAACATCAAGCAGCGCGATCTGCAATTCTTCATCCGAAAACGGCTTGGCGACGAAGCCGCGCGCTCCCAGTTTGAGAGCCTCGATGGCGGTCGATTTGTCGCTGAGCGCGCTGACCACCAGGATGTTGATGCTGGGGTCGAATTTGAGCATTTCCTGAATGCATTCAATCCCGTCCATCTCGGGCATGGTCAGGTCCATGGTGACGACCTCCGGCCGGGTGGCCCGCGCCAGACGCAGCGCCTCGCGCCCGTTTTTGGCCAGGCCCGCCAGCACCACACCCTTGAGACCGCCGTTCTGCACCACGCGGGAGATGCGCGTACGGATCATGTTCGAGTCGTCAACAATCAGCAGCCGCATGGTGTTCTCCCCGGTGGCAGTGTTTCTTTTGATGGTCTGACGAAGGTGGGGGCCATATCAAGCAGCGAACGACACCTTGAACTCGGTGTGTTGTCCAGGGATGCTGGATAGCAGCAAGCGCGCACCCAGACGTTGCACATTGGCCTGCACCAGGTCCAGACCCACACCGCGGCCGGCGTGTGCGGAAGCCGCATGGGCGGTGGAAAAGCCCGGCTTGAAAATGTGCGCGACGATCTGTTTGTCGCTGAAGCTGAGCAACTGCTCTGCCGTGTACCAACCCAGGGCCATCAGGCGCAGTCGCACGTTGGCAGCATTGAGGCCCGCGCCATCGTCCCGCACACTGAGCAGGTATTGACCATTTGCGTCCCGGCTGAGGTTGACGGTGACCTCGCCCTGAACCGCCTTGCCGGCGGCCAGCCTGACGGGCGGAACTTCCACTCCGTGCACCACAGCGTTGCGAACCAGCTGGATGGCTATCTCACGGACCAGGTCGATTTTCTCGGCCTGCAGGTCCAGCACACTGGACATGCGCACGTCGGCGTTGACGCGCTTGCCGACATCATGGGCCACATCGGCCGCCAGTTGCTGCAAGCTTGCGTTGAGCTGCTGGGGCGTCGGTGCCGGCTCGGCTTGCGAGCCGCTACCTCTTTTCTGACTCATCGCCTTGAAGGCTGCGACCTTGTTCAGCAGGTCTTCCAGCGGCAAGGGCAGGGCCAGCAGGGCGTCGCCGGTGGCCACGCCGCTGTCCTTGAGTTTCTGCAACTCGTTTTCAAACTGATGGGCCAGCGAGGCGAGAATTTCCAGACCCAGTGAGGCTGCATCTCCCTTGATGGCGTGGATGCGGCGATAGGCCCCGTCAACCGCTTTGAGGACCTGGGTTTCAGATGCGGCCGACGAAGTGCTGCGAAGCAGGTCGTTCACCTCCAGCAAGGACGCCTCGGCCCGCTCGACAAAGGCACGCATCATGGCCGGGTCGGTCTCGAAGGCCTTGAGCATCATGGACAGCTCTTTTTGCGAGCGATGGCGTTCGGTGGTCAGCTTGGCCTCGAGTTCGACCTTCTGCGAAATGTCCTGCACGGTCACCAGCAGGTGGCGCACAGCCGTTCCGTCCTGCACCCGGTTGAAGTGAAACGACAGGAAGCGTGGGGTGTCCTGGCCCAGCCGGTTTTTCACGGTGAGCTCGACCTCGGCGAGGGGGTTGATGCCCTGGATCAATTGCTCTTTTACGTGAGGGGAAAACAGCAGGCCCACATAGTTGCGCGCGTCTGTCAGGGCCTTTTCCGACACCAGGGGGGAAAGCAACTCAAAGAAATTCTGGCCGGGCACCAGGGTCTTGCCGAAAAGCCCATGCGACGAGCGCGACAGCTGCGAGCCCAGCCGGTGCTCGGGCGTCAGCAGAAACAGTCCCTCGCGCACGCTGGTCAGGATCTCGCGGTTTTCTTCGGTAGCCGCCTCAATGGCAGCGTCGGAAGTATTCAGCCGGCGCAGAAACTTGAAGAGAATAAATGCGAAATTCAGCAAAGCCAGGACAATGCCGCCGGTCTGCACCATGCGCAGGACGCTGGCCCGGTCTGAGGCCACTGCCTCCAGCGTCGTGGTCAGTTCGTTCATCAAGGCCAGCAGCTTCAGGTTGTTGGCTTTTGCGTAGTCGGCCGCCTCTTTCAGTTCGGTTTCGCTTGCCGCTCCGCTCAGCACTGGGGCGAGGTTGACCTGGTAGGGCGTCCAGAGATCCTGTGCTTTTTTCAGGATGTCTGCGGCTTTGTCGCCCTGGGCGGCAGGCAGAAAGACCGGCTTGCCATTCCCGCCTGGCACCGTGGCACCGCTCTGGAAGCCTTTGAGCGAAGCGTCAAACAGCTTCACAGCATTTTTCAGCTCCTCAAGTTCATCGGTGGCAGGCACACCTTTGATCCTGGCTGCTTCTACCGACAGCAGGGCTTTGGCTGTGCGCTGCGACAGCATGCGCTGGCGTCCTGCCAGGTTGATACCCACGGCGTCTTCGGCGATCTGGAACGAGGTATAGAAATTGAGAACCAGCACCCCGAGGTCGAACAGCAGGAAAAAGCCGACGGCAATGATCAGCTCGCGGTATTTTCCCAGTGAAGCAAAACCACGGGAGCGCGCGGGCCGTTCACGTCGGGCGGGCGTATCCTGGGTTGGTGCGGCCCGGAGGGCTCCGTTGGCGGGTAAGACTGCGGACATTGAAAACTCCTCCCTTGCTTGCATACAGGTGCGACCTTGTCGCTGCTATGTGTTCCTCAGGCAGCTTTTTCGACGTGGCCCTGGCGCGTGTACAAAAAGTCGATGACTGCCTTGCGGTAGTGCAGGTACTGCGTACTCTCGGCAAGATCCACCCGGTTGCGCGGCCGCGGCAGGTCAATGGCGAGGACTTCCCCAATCGTGGCGGCGGGACCGTTGGTCATCATCACGATGCGGTCGGACAGCAGCACAGCCTCGTCCACGTCGTGCGTCACCATCACCACCGTGCTCTGCGTGGTGGCAACAATCTGGAGCAACTCGTCCTGCAGCTTGGCCCGGGTCAATGCGTCCAGTGCGCCAAACGGCTCGTCGAGCAGCAGAACCTTGGGCTCCATGCACAGCGCGCGGGCAATGCCGACGCGCTGCTTCATGCCGCCAGAAATTTCACCGGGACGCTTTTGCGCAGCTGGCGTCAAGCCGACCATGGCCAGCGCTGCCTCTGTGCGTTCTTTCAGCTGGGCGCGGGTCTCGGTAGCGCTGAACACCCTTTCGACGGCGAGGTAGACGTTTTCATGACAGGTGAGCCAGGGCAGCAGCGAGTGATTCTGGAAAACCACCGCGCGCTCCGGACCCGGCCCCGAGATTTCACGGTTGGCGCAGATCAGGCTGCCCTGGGTCGGCATGGTCAGGCCGGCCAGCAGGTTGAGCAGCGTGGACTTGCCGCAGCCCGAGTGGCCAATCAGTGCGACAAACTCACCCTTTGCGACGGTCAGGTTGATGTTTTTCAGCGCGCAGAACGGGCCTTTTTTGGTCTTGAAGGTTTGCTCGACGCCCTGGATTTCGATGTACTTGGTGGTGAAAGATGCACTCATGATGAATCCTTAGTTTTTGACGTCTTCAAACGTGAATGCAGTGGCCAGCTTGATCAGTGCAAACTCCAGCACCAGGCCGACGATGCCGATCACAAAAATCGCGATGATGATGTTCTTGACGTTGAGGTTGTTCCACTCGTCCCAGACCCAGAAGCCGATGCCGACGCCGCCAGTGAGCATTTCTGCGGCAACAATCACCAGCCAGGCGGTGCCGACTGCCAGGCGCACGCCGGTCAGCATGTAAGGCAGCACGGCGGGGAACAGGATTTTGGTGACGATCTTCCACTCGCTCAGGTTGAGCACCCGCGCCACGTTCATGTAGTCCTGTGGCACGCGCTGCACACCCACAGCGGTGTTGATGATCATGGGCCAGATCGAGCAGATGAAGATGGTCCAGATCGCAGCCGGGTTGGCGCCCTTGAAGACCAGCAAGCCAATCGGCAACCAGGCCAGGGGAGACACCGGCCGCAGCAGGCTGATCAGGGGGTTGAACATGCGGCTCAGAAAGTTGAAGCGGCCTATCATGAAACCCACCGGTATGCCGACCACGGCAGCCATGCCGAAACCCATGGCCACACGCTGGAGTGAACTGAGTACGTTCCAGCCCACGCCCTGGTCGTTGGGGCCCTTGCTGTAGAAGGGATCGCTGAACAGCACCACGGCCTGCTTGAAGGTCTCCAGCGGCGAGGGGATGCTGCTGCCGGTGCCTACCGACACCAGTTCCCAGATCAGGGTCAGCAGGCCAATGCCCAGCACAGGTGGCAACACTGCCAGCCAGAAACCGGACATCAAACGCGATGCACGGGAAGGCCCCGGATCCGGCGCAGTGGCTCGGGCATCGATTGGCGTCGCAGCCATTGCGGGACGCGGAGTTTCTGCTACTGAATAGGTAGCAGTTTTCTCCTGACTCCGTGCAGGCGCCGGGATAGGAACGTGGGCTGGAGCGGTCTCCAGCGGGGAATGAAAAACGGCACTGACCATGGCATCACCTCTTGATGTTGAAGCTTGCGTTCAAGCGCGGACTTTGAAGCTGTCGGCGTACTTTTTGGGATCCTTGCCGTCCCAGACCACCCCGTCGATCATCTTGCTGCTGCGCATGAGTTCTTTGGGAACGCTGGCTTTGGCGGCGGTCGCAGCCTGCTTGTAGATGTCGATCTGGTTGATCTGTTTGGCCACAGCCAGGTAGTCCGGATGCTCCTTGAGCAGACCCCAGCGCTTGTGCTGGGTCAGGAACCACATGCCATCGGACAGGTAAGGGAAGCTCACCGCACCGTCGTTGTAAAACTTCATGTGGTTCGGGTCGTCCCAGGTTTTCCCCATGCCGTTCTGGTAGCGGCCAAGGATGCGCTGGTTGATCACGTCCACGCTGGTGTTGACGTAGGACTTGTCGGCCACAGTCTCGGCCATCTTGTTCTTGTTGCCCAGGCTGGCGTCAATCCATTTGCCGGCTTCAATGATGGCGGCAGTGACTGCGCGTGCGGTATTCGGGTTTTTTTTGACGAAATCGGCGGTGGTGCCCAGCACTTTTTCGGGGTGGTCTTTCCAGATGTCCTGGGTGGTGACGGCCGTGATGCCGATACCGTCGGCGATGGCGCGGTGGCCCCAGGGTTCGCCGACGCAATAACCGTCCATGTTGCCGACCCGCATATTGGCCACCATCTGCGGCGGTGGCACGGTGATGACTTTGACGTCCTTCATTGGATTGACACCGACACTGGCCAGCCAGTAGTACAGCCACATGGCGTGGGTGCCGGTCGGGAAAGTCTGGGCGTAGGTGTATTCGCGTTTTTCAGCAGCCATCACTTTGGCCAGAGACGCGGCGTCCACCGCACCCTTGTCAGCCAGTTTCTTGCTCAGCGTGATGGCTTGACCGTTCTGGTTCAGCGTCATCAATACCGCCATGTCCTTCTTCGGGCCGGATGTGCCGAGGTGCACGCCATAGATCAGGCCGTACAGCGAATGCGCCATGTCCAGCTCACCACTGACCAGTTTGTCGCGCACGCCTGCCCAGCTGGCTTCCTTGGTCGGGATGATGGTGACGCCGTACTTCTTGTCGATGCCCAGCACCGAGGCCATGACCACGGATGCGCAGTCGGTCAGGGGAATGAAGCCAATCTTGACCTCCTTTTTCTCGGGGGCGTCGGAGCCCTGGGCATACACAACAGCGCGCAACGCGGGGCTGATACCGGCGGCACCTACCGCGGCGGCTTGCAACACAGTGCGGCGTTTCAATGAAGATTGCAGCAGATCAGTCATGGTGGTCTCCAGAATTAAAAAAACAAAAGCAGAAAACAAAAAAGGCGCTCGACCCGTGCAAACACAATGTGAATGCGAGGGTTCGAACGCCTTTGTTCAGGGAGCTTGCCACTTCGCCGTTGAAGTACAAGTTCTTGCGAGGGAGTTAGAGCAATAGCCGTGCCAGCGTATGTCTTGAAGGGGAAGCAACCAGGGTTGGAAGTAAATCAGGCAGTTTTCCCTTGAAGGGCAAGCAAAGTATGCTATTAAAAATATAGCAAATGAAAACCGGATCTGGCTTGGGATGATTTTTGCACCGGATTTGTGCGGCGCACCATTTCGGCGTTGGCGTGCCGCCATGAAAAAAGGGCAGCCATGCTGCCCTCGTGTGTTCTGCCCCTCCCTGAGGCAGGGAATGTCACTGGTGGATCAGCGCTGCAGGAACAGCACCAATTTGGATTCCCGGGTCTGGTCGCCCTTGGTTGCGGTGATGGTGGACTCATACCGGGCGCCGGGAACCGGAACCTGCGCGTTGAAGGTGAAGGCGAAATTGCCCGCAGCATCCGAACGCACAGACTGATTGCCCACGGGCTGGTTGATGCCGAAGAAGCCGGCCAGCGAAGCGATGACCTGGGTCTGGATGTCGACTTTGGCGTCCGGGGCGGTACGACCGCGCACCGTGATGGCGCCGCTGCTGATTTGTGCGTTGTTGGCATGGCTGGTCACTTCCAGCGGCAATACAGTGACCGGGATCGGGGTTTGCGCGCTGGCGATGTTGAAAATCCAGTTCTGGCGAACGGCATTGCCGGCAATGTCTGACGCGGTGACTTCCACTTGATGAGTGCCGGGACGCAGGTCGCCGCGCCATGTCAAGAACTGGGGCGTGATGCTGGCTGCGCGAGTCACGTCCTGGCCGCTGATCAGAATCTTCACCGTCTTGGGGTCCACACCCACGCCGCCACGGTCGTCAAAGGTGGCAGAGACAGACACCGGACCCAGCGGCACTGTTTCGTTGTTTTGCGGCGCAAGGTTGCGGATCGTAGGGGGACGTGCATCCACCAGCAAGGCCTGGTTCAGTTTGGAAGTGGCTGTCTGACCGTTGGCTGCCAGCGAACTGACAATGTTCAGTGAGGGCGGGAAATTGTCATTGCGGCGGATGGTGTAAGCGCCTTCATAACGGCCGGGCCTGACCTCGGCCATGGGCACATCACGCACCACGCCGTCGATGGAAAAACTGGCGCGACCACCCGGGGTGCCCACGGTTGCGAAGCGCAGTTCAGCGCCTGGCTCAATGCGGGCCACGGGTGTAACGACAAATCGCTCAATGGCCAGAGCGCCGGAAGAGGGCGCCGCTGGCGGGGTGCCGGCGACAGGGGGCGTTGCACCGGCCAGATTCTGGGTGACGATGGTCGAAACATTTTTGACGCGCAGCGTTGCACGTGCCGTTGGCCGGGTCCCCAGCCTGTCGCGTCGGCTCAGGGTATAGGAGCCTTCGTAGACGCCTCTTTCGGTTTCACGCAGCACGATGTTTTTGTTGATGCCGCTCAGGCGGACGCTGGCCTGGCCACGCGGCGTGCCTTCCAGCTTGAAGTCGAGATCGCTGCCGGGTGTCAATTGATCAGAAGCAGTGACTTCGAAGCTGGTGACTGCAGGCGCATATTTTTTGGACTGTGCATTGGCCAGTTGCGGTGCCGCTGCGATGAAGCAGGTGGCAAGCAACGGGACAAGGCAGGACAGGAAGCGTTGAACTGTTCTCATGGGGCCCTCTTGGTGTTGTGGTTCGATGTACCTCCCGTTGTAAGTCGGGAAAAGGTAAGCGAACGTAGGAGGGCATCCGCAAGCAACGTCGGTGCTCCCCTCGAAAGGGCAAATCATTGATGGCGAAATCTGCTGGCGATGCCGGCGGCATCACCCCAAAAGATCGGCTGCGTCCAGAATGCGCTGCGCCACCTCGCCAAGGCGCAGGCCTTTGTCCATGGCTGCCTTGCGCAGCTTTTCGTAAGCAGCCGCTTCGTCGAGTTTCTGGCGTTGCATCAGCAGGCCCTTGGCCCGGTCGATGATCTTGCGGTCCTGCAACTCGGTCCTGACATCGGCCAGCTCACGCCTGAGCCCTTGTTCGTGCTCGAAGCGCGCAATGGCCACGTCCAGGATGGGGCGTATGCGGTCGGCCGAAAGGCCTGCCACGATGTAAGCGGACACACCCGCGGCTACCGCATCCTTCACATGGGTGGTGTCGTTGTCGTTGGTGAACAGCACAATCGGCCGCCGCGCGTCGCGTGTGGCCATCACCACATGCTCGAGGGAATCACGCGCCTCGCTTTCTGCGTCCACGATGATCATGTCGGGCTGCAACTGCGCCAGCCGCTCATCGAGGAAAGTGTCAGCCGGCAGAACCGCGACGATGTTGTAACCGGCTTCCAGCAAGCCAATACGCAACTGGCGCGAACGCTCCGCCTGACTGCGGGCGTGCTCGTCCGTTGCTACATCTTCCAGCAGATCTGGAGCAATGATCACGAGGCGCAGCGACTGGGACGGGGTCATACCCGTTTTACGCAAGATTCGAGCCAAGTGACTGGCCCCCACGGTCGCTCACTGCGTGTAGCTCCCTGCCCCCGAGGGGGCCGCTGCGCCTGCGGCCCGGCGAAGCCGGTTCCGCAGCCCCGGCTTGATTGGAGAGGGGCTGGAGCAACGGCGGGCTTTAAACTCTAACGATGTTGGTACTGGGAATTGAATCGAGTTGCGATGAAACCGGCGTGGCCCTGGTGGACGCGTCGGGGGGCGGCGTGCCTGTGCTGCTTGGGGACGCGCTGCACAGCCAGATTGACATGCATCAGGCCTATGGCGGCGTGGTGCCTGAACTGGCCAGCCGTGACCACATCCGCCGGGTGCTGCCGCTGATCAGCCAGGTCATGGCGCAGGGCCAGCGTTCACTGGCCGAGGTCGATGTTATCGCCTACACACGTGGCCCGGGTCTGGCCGGCGCTTTGCTGGTGGGCGCGGGTGTGGCCTGCTCGCTGGCTGCGGCGCTGGGCAAGCCGGCCATGGGTGTGCACCATCTTGAAGGCCATTTGCTGTCGCCCTTTTTAAGTGCAGATGCACCGGCTTTTCCCTTTGTGGCGCTGCTGGTCTCGGGCGGTCACACCCAGTTGATGCGCGTCGACGGGGTCGGCAGCTACGAAGTGCTGGGCGAAACGATTGACGATGCGGCTGGCGAGGCGTTTGACAAGTCCGCCAAGCTGCTGGGTCTGCCTTATCCCGGTGGGCCTGCCCTGGCCCGTCTGGCACAACAGGGTGACGGCCAGGCATTCAAGTTGCCGCGGCCGCTGCTGCACAGCGGCGATCTGGATTTTTCATTTTCCGGGCTGAAGACCGCGGTGCTGACCCAGGCCAAAAAGCTGGGTGAGCCCATGGACGCGCAGGCGCGCGCAGATCTGGCCGCTTCAACCCAGGCGGCCATTGTGGAAGTGCTGGTCAAAAAGTCGGTGAAGGCGCTTGAGCAAACAGGCATGAAGCGGCTGGTGGTGGCCGGTGGCGTGGGCGCCAATGCGCTGTTGCGCAGCGAGCTCAACACGGCCTGCGGCAAAAAAGGAATGCGGGTGCACTACCCTGAGCTCAGCCTGTGCACCGACAACGGCGCCATGATTGCACTTGCCGCTGGCATGCGCCTGCAGGCCGGGCTGGAAGCGCCGCAGCGCGGCTACACCTTTGACGTGAAGCCGCGCTGGAGCCTGGCCGAGATCAGCTGATCGCGAGCTGGGTCACGTTGCTGACCGGAATCTTCTTGGCCAGCGTCAATGTCAGGACGCCGTTTTCCAGTTTGGCTGCGCTTGCGGACGCATCGATTTCAAGTGGAAAACGCCAGGCGGCCTTGACCGAACGTGCAGCGTCTGCCTTGCTCGCGACGCGCACCACATCACCTTCGATGCCGATGTCCAGTTGCTCTTTGGCCAGACCGGGCACGTCCAGCTGCAGGCTGTAAGCCTGCTCGCCGTCTTCAACGGTTGCCGAATGGGCAGACCGGACGCCGGACAGGGAGCTGAAGGTGTCATTGAGAAAGCTGTCCAGCGCGCCATTGCTCACCAGAGGAGAGGAGGGGCGCTGAATGCTGCGGGAAGGGCGTGTTGCAAGAGAATAAAACATGGTGACTCCAGTAGGTTGTTAACAGGTTAGTGAAGAAACTTTTCCCTTACACTTCGCGGCTCTCAACCGTGATCGCCGCTGAAGAGCAGGTAGGCCTGTCACGGTCAATTTCAAGGAAATTTTTGAATGTATTTTTTTAGTCTCCGACTCTTGAAACGTGATGTGCCGGCCCTAGTTGCCGGAGTTTTTCTTCTGGTATCAGGCGTGGTTGCGCAGCAGTCCGCCGCAGCCCAGGCGCCCGTGCGCGTGGCCTTGATTGAAAGTCTCTCCGGGCCTTTTGCCAACACCGGAGAGGCCGTGTTCCGCAATCTTGTGTGGGCCGCAGAGCGTGTCAATGCACGTGGCGGCATCAAGCTGCCGGGCGGCAATCGTCCCCTGGTTTTTGAGCGTTATGACAGCAAGGGCCAGAACGAAGAGGCCCTGTCGGCGCTGCGCTCGGCCATCGACGACGGCATCACGCTGGTGGCCCAGGGCAACTCTTCATCGACCGCCGCAGTGCTGATCGACGCCATCAACAAACACAATGAGCGCGAGCCGTCCAAACGCGTGCTGTTCCTGAACTATTCGGCGGTGGATCCGGTGCTGACCAACGAGAAGTGCAGCTACTGGCACTTCCGCTTTGATGCCCACGCCGACATGCGCGTGGCGGCGTTGATGGAAGCGCTCAAGGACGACAAGGCACTCAAAAGCATTTACCTGATCGGGCAGGACTACAGCTTCGGCCAGGCCGTGCTGCGCGAATCGCGCAGGCAGCTTGGCGTGCAGCGCCCCGATGTGCAGATTGTGGGTGACGAACTGCATCCGCTGGGCCGTGTGAAAGACTTCATTCCCTACGCCGCCAAGATCAAGGCCAGTGGCGCGCAGGCGGTGCTCACTGGCAACTGGGGCAACGATCTGACCTTGCTGGTCAAGGCCGCCAGGGAAGTGGGTTACGAAGGCAGTTTTTACACCTTCTACGGCAATGCGCTCGGGGTTCCGGCGGCGATTGGTGACGCCGGTGTCGGCAAGGTGATCGCGGTGGCAGACTGGTTTCCCAATTCGGCCGGTGCTCCGTCCGAGGCTTTTTACAAATCCTTCCGTCAGCGCTTTCCCAAACCGCAGGATGACTATGTGCACATGCGCATGCAACTGATGGTGGAAGCCCTGGCTCAAAGCATCGAGAAAGCCGGCGCGACCGAGTCAGGCGCCGTGGCGGCGCAACTGGAGAAAACCAGTGTGCTGTTTGCTTCGCACAAGGGCGCGATGCGCAGCACTGACCACCAGTTTCAGCAGCCCTTGCTGGTTGCAGTGATGGACAAACAGGGAGCGCCCGGCGTCAAGTTCGATGTCGAGGGTTCAGGCTACGGTTTTCGGGTGATCAAGACCATCGACGCAGCACGCTCGGAGCAGCCGCACAGTTGCAAAATGATCCGGCCCTGAGGGCCTGTCACACTGTCGCCATGCGCCAGCTTGTTCTTGACCTTGAAGAGTCCCTGATCCGTCAGGTGGCCAATGCAGGCATGGGCCGCAGTGATGTGCTCAAGTTCTGGTTTGGCGAAAGCGACGAGGTCACGCCGGCCTTTATCCGCGAGGCGGCCGCAGAATCACTGACCCGTGGTGAAACTTTTTATGCGCACAACCTCGGTCTGCCCGAGCTGCGTGAGGCGATTGCCAGTTATTGCACTGCACTGCGCTGCGAAGGCGCTCCGCCTGTTGGCGCGGACCGCATTGCTGTCACCTCGGGCGGTGTCAACGCGCTGATGCTGGCGGTGCAGGCGCTGGTCAGCGCCGGTGACCATGTGGTGGCTGTCACGCCGGTCTGGCCCAACCTGACCGCACAGCCGGCCATCATGGGCGGGCGGGTGCAATGTGTGAGCCTCAGGCCGGCGGGCGGTCAGTGGCGACTTGACATGGATGAACTGCTTGCTGCCATCACGCCCGCAACCCGGCTGCTGATTGTCAATTCGCCCAACAACCCGACCGGCTGGACGCTGACCCGTGCCGAGCAGGAGGCTCTGCTGGTGCATTGCCGTCGCACCGGAACCTGGATTCTGGCCGACGAAGTCTACGAGCGCCTGTATTACGGAAGCAGCCCCAATGGCTGCGCGCCCAGTTTCCTGGACATCGCCTTGCCAGAGGACCGGCTGATGGTGGCCCACAGCTTTTCCAAAAGCTTTCTGATGACGGGCTGGCGCCTGGGCTGGCTGGTGCTGCCGGCGTCCGCCACCATCCACTTCGGGAAGCTGGTGGAGTTCAACACCTCGTGCGCACCGGTATTTATCCAGCGCGCCGGCGTGGTTGCTCTGGCGCGCACCGATGAGGTGACTCCGCAGGTGGTGGCGCACCTGAAAAATTGCCGGGACACCCTGGTGCCGCTGCTGCAGGGCGTGCCCGGCGTTCAGGTCGCCCCTGCCCCGGGCGGCATGTACGCCTTTTTCCGTTTGGCCGGGCAGGGCGACTCTTTCGAGACCGCCAAACGGCTGGTGGTGGAGGCGGGGCTGGGGCTGGCCCCAGGCAATGCCTTCACTTCGGACCCTTCACCCGAGCTGCAGGGTTGGCTGCGCTGGTGTTTTGCCAGTCAGGACCTGGGGCGGTTGCGCCAGGGGGTGGATCGTCTGACCGACTGGCTTGGACGGGCCCGCGCGCCTGGGCTATAATCCAAGGCTCTGCGCAAAAGCATGCCTGGCAATGACAGGCTGCTGCAGAACACGACGGCCCCGGTCAACTCCCACTTCGGGAACACTGAGCCGCTCGCAAGTGCACCGAGGTGCGAAGGAAAAACATGATCGCGAAATCCATCAAGGCCGACATCGTTCTGGCCAATCAACGTGCTGCCAACGACACCGGCAGCCCGGAAGTCCAGGTTGGCCTGCTGACCGGTCGCATCAATGAACTGATGCCCCATTTCAAAACCCATGCCAAGGATCACCACGGTCGCCGTGGCCTGCTGCGCATGGTGAGCCGCCGCCGCAAGCTGCTGGACTACCTGAAGTCCAAAGATGCGGCCCGTTATGTTGCGCTGATTGCCAAGCTTGGCCTGCGTAAATAATCGCTGATACGACTGCAAAACGCCTGAGTTAGTTAACTAGCTCAGGCGTTTTTTACTTCGGAGCAAGGCAAAACGATCACGCGCTGTGTCATTCCACAAAAAGAGTCCTGCAATCACAGGCATTTTGTGGAATGGCATCGTGTTCTGCCAGCCACCACTCCGGGCCTCCTGCACTGCCTCAAGTGCTTGAAATTAGTGGAGATAAAACATGAGCATTTTCAATAAAGTTACCAAGTCCTTCCAGTGGGGCCAGCACAAGGTCACCATGGAAACCGGCGAAGTTGCGCGCCAGTCCGGCGGCGCTGTTTTGGTTGACATGGACGGTACCGTGGTGCTGGCCACCGTGGTTGCCAAGGCCGATGCCAAGCCCGGCCAGGACTTTTTCCCGCTGACCGTCGACTACCTCGAGAAAACCTATGCAGCCGGCCGCATTCCCGGCAGCTTTTTCAAGCGTGAAGGCCGCCCCAGCGAATTCGAAACCCTGACCTCGCGCCTGATCGACCGCCCCATCCGCCCGCTGTTTCCTGAAGGCTTCTTCAACGAAGTGCAGGTCGTGATCCACGTGCTGTCGCTCAACCCCGAAGTCGAAGGCGACATCCCGGCGCTGATCGCTTCCAGTGCCGCCCTGTCGATCTCCGGCATCCCGTTCAACGGCCCCATCGGCGCCGCACGTGTGGCTTACATCGACGGCCAGTACGTGCTCAACCCCGGCAAGACCCAGCTCAAGGATTCGCAGATGGATCTGGTGGTGGCCGGTACCGAAGCTGCCGTGCTGATGGTCGAGTCCGAAGCCAAACAGCTGTCCGAAGAAATCATGCTGGGCGCCGTGGTGTTTGGCCATGAGCAGGGCAACATCGCCATCAACGCCATTCACGAACTGGTTCGTGACGCTGGCAAACCGGTCTGGGCCTGGCAAGCGCCAGCCAAGGACGAGCCGCTGATCGCCAAGGTCAATGAGCTGGCTGCAGCCAAGCTGCAAGCCGCTTACCAGATCCGCGCCAAGCAGGCCCGTACCCAGGCTTGCCGCGTGGTGACCTCCGAAGTCATGGCCGCGCTCAAGGCCGACGGCGCCGCGTTTGACAGCGTGGCTGTCGAAGGCATGTTGTTTGACATTGAAGCCAAAATCGTTCGCAGCCAGATCCTGTCCGGCGAGCCGCGTATCGACGGCCGCGATACCCGCACCGTGCGCGCGATCGAAATCCGCAACAGCGTGTTGCCCCGTACCCACGGTTCGGCCCTGTTCACACGCGGCGAAACCCAGGCGCTGGTGGTGACCACGCTGGGCACCGAGCGTGACGCGCAGCGCATCGACGCACTGTCGGGCGACTATGAAGACCGCTTCATGCTGCACTACAACATGCCTCCGTTCGCCACCGGCGAAACCGGCCGTGTCGGCAGCCCGAAACGCCGCGAAATTGGTCATGGGCGGCTTGCGAAGCGCGCGCTGATCGCCGTGCTGCCGACCAAGGAAGAATTCCCGTACACCATGCGTGTGGTCAGCGAGATCACCGAGTCCAACGGTTCCTCGTCGATGGCGTCGGTCTGCGGCGGCTGCCTGTCGCTGATGGACGCTGGCGTGCCGATGAAAGCCCACGTGGCCGGTATCGCCATGGGCCTGATCAAGGAAGACAACCGCTTTGCCGTGCTGACCGACATCCTCGGTGACGAAGATCATCTGGGCGACATGGACTTCAAGGTGGCAGGTACCACTGCCGGTATCACCGCGCTGCAGATGGACATCAAGATCCAGGGCATCACCAGGGAAATCATGCAGGTCGCACTGGCACAGGCCAAGGAAGCCCGCATGCACATCCTCGGCAAGATGCAGGAAGCCATGGGCGAAGCCAAGGCTGAAGTCTCTGACTTCGCGCCGCGTCTCTACGTGATGAAGATCAACCCCGAGAAAATCCGTGATGTGATCGGCAAGGGCGGCGCCGTCATTCGTGCGCTGACCGAAGAGACCGGCACCCAGATCAACATCGAGGAAGACGGCACCATCACCATCGCGTCCAACGACAGCGCCAAGGCCGACGAAGCCAAGCGCCGTATCGCCGAGATCACCGCCGAAGTCGAAATCGGCAAGGTCTACGAAGGCGCGATCACCAAGATCCTGGACTTCGGCGCACTGGTCAACCTGATGCCCGGCAAGGATGGCCTGCTGCACATCAGCCAGATCGCCCATGAGCGTGTCGAACGCGTGACCGACTACCTGACCGAAGGCCAGATCGTCAAGGTCAAGGTTCTGGAGACCGACGAAAAAGGCCGCGTCAAGCTCTCCATGAAAGTGCTGCTGGATCGTCCTTCCCAGGGTCAGGACCAGGGCTGATTTGCTATTGATTTTGTAGCTGCCTGCTCCCGTCGTTCGGTGGCTGCAGCCTCAAAACACCAAGAGATCTCATGAAAGCAGTTGAAATCACCAGCTTTGGTGCTCCCGACGTCCTGCGTCTGGCCGAGCGGCCCGACCCGGTCGCTGGCGCGGGCGAGTTGCTGATCCGCGTGGCGGCTTCGGGCGTGAACCGCCCGGATGTCCTGCAGCGCACCGGCAACTACCCGGTGCCGCCCGGCGCCTCGGATATTCCTGGCCTCGAAGTGGCGGGCGTCATTGTCAGCGGCGATGCAGCAGCGATGGGGCAGGCTGGCCTCAAGGTGGGTGACCGGGTGTGCGCGCTGGTGGCGGGTGGCGGTTATGCCGAGCTGTGTGTTGCCCCGGTCGGGCAATGCCTGCCTGTGCCTGGGGGCCTCAGCGATGTGGAAGCGGCCTCTTTGCCGGAAACCTTTTTTACCGTCTGGAGCAATGTCTTCGACCGCGTGCGCCTGCAAAAGGGCGAGACGCTGTTGATCCAGGGCGGCTCCAGCGGCATTGGCGTGACCGCCATCCAGCTTGCAAAGGCCATGGGCGCGACCGTGCTGGTCACGGCCGGCAGCGATGAAAAATGCGCGGCCTGCCTGGCTTTGGGCGCGGACCACGCCATCAACTACAAGAGCAGCGACTTTGCCGAGGAAGTCAAAAAACTGACCGATGGCAAAGGCGTCAATGTGATTCTGGACATGGTGGCCGGCAGCTATGTGGCGCGCGAGATTGGCTGCCTGGCCGAAGATGGCCGCCTGGTGTTCATTGCAGTGCAGGGCGGCACCAAGGCCGAGTTCAATGCCGGTCTGGTGTTGCGCAAACGCCTGACGATCACGGGTTCGACCTTGCGGCCCCGGCCGCTGGAGTTCAAAACGGCCATTGCCAGTGCGCTGCGTGAAAAAGTCTGGCCCCTGATTGGCAGCGGGGTGATCAAGCCGGTCATTCACAGCACCTTCGCTGCCGCCGACGCTGCCGGAGCCCATACCCTGATGGAATCGAATCAGCACATTGGCAAAATCGTTTTGACCTGGTGAAGACGAGGCCCCGACACCCATGAAAAAACTGATCGCTGGCAACTGGAAGATGAACGGCAGCCTGGCTGCCAACCAGGCCCTGTTGCAGGAACTGGCCGGCGGTTTGCCGCCGCAGCGGCGCACCGATGTGGTGGTGTGTGTCCCTGCGCCTTACCTGGCGCAGTTCCGGGCTTTGGCCCAGACCCTCCCGGAGTTGTCGGCCATTGACCTGGGAGCACAGGATGTGTCGCCCCATGCGTCCGGTGCCTACACCGGTGAGGTCGGCGCGGCCATGCTCAAGGAGTTTGGTTGCCGCTATGTGATTGTTGGCCATTCCGAGCGACGCCAGTACCACGGTGAAACCGATGCGCTGGTGGCTGACAAGGCAAAAATTGCCCTTGCTGCGGGCATCACGCCGATTGTCTGTATTGGCGAGACCCTGGCCGAGCGTGAGGCCGGGCGTACCGAAGAAGTGGTCAAGCGGCAACTGGCGGCTGTCATCCACACCAACGGGCATTGCATCAGTGAGATCGTTGTGGCTTATGAGCCTGTCTGGGCCATAGGTACCGGCAAGACGGCCACGCCCGAAGAGGCGCAGGCCGTGCATGCCGTACTGCGGGCCCAGCTCAAGGCCGCGACCGATCACGCGGACCGCGTGAAGATTTTGTACGGCGGCAGCATGAATGCCGCCAACGCAGCATCCTTGCTTGCGCAGCCTGACATCGACGGGGGGCTGATTGGCGGCGCCTCGCTCAAGGCCCCGGATTTTTTAACCATTGTTGCAGCAGCCGACGCCTGACGGGCGGGGCCTGCTATTGAATTAGGAGTAAATCATGAATGTTTTGTTGACCACCGTCCTGGCGATCCAGATGCTGTCCGCGCTTGGCATGATCGGGCTGATCCTGGTGCAGCACGGAAAGGGCGCCGACATGGGCGCGGCTTTCGGCAGTGGTGGCTCGGGCAGCCTGTTCGGCGCCAGTGGCAGTGCCAATTTCCTGTCGCGTACGACGGCTGTGCTGGCCGCCGTGTTTTTTGTCTGCACCCTGGCGCTGGCCTATTTTGGCAACGCGCGCCCGCAGACGGGCACCAGCGTGCTTGAGGGCAGTGCAGCCACTGCACCGGTGCCGGCGACCGCCGCATCGGGCGCGGCCCAAATCCCTGGCACGACAGCTCCGGTATCCGGCGTTCCTGTGGCTCCTGTTGTGCCTCAGTCGTCAAATCGTGACGCAGGTCAAATTCCGACGAAATAGCGTGTAGCGCAGCCCGCTTTCCACAGGGAGCGGCAAAGTTTCAGGGTAAACTCTGAGACTGTCCGGAAAGCCAAAAGCTGCAAGCTTCCTCATGCCATCCGGACATTTAAAAAACCGCGGACGTGGTGAAATTGGTAGACACGCTATCTTGAGGGGGTAGTGGCGAAAGCTGTGCGAGTTCGAGTCTCGCCGTCCGCACCATCAACAGGCGTCCACCCGGCGTTGCGCAGGCAGTGGCTGGGGCCTTGAACAGCAACCGGTACAAAGCCCAAGCAGCTTTCAGAAGTTGAATCGACGATGAACCTCGACCAATACCTTCCTGTTCTGTTGTTTATTCTGGTGGGTGTGGCTGTTGGCGTCGTGCCCCAGGTCCTGGGTCGCCTGCTGGGCCCGCACAAGCCGGACAGCGAAAAAAATTCCCCTTACGAGTGCGGCTTCGAAGCCTTCGAAGATGCCCGCATGAAATTCGACGTGCGTTACTACCTCGTCGCGATCCTCTTCATTTTGTTTGACCTCGAGATCGCCTTCCTGTTTCCCTGGGCCGTGGCCCTGAAGGAAATCGGACCGGTCGGCTTCTGGTCCATGATGATTTTTCTGGGCATTCTTGTCGTGGGTTTTGCCTACGAGTGGAAAAAGGGCGCCCTGGACTGGGAATAGCTTGAAGTGATTCAGCGGTTGAGCAAACGGCCGCCACAAAGGTGCAGGTATGTCACTAGAAGGTGTTTTTAACGAAGGCTTCATGACCACGAGTTACGACTCGGTGGTCAACTGGGCCAAGACCGGTTCGCTCTGGCCCATGACCTTTGGTCTGGCCTGCTGCGCGGTCGAAATGATGCATGCAGGGGCCGCGCGCTACGACCTGGACCGTTTCGGCATGTTGTTCCGCCCCAGCCCGCGTCAGTCCGACCTGATGATTGTGGCCGGCACCCTGTGCAACAAGATGGGCCCTGCGCTGCGCAAGGTCTACGACCAGATGTCCGAGCCGCGCTGGGTGCTCTCCATGGGATCCTGCGCCAACGGCGGCGGTTACTACCACTACAGCTATTCCGTGGTGCGTGGCTGCGACCGCATCGTGCCGGTCGACGTCTATGTCCCCGGTTGCCCGCCCACTGCTGAAGCGCTGATGTACGGCATCATCCAGTTGCAGCAGAAAATCCGCCGCACCAACACCATAGCGAGGGCTTGATGGGTCCCTTGCATCCCGCTTCTGCAGAACAGCTCGCAGTTACCCTTACCGCTGCCCTGGGCGACAAGGCCCAACGGGTCTCCGTTGCGTTGGGTGAGCTGACGGTTGTGGTATCCGCCCAGAATTACCTCGCTGCTGCGCTGATCCTGCGTGACTCGCCGGGCTGCCAGTTCGAACAACTGATCGACCTGTGCGGCATCGATTACTCGGAGTATGCCGACGGCCGCTACGACGGCCGCCGTTATTGCGTGGCTTCCCATTTGTTGTCGGTCAGCCTGAACCAGCGTGTACGCCTCAAGGTCTTTTGTGAAGACGATGATTTTCCGGTGGTGGCTTCGGTCAACGAGGTCTGGAATTCGGCCAACTGGTTCGAGCGTGAAGCGTTTGACCTCTTCGGCATCATCTTCGACGGCCACAACGACCTGCGCCGCATCCTGACCGACTATGGTTTCATCGGCCACCCCTTCCGCAAGGACTTCCCGACCACGGGTTATGTCGAAATGCGCTATGACCCTGAGCAACGGCGCGTGATCTACCAGCCGGTGACGATCGAACCGCGCGAAATCACACCGCGCGTGATCCGTGAAGACAACTACGGCGGAATCCAATAATGGCCGAGATCAAGAATTACACGCTGAACTTCGGACCGCAGCACCCCGCAGCCCATGGTGTGCTGCGCCTGGTGCTTGAGCTTGACGGCGAAGTGATCCAGCGCGCCGACCCGCACATCGGCCTGCTGCACCGCGCCACGGAAAAACTGGCCGAGAGCAAGACCTACATCCAGTCGCTGCCTTACATGGACCGCCTCGACTATGTGTCGATGATGTCCAACGAGCACGCCTACTGCCTGGCCATCGAAAAGCTGATTGGCGTTGATGTGCCGGAGCGCGCGCAATACATCCGCGTGATGTTCTCCGAGATCACCCGCCTGCTCAACCACCTGCTGTGGCTGGGCGCGCACGGGTTTGATTGCGGCGCGATGAACATCCTGATTTATTGCTTCCGCGAGCGTGAGGCCCTGTTTGACATGTACGAGGCGGTCTCCGGTGCCCGCATGCACGCCGCCTACTTCCGCCCGGGTGGTGTTTACCGCGATCTGCCCGAGACCATGCCGCAGTACAAGGTCAGCAAAGTCAAAAACGCCAAAGCCATTGCTGCACTCAACGAAAACCGCCAGGGATCCCTGCTCGACTTCATTGACGACTTCTGCACCCAGTTCCCGCGGCTGGTCGACGAATACGAAACCCTGCTCACCGACAACCGCATCTGGAAGCAACGCACGGTTGGTGTCGGCGTGGTCTCGCCTGAGCGCGCCTTGAACCTCGGTTTCACCGGCCCCATGCTCAGGGGCTCGGGTTTTGCGTGGGACCTGCGCAAGCAGCAGCCCTATGACGTCTACGCAAAAATGGACTTCGACATTCCCGTTGGCAAAACCGGCGACTGTTACGACCGCTACCTGGTCCGCATTGAAGAGATGCGCCAGTCCAACCGCATCATCCAGCAGTGCATCAAGTGGCTGCGCGTCAACCCCGGCCCGGTGATCACCAGCAACCACAAGGTGGCTGCGCCCGACCGCGAATCCATGAAGTCCAACATGGAAGAGCTGATTCACCACTTCAAGCTGTTCACCGAGGGCTTCCATGTGCCCGAGGGCGAGGCCTATGCAGCTGTCGAACACCCCAAGGGCGAGTTCGGTATCTACATCGTCAGCGATGGCGCCAACAAACCCTACCGCCTGAAGATCCGTCCACCGGGCTTCTCGCATCTGGCCGCCATGGACGAAATGTCGCGTGGCCACATGATTGCTGATGCCGTCGCCGTCATCGGCACGATGGACATCGTGTTCGGCGAAATTGACCGCTAAAAACCTCCATGATTTCTGAACAAGCCAAACAGCGGTTCGACCGCGAAGTCGCCAAATACCCCGCAGACCAGAAGCAGTCGGCCGTGATGGCCTGTCTGGCCATCGTTCAGGAAGAGCAGGGTTTTGTCAGCGCCGAGAGCGAGAAGCTGGTGGCCGACTACCTGGGCATGGCGCCCATCGCCGTGCATGAGGTCACGACCTTCTACAACATGTACAACCAGAAACCCCTGGGCAAGTACAAGATCAATGTCTGCACCAACCTGCCGTGCCAGTTGCGTGACGGCACCAAGGCGCTGGCCCACCTGGAACAAAAGCTCGGTGTGGCCATGGGTGGCACCACCGCCGACGGCATGTTCACGCTGCAGCAGTCCGAATGCCTGGGCGCCTGCGCCGACTCGCCGGTGCTGCTTGTCAATGACCTGCACATGTGCAGCTTCATGAGCAATGACAAGCTCGACCAGCTGATCGATGGCCTTAAATCTGCCGAGGCAAAGTAACCATGTCCGCTTCCAGCATTCTTTCCCAGTTTGAGGCCACCGGTGTCCAGACGTCCTTTCATGGCCGTCACATCAATCCGCAGATCATGGCCGGGCTTGACGGCAGCAACTGGCGCCTGAAGGATTACGAAGCGCGCGGCGGCTACCAGGCCCTGCGCAAGATTCTGGGCGCGGGCGGCGGTGAGCCCATGACCCAGGACCAGGTGATTGCCGAGGTCAAGGCCGGTAGCCTGCGTGGCCGTGGTGGCGCGGGTTTTCCGACAGGACTGAAGTGGAGCTTCATGCCGCGCCAGTTCCCGGGCCAGAAGTACCTGGTCTGCAACTCCGATGAGGGTGAGCCGGGCACGGCCAAAGACCGCGACATCATGCAGTACAACCCGCACATCGTCATCGAAGGCATGGCGATTGCGGCCTATGCGATGGGCATCAGCGTGGGCTACAACTACATCCACGGCGAGATTTTCACGACTTACCGTCGCTTTGAAGAAGCCCTCGAAGAAGCGCGCGCTGCCGGCCTGCTGGGCGACAGGATCCTCGGCAGCAACTACAGCTTCCAGTTGCATGCGGCTCACGGTTTTGGCGCCTACATCTGCGGCGAAGAAACCGCCTTGCTCGAATCGCTGGAAGGCAAAAAGGGCCAGCCCCGCTTCAAGCCGCCTTTCCCCGCAAGTTTCGGTCTCTACGGCAAGCCCACGACCATCAACAACACCGAAACCTTCGCCGCCGTGCCCTGGATCATCCGCAATGGGGGTCAGGCTTACCTGGAATGCGGCAAGCCCAACAATGGGGGCACCAAGATTTTTACGATCAGCGGTGACGTGGAGCGCCCCGGCAACTACGAGATCCCCATGGGCACCCCGTTTGCCAAGCTGCTCGAGTTGGCCGGCGGCATGCGTGGCGGCCGCAAACTCAAGGCGGTGATTCCCGGTGGGTCATCCATGCCGGTCCTGCCGGCCGACATCATGATGGCGACCGACATGGACTACGACTCCATCGCCAAGGCTGGCTCCATGCTGGGCTCGGGCGCTGTGATTGTCATGGATGAAACGCGGTGCATGGTCAAAAGCCTGCTGCGCCTGTCCTACTTCTACATGCACGAAAGCTGCGGCCAGTGCACACCGTGCCGCGAGGGCACAGGCTGGCTCTGGCGCATGGTGGACCGCATCGAGCATGGCCAGGGGCGCGAGAGCGATCTGGATCTGCTCAACTCGGTCTCCGACAACATCCAGGGCCGCACCATTTGCGCCCTGGGCGACGCTGCAGCAATGCCGGTGCGCGCGATGATCAAGCACTTCCGTGCCGAGTTCGAGCACCACATCACCCACAAGACCTGCCAGGTCCCGGTTTACGCTTAACGCGCTCCATCAAAGCAAATTCACCATGGTTGAAATCCAGCTCGACGGTCAAAAAGTGGAAGTGCTCGAAGGCAGCACGGTGATGCATGCGGCGGAGAAAGCCGGCACCTACATTCCGCATTTTTGTTATCACAAGAAACTCAGTATCGCGGCCAACTGCCGCATGTGTCTGGTTGACATTGAAAAGGCGCCCAAGCCCATGCCGGCCTGCGCCACGCCGGTGACGCAGGGCATGATTGTTCACACCAAGAACGACAAAGCCATCAAGGCCCAGAAGGGCGTGATGGAGTTTTTGCTGATCAACCACCCTTTGGATTGCCCCATCTGCGACCAGGGCGGTGAATGCCAGTTGCAGGATCTGGCCGTCGGCTACGGCGGCAGCGGTTCGCGCTACGAAGAAGAAAAGCGCGTTGTTTTTCACAAGGATGTCGGCCCCCTGATCTCCATGGAAGAGATGAGCCGCTGCATCCACTGCACCCGCTGCGTGCGTTTTGGCCAGGAAGTTGCCGGCGTGATGGAGCTGGGCATGTCGCACCGCGGCGAGCACGCCGAGATTGAAACCTTTGTCGGCATGTCGGTGGACTCCGAGCTGTCCGGCAACATGATCGACATCTGCCCGGTGGGCGCGCTGACCAGCAAGCCTTTCCGCTACAGCGCCCGTACCTGGGAGCTGTCACGCCGCAAATCTGTCAGCCCGCACGACTCGACCGGTACCAACCTGATTGTCCAGGTCAAGGCCAACAAGGTGATGCGTGTGGTGCCGCTGGAAAACGAAGACGTCAACGAATGCTGGATTGCAGACCGCGACCGTTTCTCCTACGAAGCCCTTGGCTCCGACGAACGCCTGCAGACGCCCATGCTCAAGCAGGGCGGCGAGTGGAAAGCCGTTGACTGGCAAACCGCGCTTGAATACGTCGCCAATGGCCTGAAACAAATCAAGGCTGACCACGGGGCGGCCAGTATTGGCACCCTCGCCAGCCCGCACAGCACACTGGAAGAGTTGAGCCTGGCTGCCTCACTGATGCGCGGTCTGGGCAGCGACAACATTGACTACCGCCTGCGCAACGCGCAGTTTTCACCTTCAACTTCGATTCGCTGGCTCGGCACCTCCATCGCATCCCTGTCGCAACTCCAGCGCGTGCTGGTGGTCGGCTCCAGTCTGCGCAAGGACCACCCTCTGTTTGCACAACGGATTCGACAGTCTGCCCGCAAGGGATGTGCGGTGAATGCTATCAGTTCAGTAGCGGAAATGTCCGCGCCTGACGCCTGGGCCATGCCGGTCACCAACAGCGTGCTGGCTGAGCCGGGCGCCTGGGCGCAGGCCCTGGCCGATGTGGCTGCGGCTGTTGCAGCAGACAAAGGTATTGCTGCACCCGCTGCAGGGCAGGCCGGCGACGTGGCCAAAGCCATCGCCAAGTCCTTGATGGGTGGCGAACGCAAAGCCATCCTGCTCGGCAACGCGGCTGCACATCATGTCCATGCCAGCAGTCTCCTGGGCCTGGCCAACTGGATTGGTGAGCAGACGGGTGCCAGCGTCGGCTACCTGGGCGAAGCGGCCAACACGGTCGGCGCCCAGCTGGCAGGCGCGATGCCGGCCGACAAGGGGCTGAACGCCGGCCAGATGCTGGCAGGCAAGCTCAAGGCGGTGATTCTGCTCAACAACGAGCCTGAGTTTGACTCTGCTGCGGGTGCTGCAGCTGCTGCTGGTCTCAATGCCGCGCAAATGGTCGTGACCCTGAGCCCCTTCAAATCCAACATGGCTTTCAGCGACGTGTTGTTGCCCATTGCACCTTTCACTGAAACGTCCGGTACCTTTGTCAGTGCCGAGGGCCGTGTGCAGAGCTTTCATGCGGTGGTCAAGCCGCTGGGCGAAACCCGCCCCGCCTGGAAAGTGCTCCGGGTGCTGGCCAATCTGCTGGACTTGCCGGGCTTTGACTTTGAGTCTTCGCAGGATGTGCTCAAGCAAGTCCGCGGCGCAGACGCATCGCATGTGCCCGCTGACCGGCTGGGCAATGCGACCGATGCGGCTATCGAGTTGTCGACAGCCGGCGCAACCCCATGTGTTGCGAGCATTTACCAGCTCGACGGTCTGGTGCGGCGCGCAACATCGCTGCAGTTGACCGCTGACGCGCGGCAGGCCGCGGCAGCCGAGGGAGTGTCCGCATGATTGACTCCATTTTCATGTTTGGCCAGGGTTTGATGGGCGGCATCTGGCCGGGCACCGTCTGGCCGGTGCTGTGGACCCTGATCAAGATTGTTTGCGTGTTGCTGCCGCTGATGGGCTGCGTCGCTTACCTCACGCTGTGGGAACGCAAGGCGATTGGCTTTACCCAGATCCGTCTGGGCCCCAACCGGGTCGGCCCCTTCGGTCTGCTGCAGCCGATTGCCGACGCGCTCAAGCTGCTGACCAAAGAAATCATCATGCCGACGGCGGCCAGCAAAGGCCTGTTTGTGCTGGGCCCCATCATGACCATCATGCCGGCGCTCGCTGCGTGGGCGGTCATACCTTTCGGGCCCGAGATTGCCCTGGCCAACATCAACGCCGGCTTGCTCTTCATCATGGCCATCACCTCGCTCGAGGTTTACGGCGTCATCATTGCCGGCTGGGCATCCAACTCCAAATACGCTTTCCTGGGCGCCATGCGCGCTTCGGCCCAGATGGTGAGCTACGAGATCGCCATGGGTTTTTGCCTGGTGGTGGTGCTGATGGTTTCCGCCAGCCTGAACATGACCGACATCGTCATGAGCCAGGCCAGGGGCATGGGAGCCACCCAGGGCCTGAATTTCCTCTCATGGAACTGGTTGCCGCTGCTGCCGATTTTTGTTGTGTACTTCATCTCCGGCCTGGCCGAAACCAACCGCCACCCCTTTGACGTGGTGGAAGGCGAGTCTGAAATCGTTGCGGGCCACATGGTCGAGTACTCCGGCATGGCCTTTGCCATGTTCTTCCTGGCTGAATACGCCAACATGTGGCTGGTCGCCATCCTGGCCGTCATTCTGTTCCTGGGTGGCTGGCTGCCGCCTGTGGACTGGTGGCTGTTCAATGCCATCCCGGGCTGGATCTGGCTGGGCGCCAAGACTTTTGTGGTGGTCACCATGTTCCTGTGGGTGCGTGCCACCTTCCCGCGTTTCCGTTATGACCAGATCATGCGTCTGGGCTGGAAGATCTTCATCCCCGTCACGCTGGTCTGGCTGGTCGTTGTCGGCGCCTGGATGCAGACCTCGTACAACATCTGGAACTGATCATGAGTGCAGTTGCCTCTGTCAAAGACTTTGTTTCGAGCTTCATGCTGACCGAGCTGTTCAAGGGCATGGCCCTGACCGGCAAGTACATGTTCAAGCGCAAGATCACGATTCAGTTTCCTGAAGAAAAGACACCGCAAAGTCCGCGTTTCCGCGGCCTGCATGCGCTGCGCCGTTATGACAATGGCGAGGAGCGCTGCATTGCCTGCAAGCTGTGCGAGGCGGTCTGCCCGGCCATGGCCATCACCATCGAGTCTGATGTGCGTGAGGACGGCAGCCGCCGCACCTCGCGTTATGACATCGACCTGACCAAGTGCATCTTCTGCGGATTCTGCGAAGAAAGCTGCCCGGTTGACTCCATCGTCGAGACCCACATCTTTGAATACCACGGTGAAAAGCGGGGCGACCTGTACTTCACCAAGGACATGCTGCTGGCGGTGGGTGACCGTTACGAAAAAGAAATCGCGGCCAACCGGGCAGCAGATGCCAAGTACCGCTGACACCGGCTGCAAGCAGCTGGCTCAAGAAAGATTCGCAGAACATGGACGCTAAAACAGGTCTCTTTTATGTCTTTGCCCTGGTGCTGCTGGTTGCCGCATTCAAGGTGATCACGGCCCGCAACCCGGTGCATGCCGCGCTTTACCTGGTGCTGGCCTTTTTCCAGGCTGCCGCCATCTGGGTTTTGCTGAAAGCCGAGTTTCTGGCCATCACGCTGGTGCTGGTGTATGTCGGCGCCGTCATGGTGCTCTTCCTCTTCGTGGTGATGATGCTGGACATCAACCTCGAAGGTGTGCGCAAGGGCTTCTGGAAGCAATTTCCGCTGGCTGCCACCGTGGGCACCCTGATCGCGCTGGAGATGGCCGCTGTCCTGATGGGGGGGTTCCGCCCCAGCCAGGAGCCCAAATCGGTGGTGCTCAGCGGCCACGCCGCCGCCCAGGTGTCCAACACCAAAGAGCTGGGCAAGGTGCTGTATTCAGAATATCTGTATCCGTTAGAAATTGCCGCCGTGATATTGCTGGTGGCCATCATTGCCGCCATCGCACTCACGCTGCGCCAGCGCAAGGACTCCAAATACATCAACCCTGCCGACCAGATACGCGTGAAACGCGCAGACCGGGTCAGCCTGGTCAAGATCCTGCCGACGGCGCCTGCGCCGGTACCGGCTGCTCCGGAGGAAAAAGCATGACGCTGACGCTTGGACATTTCCTGACCTTGGGCGCAATGCTGTTTGCGCTGTCGGTCATCGGCATTTTTCTCAACCGCAAAAACCTCATCGTTCTGCTGATGGCCATTGAGCTGATGCTGCTCGCGGTCAACATGAATTTTGTGGCTTTTTCCTATTACCTCAACGACATGGCCGGCCAGGTCTTCGTCTTCTTCATCCTGACCGTGGCCGCCGCCGAGTCGGCCATCGGCCTGGCGATTCTCGTGCTGCTGTTCCGCAACAAGTCCAGCATCAACGTGGACGAACTCAACACGCTCAAGGGATGAACATGAGCCCCCACGCTTTTCACTTCGTGTATACGCTGCCCCCCGAGGGGGCGCAACCCGCCCTTGGGGCGGCCCGACGGACGGTTAGAACATGAGCCAAACCCTTTCCGCCGCAACGCTGCTGGCAGTTCCCCTGGCGCCGCTGGCCGGCGCCGTGCTGGCCGGTATTTTTGGCACCACCTTCGGCGGCAACTGGATAGGCCGCCGCCTGTCGCACTCGCTGACCATTCTTGGGGTGTTGGTGGCATTTGTCATCTCGGCGATGACGCTCAAAAGCGTTGCCATGGACGGTGCGCGCTTCAATGATACCCTCTACACCTGGATGGTGGTTGGCGGCCTGAAGATGGAAATTGGTTTTCTCGTCGATGGCCTGACGGCCATGATGATGTGCGTGGTGACTTTTGTGTCGCTGATGGTGCACATCTACACCATTGGCTACATGGAAGAAGACGAGGGTTACAACCGTTTTTTCGCCTACATCTCCCTGTTCACGTTCTCGATGTTGATGCTGGTCATGAGCAACAACATGCTGCAGCTCTTCTTCGGCTGGGAGGCTGTAGGCCTGGTGTCCTACCTGCTCATCGGTTTCTGGTTCAACAAGCCCACGGCCATCTTCGCCAACATGAAGGCCTTCCTGGTCAACCGTGTCGGTGACTTCGGCTTCATCCTCGGCATCGGGTTGCTGGCCGCCTACGCCGGCACGCTCAACTACACCGAGGTGTTTGCCAAGTCGGGTGACATCGCCAAGATGGGTTTTCCCGGCACCGACTGGATGCTGATCACCGTCATCTGCATTTGCCTGTTCATAGGCGCCATGGGCAAGTCGGCCCAGTTCCCGCTGCACGTCTGGTTGCCTGACTCGATGGAAGGCCCGACACCGATTTCCGCCCTGATCCACGCAGCGACCATGGTCACCGCCGGCATCTTCATGGTGGCGCGCATGTCGCCGCTGTTCGAGTGGAGCGACACCGCACTCAGCTTCATCATGGTCATAGGCGCGATCACGGCCCTATTCATGGGTTTTCTGGGCATCATTCAGAACGACATCAAACGCGTCGTGGCTTATTCGACCCTGTCGCAGCTCGGCTACATGACGGTGGCGCTGGGTGCTTCAGCCTATTCAGTGGCCGTGTTTCACCTGATGACCCACGCCTTCTTCAAGGCTTTGCTGTTTCTGGCTGCGGGCTCGGTCATCATGGGTGTGCACCACAACCAGGACATCCGCTGGATGGGGGGCCTGCGCAAGTACATGCCCATCACCTGGATCACCGCGCTGCTGGGTTCGCTGGCTTTGATAGGCACGCCGCTGTTTGCCGGTTTTTACTCCAAGGACAGCATCATTGAAGCGGTGCACGCCAGCCACCTGACCGGCGCAGGCTTTGCCCACTTTGCGGTGCTGGCGGGGGTGTTTGTCACCGCCTTCTATTCCTTCCGCATGTACTTCCTGGTCTTTCATGGCAAGGAGCGCTACGACCAGAATCCCGACGCGCACCATGATGAGCACCATGACGATCATCATCACGGCCACGACGACCACGGCAAGCCGCATGAGTCGCCCTGGGTGGTGACCGCGCCGCTGATCCTGCTGGCCATTCCCTCGGTGGTGATTGGCTTCATCACCATACAGCCCATGCTGTTCGGTGACTTCCTCAAGGACGCGATTGTCGTTAACGCCGACAAGCACCCGGCCATGGCAGCGCTGGGGCAGATGTTCCATGGCGCCGCGCAAATGGCCTTGCACGGCCTGATGACGGCACCGTTCTGGCTGGCGGTCGCCGGCGTGGTGACAGCCTGGTATATGTACCTCGTTAACCCGGCATTGCCCGCAGCCATCAAGCGCCGTGTCGAGCCGATCTACACACTGCTCGAAAACAAGTACTACATGGACTGGTTCAACGAAAACGTCCTGGCACGCGCGGCGCGCGGCCTGGGCACCGGCCTGTGGAAGGGCGGGGACGAGAAGATGATCGACGGCGCCCTGGTCAACGGCTCCTGGAAGCTCGTGGGCTGGGTCTCAAGCGTGGTGCGCAAGGTGCAGACCGGCTACATCTACCACTACGCGTTGGCCATGATCATGGGTATCTTCATCCTGATCAGCTACTTCGCGACCTGGCCGATGATCAAAGAACTGCTCAGCAAATAAGGAATAACAAAAATGGGATTGTTGAGCCTTGCCATCTGGACGCCGATTGTTTTCGGCGTCATCCTGCTGGCCCTTGGACGTGACGACCAGGCGCAAAGCGTGCGCTGGATCGCGCTGGTGGGTGCGCTGGTCAGTTTTCTGGTGACCCTGCCGCTGTACGGCGGCTTCGAGCTGACCTCGGCCGCGATGCAGTTTGTCGAAAAAGGCGTGTGGATTGAGCGTTTCAACATCAACTACCACCTCGGTGTGGACGGCATCTCGCTGTGGTTTGTGCTGCTCACCGCCTTCATCAACGTGGTGGTCATCATCGCCAGCTGGGAATCCATCACCACGCGTGTTGGCCAGTACATGGCTTCCTTCCTGATTCTCAGCGGCCTGATGATCGGGGTGTTTACCGCCCTCGACGGCATGCTGTTTTATGTCTTTTTTGAGGCGACGCTGATCCCGATGTACCTCATCATCGGCATCTGGGGCGGCCCCCGCAAGATCTACGCGGCGTTCAAGTTCTTCCTGTACACGCTGCTCGGCTCGCTGCTGATGCTGATCGCGCTGATCTTCCTGTATGTCAAATCGGGCGGCAGCTTTGACCTCGCGACCTGGTACAAGCTGCCCCTGAGCAGCACGGCGCAAACCTTTCTCTTCTTTGCCTTCTTTGCCGCGTTTGCGGTGAAGGTGCCGATGTGGCCGGTCCACACCTGGCTGCCCGACGTGCACGTGGAAGCGCCTACCGGCGGCTCTGCCGTGCTGGCCGCCATCATGCTGAAGCTGGGCGCCTATGGCTTTCTGCGCTTTTCCATGCCTATCGCCCCGGACGCCGCCCGCGAGTGGGGCTGGTTGATGATTGCGCTGTCGCTGATTGCCGTGATTTACGTTGGCCTGGTCGCCATGGTCCAGCAGGACATGAAAAAGCTGGTGGCCTACTCCTCGGTGGCGCACATGGGTTTTGTCACGCTGGGCTTCTTCATCTTCAACGACGTTGGCATGGCCGGCGGCATTGTGCAGATGATTGCGCACGGCTTTGTGTCGGGCGCCATGTTCCTGTGCATCGGCGTGTTGTACGACCGGGTGCATTCGCGCGAGATCGCCAGCTACGGCGGCGTTGTCAACACCATGCCCAAGTTCACTGCCTTTGCGCTGCTGTTTGCCATGGCCAACTGCGGCCTGCCGGCCACTGCCGGTTTTGTCGGCGAGTGGATGGTCATTCTCGGCGCCATCAAATTCAACTTCTGGATTGGCGCGGCCGCGTCGACAGCGTTGATCTTCGGCGCGGCCTACACGCTCTGGATGTTCAAGCGTGTGTACCTGGGCCCGGTGGCCAACGACGATGTGAAAACGCTGACCGACATCAACAGCCGCGAGTTTCTGGTGCTGGCCCTGCTGGCCATTGCCGTGCTTTACATGGGCATTTATCCGAAGCCTTTCACCGATGTGATGGACAGCTCGGTCGCCGGCCTGCTCAAGCATGTCGCGGCCTCCAAACTGCAATAAGCAAGCGCACGGAACTATCAGATGATTGACAAACTAAGCTGGATTTCGGTTTACCCGGAAATCATCCTTTTGACCATGGCGTGTGTGATTGCGCTCGTGGACCTGGGCGTGAAAAGCCCGCAACGCACTCTGACTTACGTGCTGACCCTGCTCACGCTGGCGGTTGTCGCCGCCTTGCAGGCCCAATATGCCATCACCGGCAAGACCATTTACGGCTTTGGCAACATGGTGGTGAGTGACCCCATGGGCAACTGGCTCAAATGTTTTGCCACCGTAGCCATGATGGTCACGCTGGTGTATGGCCGGGCGTACTCAGCCGCGCGCGACATGCTGCGCGGTGGCGAGCTGTTCACGCTCGGCATGTTTGCGCTGCTGGGCATTTTCGTGATGATTTCCGGCAACAACTTCCTGGTGATCTACATGGGCCTGGAGCTCATGACGCTGTCCAGCTACGCGCTGGTCGCGCTGCGTCGCGACAATGCCACCGCCACCGAGGCGGCCATGAAGTACTTTGTGCTGGGCGCGCTGGCCTCCGGCTTCCTGCTTTACGGTCTGTCCATGATGTACGGTGCCACCGGCTCGCTGGACGTCAACGAGGTCTACAAAGCCATTGCCAGCCGTCAGGTCAAGCACTCGGTGCTGGTCTTTGGCCTGGTCTTCATCGTGGCGGGTCTGGCTTTCAAGCTGGGCGCGGTGCCCTTTCACATGTGGTTGCCCGACGTTTATCAGGGCGCCCCGACAGCCGTGACCCTGCTGATTGGCGCTGCACCCCAGCTGGCTGCTTTCGCCATCTGCATCCGCCTGCTGGTTCAGGGCCTGCTGCCGCTGGCCATTGACTGGCAGCAGATGCTGGCGCTCATGGCCATAGGCTCCTTGCTGGTGGGCAATCTGGCGGCCATTGCGCAGACCAACCTCAAACGCATGCTGGCTTTTTCCACCATTTCGCAAATGGGTTTTGTGCTGCTGGCCCTGCTGGCTGGCGTGGTCAATGGCAACAAGCTCAATGCCGAGTTTGCCTACGGCGCGGCCATGTTTTATGTCATCACCTATGTGCTGACGACCCTCGCGGTTTTCGGCGTCATCCTGCTTTTGGCGCGTGCCGGTCATGAGTCGGAAGAAATCACCGACCTGGCGGGCCTCAACCAGCGCAGCCCGCTGTTTGCCGGCGTCATGGCCGTCAGCATGTTCTCGCTGGCCGGCGTGCCGCCGGTGGTTGGCTTCTATGCCAAGCTCGGCGTGCTGCAGGCTCTGGTGTCGTCGCAGCAAACCAGCTACATCGTGCTGGCCGTGTTCGCGGTGATGATGTCGCTGATCGGCTCCTTCTACTACCTGCGTGTTGTCAAGGTGATGTACTTTGACGCGCCCAACGTGGGCATGCCCACGGCCATTGCGGCCTCCGGCGATGTGCGGGTGGTGCTTTCCATCAACGGTGCGCTGATCCTGATTTTGGGCATACTGCCCGGCGGGTTGATGACGCTGTGCACCCAGGCGATTGCCAGCGTCGTGAAGTCGCTGGGCACTTGACCGTTTCATGAGCCAGACTGCCTCGGTGTGGCTGGTTGTCGTGCTGGCCCTGCTGGCCGCCAATCTGCCCTTTTTCAACAACCGCCTGTTGGCGGTTTATCCCCTGGCCCGGCCCAAGCTGCTGGCCGTGCGTCTGGCCGAAATGGTGTTCTGGTACTTTGTGGTGGGCGGCGTGGGATTGTTCCTCGAACAAAGAGCCGGCCAGATCGCGCCCCAGGGATGGGAGTTTTATGCCATCACCGGCACGCTGTTCATCACCTTCGCTTTTCCCGGCTTTGTCTACCGTTACCTCTTCAAGCACCGCTGACCATGGCCACCGCTGACAGCCATCTGCGCGAAGAAAAGCTCAGCAGCGAAGAGCTGCTGCACGGTCACTTTCTGCATGCCTTCCGTGACACCGTCCGTCTGCCGGACGGAAAGCAAGCCACGCGCGAGTATGTGCGCCATCCGGGTGCCGTGATGGTCATTGCGCAACTGGAAGACGGCCAGGTGGTGCTGGAGCGTCAGTACCGCTACCCGGTGCAATCCGTCATGGTGGAGTTTCCCGCCGGAAAAATCGACGCTGGCGAAAAGCCGCTGGACTGCGCCCGGCGCGAGCTGCAGGAAGAAACCGGTTACAGCGCCGGCAGCTGGGCCAGGGCGGGCATGTTGCACCCCGGCATTTCCTACTCCACCGAGTTCATTGACATCTGGTTTGCCAGAGACCTGAAGCCCGGCCCCAGGAAGCTCGATGCGGGTGAGTTTCTGGATGTGTTCACTGCCAGCCCGACACAGTTGCAGCAATGGTGCCAGGACGGCAGCGTCACCGACGGCAAAACGCTGACGGGCGTCCTGTGGCTGCAGAACGTACTGTCCGGCGCATGGACGCTGGACTGGCAACGCAGCCCGGGCGGATAATCCTTCCATGAAAGTCCTCAACCTCCAGTGCTCGCACCAGCATGCCTTTGAAGGCTGGTTTGCGTCCGAGGATGATTTTCAGAGCCAGCTGACCCGCGGTCTGGTGACCTGCCCGCTGTGCGCAGACCCGGCCATCCAGAAGATGCCCAGCGCACCGCGACTCAATCTCAGCGCAAACGCTGCAGCACCTTCAGCATCGCGTGAAGTAGCCGTTGCAGATACCACGCCCGTCCGCGAGATGGTTGCTCCGGTCGATGTGGCCGGTCAGACTGAATTTCTGAAGGCCTTGCGCCACGTGCTGGCCAACACCGAAGATGTGGGCGGACGTTTCGCCGACGAAGCCCGCGCCATGCACTATGGTGACGCAGAGCACCGCAACATACGCGGACAGGCCAGTGCGCAAGAGGCGGTGGAGTTGATCGAAGAGGGCATTGACGTCATGCCCTTGCCGCTGCCGGCGGCGGTCAAGGAAACCCTCCAGTAGCGGCGTTTGTTATCCCGGGCCGGGATTTGTCATCCCGGGCTTGACCCGGGATCCATGCCTTCTTTGTTTCCTGCTTGGTGGTTTGGCAGCTAGCCGGGGGTTGCCCGGCGGCAAGTAACTTTCTTTTGCTTCGCCAAAAGAAAGTCACCAAAGAAAAGGCGACCCGATGCTCCGGGTCCCCTGCGCTGCGCTACGGGGCAACCTGCGGTGCTCGCAGAAAACGGGGTCGAGCTCGAACTCGCCTTCGGCTCAGACAATCGCTCGCCCTGATCCGTTTTCGGCTCCGCTCCTCGGCCCGGCCCGACGGGTTTTGGGGACAGAAGACAAAAACCAGGACCGATTCGGGGAGCAAGGACGCGCAAAGCGCGTCCTTGCCGGAGCCCGCCTCCGTTCCCGTTTTCCCACCCCCTTCTGTATGCGCCGAGGAGCGCAGGGCCAGACGGATCAGGGCTGACACTTGTTTGAGCCGAAGGCGAGTTTGTGTCAGACCCCGGCTGGACCGAGCACCGCAGGTTGCCCCCGTAGCAAAGCGAAGGGGGACGCAGACAGCAGGGTCGCCTTTCTTTTCCTTAGGTTTCTTTGGCGAGACAAAGAAAAGTAAGTCGCCCGCCGGGGCGAGACCCGGCTTGTGGGCACACTACAAACCTTGTAAGCAAAGACGGCTTCGACAGGCTCAGCCCGAACGGGCGAAAGGGTCCGCCCGCATGGATCCCGGGTCAAGCCCGGGATGACAAATCCGGGGTCCGGGATGACAAATCCGGGGTCCGGGATGACAGCGGGGGCCTCCGAATCTGTCAATCAGGGATACAAACCCCGCAACTCCCTCGTATGCAATATCCGCTTGCAAGCCACAATAAACGTCGCCGTCCGCAGGCTCACCTTGTTGTCCTGCGAGACCTGCCACACCGCTGCAAAGGCTTCTTTCATGATGCGCACCAGGCGGGCGTTGATCTCGGCTTCGTCCCAGAAGAAGCTTGAGAAATCCTGCACCCACTCGAAATAGCTGACGGTCACGCCGCCGGCGTTGGCAATCACATCCGGCAGCACCAGCACGTTGCGCTCGAGCAAAATGTCGTCGGCCTCCGGTGTGGTCGGGCCGTTGGCGCCCTCGATGATCATGCGCGCCTTGATGCGTCCGGCGTTGGCCGCCGTGATCTGCTGCTCCAGCGCGGCCGGTATCAATATTTCGCAGTCGACTTCCCAGAACAATTCGTTGGGCATCACATCCGCGCCCGCAAACCCGCCCACGCTGCCGGTGTCCTGCACATGCTTGAGCAGGGCGGGCACGTCCAGCCCCGAGGACTTGTAAATCGTGCCGCCGTGGTCCTGCACAGCCACCACGCGGGCACCGGCTTCGGCAAACAGCTTGCCGGCCACGCCACCCACATTGCCAAAGCCCTGCACTGCGACGCGCGCCGTGCTGATGTCCAGGCCTATGTGTTTGGCCGCCTCGGCACCAACCGTGAACACGCCGCGGCCGGTGGCTTCGCGCCGGCCGAGTGAGCCGCCCAGGTCCACCGGCTTGCCGGTGACCACGCCGGTGGCGGTCGAGCCGGTGTTCATCGAGTAGGTGTCCATCATCCACGCCATGATTTGCTCGTTGGTGTTGACGTCGGGTGCCGGGATGTCCTTGTTGGGGCCGATGATGATGCCGATCTCGCTGGTGTAGCGGCGCGTCATGCGCTCCAGCTCGCCGCGCGAGAGCTTTTTCGGATCCACGCGGATACCGCCCTTGGCACCGCCGTACGGCACATTGACCGCGGCGTTTTTGATCGACATCCAGGCCGACAGCGCCATCACTTCCGACAGCGTGACGTCCTGGTGAAAACGCACGCCGCCCTTGCCCGGGCCACGCGATACGTTGTGCTGCACGCGGTAGCCTTCAAAGTGCGCCACCGTGCCGTCGTCCATGTGAATCGGGACGTCGACGATCAGTATCCGTTTGGGTCGCTTGAGCGTTTCTGCCCAGCGCGCCAGGTTGCCCAGATGCGGGATGACGCGGTCCACCTGCTGCAGGTAGTTGCCCCAGGGGCCCAACTGGTCAGCCTGCAGGTAAGAGGGAAGGGGGTGTGCGCCCGGGGCGGCAACGCTGGGGGTGCTGGATGCTTGCGACATGAAAAACTCCTTGAGGAAAATCAATGGGCAGAGCTTAGGCTTGCCATCGCATGCTGTCCAAGGCCGGGTTCATGTCACCTCATGCAAATAATGCATAACAAGCATTTTTGCGAGGTTTGTCATCCCGGGCCTGACCCGGGATCCATGCGACGCGGGCCCGGGTCGGTGGTTCATGTGACATGGATCCCGGGTCGAGCCCGGGATGACAGTCAGGGACGCGCGCCTCAGGCGTTGAACTGCAGCGCTGCCAGCCGCGCATAAATGCCGCCGGCTTGCACCAGCTCGGCATGGGTGCCTTGCTCCACCAGCCTGCCGTGGTCCAGCACCAGGATGCGGCTGGCCTTTTGCACAGTGGCCAGGCGGTGGGCAATCACCAGCGTGGTCCGGCCCTTCATCGCGGACTCCAGCGCGGCTTGCACCATGCGTTCACTCTCGGCGTCCAGCGCACTGGTGGCTTCGTCCAGCAACAGCAGTGGCGGATTTTTCAGCATGGCCCGTGCGATGGAGATGCGCTGGCGCTGCCCGCCCGACAGGCGCACGCCGCGCTCGCCCAGAAAACTGTTGTAGCCCTCGGGCAGGGCGCTGATGAACTCATGCGCAAAGGCCGCCCGCGCCGCAGCCTTGACCTCGTCGTCACTCGCCTGCGGCCTGCCGTAACGGATGTTTTCCATCGCGCTGCTGGAGAAAATCACCGCGTCCTGCGGCACCAGGCCTATGCGCGCCCGCAGGTCCTGCAGTGACATGTCGCATGTAGCAACGCCATCGAGCTCGATGCGGCCCGAAGCCGGGTCGTAAAAGCGCAGCAGCAACTGGAACACCGTGCTTTTGCCAGCGCCGCTCGGCCCCACCAGCGCCACGGTTTCCCCCGGCGCCACGCTCAGGGAAAAATCACTCAGCGCAGCCTGCGCCGGGCGGGACGGGTAGTGAAAGTCAATTGCTTCAAATTTGATAGCACTACCTTCCCGAACCACAGGGGCTGGAACCGGATTTGATGGTGAAGTGACGGGTGACCGGCTGGCCAGCAGCTCCATCAGCCGCTCGGTTGCGCCGGCAGCGCGGAGCAGGTCGCCGTAGGCCTCGCCCAGCACCGCAGTGGCACTGGCCAGGATGATCACATACACCACGGTCTGACCCAGATGCCCGGCGCTGATCTCGCCGCGCATCACGGCCTGTGTGCCCTGGTACAGCCCGCCGAGCAGCGCTGCCGAGGTGGCAATGATGATGAAGGCAATCAGCACCGAGCGTGCCCGGCTGCGCCGCACCGCGGTGTGAAAGGCGTTGTCGGTCGACAAATCAAACCGCGCCGACTCGCGCGCTTCGGCCGTATAGCTTTGCACCGCCGGAATGGCGTTGAGTATCTCGGCCGCAATCGCGCTGGAGTCAGCCACCCGGTCCTGGCTGGCGCGCGACAGCTTGCGCACGCGCCGCCCAAACCAGACGGCCGGCAACACAATCAGCACCAGTCCGCCCAGCACCTGCACCATCAGGTAAGGGTTGGTGTAGACCAGCATGATCAGCGCGCCCACCCCCATCACCAGGTTGCGCAGGCCCATGCTCAGTGAGGACCCGACCACGGTCTGGACCAGCGTGGTGTCACCCGTCAGGCGTGAGAGCACCTCGCCGGTTTGGGTGGTTTCAAAAAATTCCGGGCTCTGGTGAACCACGTGCGAGTAGACCGCATTGCGCAGATCGGCCGTCACGCGCTCGCCCAGCCAGCTCACCATGTAAAAGCGCGCCGCTGAAAACAGCGCCAGCGCCACCGCCACCCCAAACAGCGCCGCAAAATGCTCGCGCAGGGCCAGCACCTGCGCGCCCTTGTCGGCGGCGCTCAGGCCGCCGTCAATCAGGCCCCGCAGGGCCACCGGAAAAACCAGCGTGGCTACCGCCGCCATGACCAGAAATACACCGGCCAGCGCGATGCGCCCGCGGTAGGGGCGCAGAAAGGGCAGCAGACCCGACAGTGAGCGGGGCGCGCCCTTGGGCGCGTCGGTGGGAGAGGTGGTGGCCATCGCTTGAGTTTAGGGCCTGCCCGGGTAAGTGTGAATGTACACAGCGCGCAGCTTGCTCCATAGTTCTCCTCTGGCGGCGTGGCATCATGGCTGCGCCCTGCAAGGACAGCTGTGACAGACCCCTCCCCCAAAACCCTACGGATAGGCGCCGGCGCCGGCTACTCCGGTGACCGCATTCCTCCCGCCATCGAGCTGGCCGACAAGGGCGCCCTGGACTACCTGGTGTTCGAGTGCCTCGCAGAGCGCACCATCGCCCTGGCCCAGCTGGAGCGCAGCCAGAACCCCCGACTGGGCTTTGACCCGCTGCTGCGCGACCGCATGGAGGCGGTGCTGCTGTCCTGCGCCAGCCAGGGCGTGAAGATCATCACCAACATGGGCGCGGCCAACCCGCAGGCCGCCGGTGAAGAAGTGATACGCATCGCGCGTGAGATGGGCCTCAAGCGCCTGAAGGTGGCCGTTGTCCACGGTGACGACGTGCTGGCAGGCCTGCATGACCAGGAGCTGACGCTCATGGAAAGCGGCGCGCCGCTGGCGTCGCTTGGCGACTCTGTGCTATCGGCCAATGCCTACATAGGCGCCGAAGCGCTGGTGCAGGCGCTGGCGCAGGGCGCAGACGTTGTCATCACCGGGCGAGTGGCCGACCCGGCGCTTTTTCTGGCGCCGCTGATCCACGAGTTTGGCTGGAGCATGGCTGACTGGCACAAGATGGGGCAGGGCACCCTGGTGGGCCATTTGCTGGAATGCGCTGCACAAATCACCGGCGGGTATTTTGCCGATCCCGGCTTTCGCGATGTGCCCGATCTTGCCAACCTGGGTTTTCCGATTGCGGAGGTGTCTGCCGATGGCAGCGCCGTCATCACCAAGGTCGCAGGCTCGGGCGGCTGCGTCACCGTCGCCACCTGCACCGAGCAACTGCTGTATGAAATCGAAAACCCCGCCAGCTACCTGCAGCCCGACGTGGTGGCCGACTTCTCGGGTGTCACGCTCACGCAGCTCGGGCCTGACCGGGTGCGCGTAGCGGGCGCCATTGGCCACCCGCGCCCGGACCGGATCAAGGTGACGGTGGGCCACCGCGATGGCTTCATCGGCGAGGGGCAAATCTCCTATGCCGGTCTGGGCGCCGAGGCGCGTGGCCGGCTGGCGCTGGACGTGCTGCGCCAGCGGCTCGAGAGCTCGGGCATCACCGCGCTGGACAGCCGTTATGAGCTGATAGGCGTCAATGCCATCCACGGCGACACCTTGTCCCGCGGCCACACGCCGTATGAGGTGCGGGTGCGCGTGGCATGGCGTGTGGCCACCCGCAAGGAGGCCACACAGGTGGCCAACGAGGTGGAAGCGATGTACCTCAATGGCCCGGCCGGGGGCGGCGGCGTCACCAGGTCCGTCCGCGAGGTGATCGCGGCGGCGTCTGTGCTGGTGCCGCGCGACCTGGTGCAGGCCGGTGTCACAACCATGGAACTTTGAAAATGCTGCTCAGAGACATTGCCCACTCCCGCACCGGCGACAAGGGAGACCGCTCCACCATCTCCGTCATTGCCTATGACCTCAAGGATTTTGCGGCCATTGAGCGCAGCATCACCGCAGACCGTGTGCGTACATACTATGGCGACATCGTCAAAGGCGAGGTCGAGCGCCATGTGGTGCCACAACTGGGTGCCTTAAACTTTGTCCTGCATGGCGCGCTGGGCGGTGGCGTGACCCGCTCCCTGGCGCTGGACGCCCATGGCAAGTGCCTGGGCTCGGCCATTTTGGGCATGACGGTCGAGTAATTTTTTCAGGTTTTTCTTTCATTATTTCAACAGGAGACAACAACATGAAGTCCAAGTCGATTCTTTTCCTGGCTCTGGCCAGTCTGTCTTTCACTGCGTTTGGCCAGGCCTTCCCCAACAAGCCGATCAAGGCCATCGTGCCCTTTGCCGCCGGCAGTGCCACTGACACGGTGGGCCGCGCCTTTGCCGCCAAGATGTCCGAGACCCTGGGCCAGACGGTGGTGGTCGAAAACAAGGCCGGCGTCAACGGCATGCTGGGCGCTGATGCAGTGGCCAAGTCCGCGCCTGACGGTTACACCATCCTCATCGGCACCAACAGCACCAACGCTGCCCTCAAGAGTCTGATGAAAACGCTGCCCTACAACCAGGACACCGCGTTCACCCCGGTGGCCTACATCGGCTCGGTGCCGCTGATCGTCGCCGTCAACAACGACGTGCCCGCCAAAAACCTGCGCGAGCTGGTTGCGCTCGGTAAAACAAAAGCCGGCCACATCACCTCTGCCAGCGCCAGCACCTCGCAGTTGGTCTCGTCCGAAATGCTGGCCAGCATGGCCGGTATCTCCTTCACCAGCGTGCCCTACAAAAGCGGCCCCGCTGCCATGACCGACCTGATCGGTGGCCAGGTGATGATGTTCACCGCCGACTTTGCCGTCATGCTGCCGCAGATCAAGGCCGGCAAAATCCGCGGCCTGGCCGTGACTTCAAACAAGCGCTCGGCGGCCATCCCCGAGCTGCCCACCGTCAACGAGGCGCTGGGACTGAAGGACTATGAGCTGACCGCCTACTTCGCCGTGTTTGCGCCCGCCGGCACCCCGCCTGATGTGGTGGCCAAGCTGAATCAGGCCGTCAATGCCGCCGCGCAAAGCAAAGACATTCAGGAAAAATTCTCGGCCATCGGTTTTGCGGTGGAACCCGGCACGCCTGAAGCACTGGGCCAGCGCAACACGATGGAAACCGTCAAGTGGGCCAAAGCCATCCGCGAAGCGAAGATCGAGCCGCAGTAACGCACATTTTTTCGCTATAAATTCAATAGCTGAAAATCCCCGTCACCAAAGGGCGGGTGGCCTGAAACGTTCACAAGGTCGATGGGGCATGGATCCCGGATCGGGCCTGCCCCCAAGCGGGGTCCGGCATGACAGCTTGTCCCCGCTTGTCATTGCGGGCCTGACCCGCCATCCATGCCTCGCGGGCCGGCGGCAGTGGTTCTTGGGACATGGATCCCCCCTGATCGGAGTACGGGGCAGGCTCCTCGAGTCCGGGATGACAACAGAACCCGGGGATGACAGAGCAGTAGCAAGCGTTTCCTGATGCAATCCTGATGCGCCCGGTGGTACGCTGGCGCACCATGAATGCTTCCCACGTCCCTGCGCCCGGCACTCCTGCAGCTCGCGGCTGGGTGATGGTGGCCCTGCTGTTGATTGCATCAACAGTCATCGGCCATCTGCTGGACAGCCATGTCACCCTCACCAGCCTGGCCATGATGTACGTGCTGGTGGTGGTGGTGGTTGCCTACCGGCTGGGCTGGATCGAGTCGACGGTTTGTGCGCTCGGGGCGGTCACGGCGCTCAATTTCTTTTTTGTGCCGCCGCGCTGGACCTTTGCGGTGGACTCGCGCGAAAACGTGATTGCGCTCGCCGCCATGCTGGTGGTCGCCCTGGTCATCAGCCGGCTTGCCAACGGGCTGCGCCGTGAAACGGAGTCGGCGCGTTTGAACGAAGGCCGGGCGCGCCAGTTGCAGGCGCTGGCAACAGAGCTTGCCAACGTCCATTCACCGCAGGAGGTGCTGGCACTCGGCCACGCGGCCCTGGCCGCTGCCTTTGCCGGTCCTTGCGCGCTGGCCCTGGCCACTGCCGCCGGCGAGCTGGACCACACCGACGCGATGGATACCCCAGTGACAGACGGCATGCGCCATTGCATGAGCGAAGCAGCGGTGCTGGGCCCCGGCACAGGCCGCTGGCCGGGTCTGAACGCCTGGTACGTGCCACTTGGCGACAAGGGCCAGGTGGTGGGCGCCGCTTGCGTGCAACCGGCCCTCGCCAGCGACGACAGCGGACGCCAGCACGCTCAGGCCTTGTGTGCCTTGCTGGCGCAGGCCTTGTGGCGTCTGCGACTGACGGCTTCGATGCTGGCCGCGCAAAACCAGGCTCAGCACCAGCAACTGCAAAGTACCTTTCTGGCAGCCATCTCGCACGACCTGCGCACGCCGCTGGCGGCCATTGTGGGGGCGGCTTCCGCATTGCAGACCCAGCGCGACAAGCTGGCTGATGCCGAACAGGACCGCCTCCTGGGCAGCATTGCCGCTGAAGCCTCTTACCTGTCGGCCGTGACCGAAAACACCCTGCAACTGGTGCGCCTGGGCAACTCGGCGCAAGCGCTCCAGCGCGACTGGGAGGCCATGGAAGAAATTGTTGGCGCGGTTCTCGCGCGGGTGCGCCAGCGCGACCCGGGCCGCCGCATCAAGCTCCAGATGCAGGAGGGCCTGCCACTGGTGAGGGCCGACCCGGTGCTGCTTGCGCAATTGCTGGACAACCTGCTGGACAACGCGCTGAAGTACAGCGACGGCACGATTGACCTGAGCGTCAACCTCAACGCCACCGCTGCAGAGCTGGTGCTGTCGGTCAAGGACAGGGGCCCCGGCATCCCGGATGCCGATCAGGCCGCAATTTTTGAACCTTACGCACGCGGCGACCGGTCGGGTGCGCGAGGCGCGGGGCTGGGTCTGGCAGTCTGCCGGGCGATTGCCCAGGCGCATGGCGGACAACTGGCTTTCAGGTCGCGCAAGGGCGGGGGCAGCACGTTCTCTCTGAGTCTGCCGGTCGAGGCAGATCAGCCGCAGGGGGAGATGACATGAGCGCAGCGCAGAACCGCTTCAAGCAAGCGAGCGCCCCCTCGGGGGGCAGAGAGGACACGCAGTGCCGAACGTGGGGGCTGTCATGACCATGCGGGTGCTGGTGGTGGAGGACGACAGGGAAATACGCGCCCTGATGCAATCCTCGCTCTCGGTCGAAGGCTTTGAGGTTCAGACCGCCGTGTCATTGAGCGAGGCGCTGGCCATGCTGCGCCACCACCCGCCCGATGTCGTCGTGCTCGACCTGGGCCTGCCGGACGGCGACGGCGTGGAGCTGGTGCGCGAAGTGCGCAGGCACAAGGCCACACCCATCATCGTGGTGTCGGCCCGCCACCAGGAGGCGCAAAAAATCCGGCTGCTGGACGCCGGCGCTGACGACTACCTGACCAAACCCTTCAGTGTGGGTGAGTTGCTGGCGCGCATACGCGTGGCGCTGCGTCACCGCGGCACAGCACTGGCCGCGGCTGTGACCGTGCATGCGCTCGATGATCTGCACATTGATCTGCAAACGCGCGAGGTGCTGCGTGAGGGCGCGGCCGTGCACCTGACGCCCACCGAATACAAGCTGCTCGCCCGCCTGGTGCGCAGCGCCGGGCGGGTGGTCACCCACCGGCAGTTGCTGGTGGATGTGTGGGGCCCGGAGTTCAGCGATCACACCCACTACCTGCGGCTGTACATGGGCCAGCTGCGCGCCAAGATCGAGCGCAACTCTGCCGAGCCACGCCACCTGCTCACCGAAACCGGCGTGGGCTACCGGCTGGCCGCTGCTTGAAGCCGCGCGCACTTATGCTTTCCTGATGCCCCCGGCCTGACAGTGAAGACCTCTTCACTGCAGATGGACGGACATGAGCAAAACGACAAGCCGCGAAAGCGTGGCGGCGCTGACCCTGGGCGCCATGGGCGTGGTGTATGGCGACATAGGCACCAGCCCGCTGTACACCATGAAAGAAATTTTCGGCCCTGCCACCGGCATAGCGCTCACGACCCCTAATCTCACAGGCGCCACCTCGGTCATCTTCTGGGGCTTGATGATGGTGGTCACGCTCAAATACGTGCTGCTGATCCTGCGCGCCGACAACCGCGGCGAGGGCGGCATCATGGCGCTGACCGCACTGGCCGCCAAGGCGGCAGGCAGGACGCCGCGAAGGCGTGTCATCCTCCTGCTGGCCGGCGTGTTTGGTGCCGCGCTGTTTTATGGTGACAGTGTCATCACGCCAGCCATCTCCGTGCTCAGTGCGGTCGAAGGCCTGGAGGTGGTGACGCCCGCGCTCAAGCCTTATGTGCTGCCTGTGTCGCTGGGGGTATTGCTGGGTCTGTTTGCCATGCAACGCTACGGCACCGCCACGGTAGGCAAATTGTTTGGCCCCATCATCGTGGTGTGGTTTGCGGTGCTTGCGCTGGTGGGTGTGGTGCAGATCGCGCAGCAGCCTGCCATTTTGGCCGCGCTCAATCCCCTGCATGCATTTGCGTTTTTGCAGGACCGGGGCTGGCACATGTTTGTGGCCTTTGGCGCTATCGTTCTGGCCTTTACCGGGGCCGAGGCCCTGTACGCCGACATGGGACACTTTGGCAAACGTCCCATCCAGTTTGCATGGATGGGCCTGGTGCTGCCGGCGCTGACCATCAACTACATGGGCCAGGGCGCGCTGCTGATGCGTGACCCTTCCGCGCTTGAGAATCCTTTCTATCGCCTCTTTCCGGAAAGCTGGCTCATCCCCGCCGTGGTGCTGGCCACACTGGCCACGGTGATCGCCTCTCAGGCGGTGATCTCCGGCGCCTACTCCATGACCCAACAGGCCATGCAACTGGGCTTGCTGCCGCGCATGCAGGTGCAGCACACCTCTGCCAAAGAGGCGGGGCAGATCTACATGCCTGGTGTCAACTGGCTGCTGCTGGTGGCGGTGGTGCTGGCCGTGGTGGGTTTTGGCAGCTCCTCGGCGATGGCGTCGGCTTATGGCTTTGCGGTGACTGTCACCATGCTGTTGACCACCGTGTTGACCTTCTTCGTCGTGCGCCATGCCTGGGGCTACCCGCTGCCCTTGGCACTGGCTGCCACCGGCGTCTTTCTGGCGCTGGACCTGTTGCTGGTGATCTCCTGCTCGCTCAAGTTCTGGCAGGGCGGCTGGTTTCCGCTGGTGCTGGGCGCAGCCATCTTCATCATCATGGCCACCTGGCGGCGCGGCCGCGAACTGCTGATGGAAAGCATGCGCCGTGACGACCCCGAGCTGCTGCCTTTCATCACCGCCCTGTCGGCTGACCGCAGCCACAGCAGGGTGGGGCGTACCGCCGTCTATGCCGTGGCCAACCCCGACACCGTGCCGCAGGCGCTGATGCACAACCTCAAGCACAACCAGGTGCTGCACGAGCGCAACCTCATCCTCACGGTCGTCTTTCATGACGTGCCATGGATTCCGTTTGAAGAGCGGGTGCAGGTGACGCCGCTGGTGCCGGGCTTCTGGCGCGTGCAGGTCAACTACGGCTTCATCAACACGCCCGACATTCCCCAGGCGTTGCAGTTGTGCCTGACAAAAGGCCTGCCCATCAATTTGTTTGAAACCTCCTATTTCCTGAGCCGCGAAATTGTGGTGCCGACCAAAGGCGCCGGCATGGCCGCATGGCGCGAGGCTCTGTTTGCCCTGATGTCACGCAACGCCGGCAGCGTCGCCAGTTTCTTCAGGCTGCCCAACAACTGCGTGATCGAGCTGGGGACGCGGGTGCAGATTTGAGGGTAGGCAGTAGTTCTAGCGACATGGATCCCGGATCGGAGTCCGGGATGACGGTCAAGCTCTTCAGGCGCTCACCGCCGCATCAGAATGCTTGCGGGCCCAGACCGCTACCGCTTCACAAGTCTTCGCGTCACGCCCGACGGCCAGCAGCTCGATAAAAAGCACAAAGGCCTGGCGCACGGTCACAGGCGCATGGGCATCGCCGAGATTCCATTCGGGGAAATGACCATCCACGCCCATGCGCGACAAGCCGTACACCAGGGCCCGGCCCAGCAACTGCAGGGCCGGGCCCTGGTG
>JAKFXR010000024.1 GCA_021731285.1 Polaromonas sp. | reverse complement strand
CGTGGCCACGCTGACCAGCGCCACGTCCAACCTGACAGAGACCAACGCCGCCCTGACCGCCAGCGGCACCCTGACGCTGAGCGATGCCGATGCCACAGACGCCACGGTCACGCCGCACACCGGCACGGTAGGCACCTACGGCACCTTCGTGATCAACAGCGCCGGCGTGTGGAGCTACACCACCACAGGCTCCCCAAATCAGATTAATGCCAGCCAGGTTGTCACGGAAGTCTTTACCGTAGTGACTACTGACGGGGGAAGTACCACCGTAACCGTGAATATCACAGGCACCAACGATGGCCCGGTGATTTCAGACACAGCGGTAACCCTGGCAGCCGTCAATGAAGACGCTGCTGCCCCTGTGGGGGCGGTCGGTAGCTTGGTTACAAGCTTGATGGGGGGCGTCAGCGACGCAGACAGCAGCGCGGTACAGGGCGTGGCGATCACGGCGGCTGATACTGCCAATGGCACCTGGCACTACTCGGTTGATGGTGGCGCTAACTGGAACCTGCTGGGGGCGGTGGCGAATACCAGTGCGTTGCTTTTGGCCTCGAATCCCAATACACGTGTTTATTTCCAGCCTAATGCCAATTACAACGGTACCGTCACAGCGGGCCTGACGATTCGAGCCTGGGATCAAACTTCGGGCACTGCCGGGAACAAGGTCGACACTTCTGTCAACGGTGGAGTCACTGCATTCTCAAGCGGGACCGACACAGTTTCCATTACGGTTAGCCCTGTGAACGACGCGCCTGTCAATACGGTGCCGGTGGCGCAAACAAGTACCGAGGAAGCAAGCAAAGCCATTACCGGCCTTGCAATCTCAGACGCGACCGACGGCGACAGCGGCACCATGACGGTCACCCTGGCTGTGACCAACGGTACGATGACCGTGAGCGGTGGAACGGCCACCATCACCAACAGCGGAACCAACACCGTCACCTTGACGGGTACCGTGGCGCAGATCAACGCCACACTGGCCGCATCGGTGACCTATGTGCCAACAGCAGACTTCTATGGCACCGCTACCCTGACAATGACAACCAACGACGGTGGCAACGTCGGCGGTGGCGCATTGACTGATATAGATACGGTGAGTATTGCCGTATCCCCGGTAGCAGATATTGCCAACGACACGGTAACAACTGCCGAGGATTCTCCCCTGACGATCAGCGTCTTGACGAATGACAGCTTTGAAAATGCCGGGCGCACGATCACAGCGGTCGACGGCCAGGCCATCACTGCCGGAGGCGCTTCCGTCAACGTAACAAACGGGACCGTTAGCCTCAATGTGTTGGGGCAGCTGGTCTTTACGCCGGCGAACAACTATGTCGGCCCCGCGTCCTTCACATACACCGTTACATCCGGTGGTGCGGTCGAAACGGCCACGGTTGACGTGACCGTGACTGCGGTCAATGATGCGCCGGTCAACGCAGTGCCCAGTTCCATCTCGGTGACAGAGGATGTCGCGACCGCCATTACGGGCTTCAGCGTCGGTGACGTCGACGTCGCATCCGGCGTCATATCGGTCACGCTGAGCGTCCCGGTTGGCACCTTTACGGCCACGTCGGGTGGCGGGGTGACGATCGCCGGATCTGGCGGCGCAGCATTGACAATGACCGGCTTGCAGGCAGATATCAATGCCTATATCGCCGCTTCCAACGTGATGTTCACCACTGCCAGCAATGCCAACGGCAGCGTCGTGATGACCATGACCACGAACGACGGTGGAAATACGGGGGCAGGTGGTGCGCAGACGGACACGGACAACATCACCCTGAACATTACCCCTGTGAATGACGCGCCGGTCAACACCGTTGCGGTCGCGCAGAGCACGGCAGAGGACACCAGCAAAGCCATCACCGGCCTGGCGATATCGGATGCTGCAGACGGCAACGTCGGCACCATGACAGTGACGCTTGCGGTTGCAAACGGCACGTTGACGGTCACAGGCGGTACGGCAACCATCACCAACAGTGGTACAGGCACCGTGACCCTCACCGGTACCGTGACACAGATCAATGCCACGTTGGCCTCCAACGTGACCTATGTTCCCAACACCAACTACAACGGCACCGACACGCTGACTATGACGACCAACGATGGCGGCAATGTGGGGGGAGGCGCTCTGACCGATGTCGATACCGTCAGCATCTCCATCAGCGCCGTCAATGATGCACCCGTCAACACGACGCCAGTGTCGAGCGCAGTTACTGAGGATGTGGCCACCGTGGTGACCGGTATAAGCGTCAGTGATGTGGACGCAGCAGGCAGCACGATCAATGTGACCCTCAGTGTGCCGGCCGGGGTTCTCTCCGCTGTGAGCAGTGGTGGAGTCACGGTGACAGGAGCAGGTTCCGGAAGCATGACTCTGGCCGGTACCCAAGCCAACATCAACGCCTTCATCGCGGCATCGAACGTGACCTACCAGACCGCAGCCAATGCCAATGGAAGCGTTACTTTGACGGTGACGACCACAGACCTGGGCAATACCGGAACAGGCGGGACCCTGACAGATGTCGATACGGTGACATTGAACATCACGGCGGTCAATGATGCTCCAACCCTGACTGCTACGGCAAACAACCCGACCTTCACAGAAGGCGCGGGTTCTGCCCAGGCGGCAGCGGTCTCCGTATTCAGCGGCGCTACTGTAGGTACCGTTGAAGCCGGACAGACGATCAGCGGCTTGACTTTCACTGTAGGCGGCCTGCAGAACGGCGCGAGTGAAACCATTGTGGTTGACGGCACAACCATCACTTTGGGCGCAAATTCCTCTGGAACCACGTCGACCAACGGGCTGGGTTACAGCGTCACCGTCTCTGCGGGTACTGCAACAGTGGTGCTCACTGGCGGCACCTTGTCGACGGCAGCTGCTGCGGCGCTGGTCAATGGGGTGACTTACCAAAATACCAACGTCAATGACCCAACGGCAGGCAACCGCGCGTTCACACTGACACAGATTCAGGACAGTGGAGGCACAGCCAACGGCGGCGTCAACACCACAAACGTGTCAATCGGGTCTAACGTGGCGGTTGTTGCACGCAACGACGCCCCCACGCTGACGACGACCTCCGTGAGCCCATCCTTCACCGAAGGCGCTTCGTCCGCCCAGGGCGCGGCAGTGACCGTGTTCAGTGGAACCAGCGTGAGTGTGGTTGAAGCAGGCCAAACCATTTCCGGCCTGACCTTTACCGTTGGCGGTCTGGTCAATGGTGCCAACGAGACCATCGTTGTTGACGGTACAACGATTGCGCTGGGCGCCTCCAGCGGGCCGCTCACCACCGCGACCAACGGTTTGACCTACAACGTGTCTGTTGCCGCAGGAACCGCGACGATCACACTGAGCAACGGCGCGTTGACCACAGCGGCTGCGCAGACACTTGTCAATGCGATCGCCTACCAAAATACGAACGTTAATGATCCGACTGCCGGCGACCGGACATTTACCCTGACCCAAATTCAGGATAGCGGTGGCACGGCTGGCGGAGGGGTCAATACCACTGCCTTGTCCGACGTCTCCACTGTTACTGTGTTGTCTCGCAACGATGCGCCGACACTTTCCGCAACTGCTGTCAACTCCACAACTACGGAAGCAGCGGGGGCGGGCAACCAGGCCCCGTCGGTGGCCTCCATATTCAACGTGACTTCGCTTGGTACGGTTGAAGCCGGCCAGACAATCACCAGCGTGACATTCACCGTGAGCGGATTGGTGGATGGCGCCAAGGAGTCCATTTCCGTCAATGGCACCACCATCACGTTTGGTGACGACGTCTCTGGCTGGACGGCCACCAACGGGCTGGTCTACACCTCAACAGTAAGCGGAGGCACAGCCACGGTCACCTTGACCGGTAGTTCCATCACCGCGGCCATGATCAACTCGACGAGTTATCAAAACACCTCCGTGGACAACCCCACGGCGGGCGTGCGCACCTTCACCCTGACACAAGTGCAGGACAGCGGGGGCACGGCAAACGGGGGAGTCGATACCTCCGCACCCGGGATCGCATCCACAGTAACTGTGGTTCCCGCCAACGACGCGCCAATTCTTGATCTGGATGCCAGTGTGGCCGGGACCACCTATGCAACCACCTATATGTTTTCCACTGGTGGGGGCGCTGCGGGCGCGGCAGTCAAGATTGTCGACTCCGATGTCCTGATTACCGATCTCGACAGCCCATTCATTGCCAGCGCGACTATCGACATCAATACCAATTTCAACGACCGCGGTACGGATGTTCTGACCTTTACCAATATCAACCCAACCAAGTTCACCAGCACCTACACCGCAGGTACGGGTACCTTGGTCATTTCCACAATTGGGGGACAGACGGCGACGCTGGCGGAGTATCAGGACGCGTTGAGGGCAGTGACGTTTGACAACACCGGCGCCACCAGGGACAGGGACCGGACGGTCAATATCTACGTTACCGATACCAACGGAACAAACAGCGCCACGGCAATCGCAACCGTGGACTTCGTCACCACCACAACGCCGACCGCGAGGGCTGCGACCGGCTCCGGTAACGAAGACGCCGCATCCATCGCCGTCGTTCTCAATGGCAATGACGATGTGGCAATCACGCGGTTCCAGATCGCAAGCAATCCAGCCAATGGCACGCTTTACACGGATGCAACTCTCTCGACCGTGGTGAGCCTGAATACGGACTACGCGGCAACCGGCAACAGCCGGACTTTCTACTTCGTGCCGAACCTGAATTACAACGGCGCCCCTACTTTCAACTTCAAGGCAGGGGATGCTGGCGCGCTGACGGTCAACCAGACGGCAACCATTACAGTCACTGCGGTCAACGACGCGCCCGTGTTGAATCCCGCCACTGTGCACACCATGCCAGCCGTCAGTCAGAATTCGGGCGCACCGGTGGGTGCGGTGGGCAGCTCGGTAACAACATTCCTGGGCGCCAATGTCACCGACGTGGACGCAGGTGCAGTCCAGGGAATTGCCGTTACCGGCACCGATACCGTCAACGGCACCTTGTATTTCTCTACCGACAGCGGGACAACCTGGCGGGCAGTCGGCGCAGTCAGCGACTCCAGCGCCCTGCTGTTGACAAACGTCGCCAGCACGCGTTTGTACTTCCAGCCGGCGGCCAACTACAGCGGGACGGTCGCCAACGGATTTACCTTCCGGGCCTGGGACACAACTACGGGTACTGCCGCAACCAAGGTTGATGTCAGCACCAATGGTGGCACGACAGCTTTCTCGGCGGCTTCCGATACGGTGGCTGTCACTGTCAACATTTTCAACAGTGCGCCTACCTTGACGGCAACTGCCGTAAGCCCCACCTTTACCGAAGGCGCGGGCTCGACCCAGACTGCAGCTGCAACGGTGTTTGGCAGTGCGGCTGTCAGCGCGGTGGAGGGCGGCCAGTCCATCACAGGCATGACCTTTACCGTGAGTGGGTTGCTTGACGGCGCCAGCGAAACCATCGTCGTCGATGGCAGAACCATCACGCTTGGAGCACCTAGCGGCCCGTTGACGACGGTGACCAACGGGCTGACTTACAGCGTCACCATTGCTGCGGGCACGGCCACCATTACGTTGTCCGGCGGCACCATGACGGGCGCGGCAGCACAAACGCTGGTGAACGGCATCACCTACCAAAACACCAGCGTTGACAACCCCAGTGCCGGCAACCGTACGTTTACGTTGACGCAGGTCAGGGACAGCGGCGGTACGGCCAATGGCGGTTCCGACACGACCAACTTGTCAATCGCATCGGTGGTAACGGTGGTGGCAGTCAACGACGCGCCTGCCAACGCCTTCCCTGGGACGCTGCAAACGACCAATGAAGATACCGCCAGGGCAATCTCTGGCCTGGCTATCACCGACATTGATGCCAATTCAAGCAGCATCACGGTAACGCTTGTGGTGACCAATGGCACGCTCACCGTCAGCGGCGGTTCTGCCACTATCAGCAACAGCGGCACCAGCACTGTTACCTTGACAGGCACTGTTGCGCAGATCAATGCGACGCTTGCTGCGACGGTCAGCTACGTGCCCAACGCTGACTACAACGGCCCCGCGACCTTGACCATGACCACGAACGACGGCGGCAATACTGGCGGCGGCGCCTTGACCGATGTTGATGTGGTCAATATTTCGATGACTGCCGTGGCCGATATCGCCGATGACACCGTCGCGACGACTGAAGATGCCGCAGGTACCTATACGGTGCTGACCAACGACAGCTTTGAGGATGGCGCAAGGGTCATCTCGGCGGTGGACGGCCAGGCCATCACTGCCGGCGGCGCCGCAGTAACCGTGGCGAACGGCACCGTCAGTCTCAACGTCAGCGGCCAGCTGATCTTCACGCCGACTGGCAATTACAACGGCTCCACCTCCTTCACCTACACCGTGACCTCCGGCGGTGTGACTGAAACTGCCACGACCACGGTCAACGTGAGCGCGGTCAATGACGCGCCTGTCAATGCGGTCCCAGGCTCTATTGCCGTCACCGAGGACGTGGCCTCGGCTCTCACCGGCATCAGCATCGCCGATGTTGATGCCGCATCAAGCGTCGTTAACGTTACCCTGGGCGTCCCAGCAGGCACATTGGCCGCGACGTCGGGTGGCGGCGTGACCGTGACAGGCTCAGGATCCGGCAGCCTGATGCTGGCGGGCACTCAGGCTAATATCAATAGCTTTATCGCTGCCAGTTCCGTCACCTACACGACGGAGGCCAACGCAAATGGCACTGTGACACTGACCGTCACCACCACGGACCTTGGAAATACCGGCACGGGTGGTACCTTGACTGACGTAGATACCGTCACCCTGAGTATCACAGCGGTCAATGACGCGCCTACCCTCGACCTTGACGGAAGCGGCGCTGGAACCGGCTATACGGCTGCCTATACCGAGAATGGGGCGGGCGTACAAATCACCGACTCCGACATGGTGCTTGCAGATGATGCCACCAGCCTTACCAGCGCAACGGTCACGCTGACCAACTGGCAGGCTGGCGATGTTCTGTCCATCGGCTCGATTCCTTCAGGCATCACCTACTCGCTTTCCGGCCCGAACAACAACATCCTGACCCTCACGGGTACGGCTAGCGTGGCTGACTATCAGGTGGCACTGCGGGCTATCACTTACTCCAACACCTCAGATAACCCAAGCACCACACCGCGCTCCCTGACCATCGTGGTTAACGACGGGCTGCTCAACAGCACAACTGCCACCGCAACGGTCAGCGTCACGGCCGTCAACGACGCGCCAGTGCTTGACCTTGATGGCAGCGCAGCTGGTACGGGCTTCTCGACATATTTTGTACGAAGCTCTGGCCCGGCCCCGACTCCGGTGGCTGTTGCCGACCTGGACAACGTGATTTCGGATGCGGACAGCGCCAACCTGACGGGGGCAACCATCACCCTCACCAACTGGCAGGCTGGCGACGTGATTGCCGCTGGAAGCTTGCCGTCGGGCATTACAGCTGTTGTTTCGGGCGCCAACAACCACATCATCACGCTTTCTGGTTCGTCCAGCGCGGCCAACTACCAGACAGCGCTGCAAGCTATCACTTTTACCAACGCCTTGACGAACGCCGATCTGACGGCGCGTGCCTTCACCGTCACCGTGACCGATGGCGCTTTGGTCAGCAACACGGCGAATGCAACGGTCAATATCGCGACGTCGACGGCTCCGGTAGCCTCTACGGCCAGCGCCACTGGAAACGAAGACGCTGCGGGCGGCATACCTGTTACGCTGAGCGCTGTCGATCCAAACGGCACGATAAGCACCTTTACCCTCAGCGGCTTGCCGGCCAACGGCACGCTGTACACCGATGCAGGGATGACGCTGGCTGTGACCGCCAGTACCGCCTACGCCGCCACGGCCGGCAGTTTGACTTTGTACTTCAAGCCCACCACCAACTGGGCTGGCAGTACGACTTTCAATTTCTTTGCCACTGACAACTCCAGCACCAACAGCGCAACAGCCGTGGCCACTGTCAATGCCACAGCAGTGGCGGACGCACCGACGTTGTCGGTGGGCAACTCGTTGACGCAGGTGTTCAACACCACCTGGGAGTCGGTTGGTCCGCTCACCGCAACGGCAGACGACACCAACAATGCGACCCATGCCAAGGGAACGGCCGCCATAGAGGGGTGGTCGCTTGCTACGCCCGCAGTCGCAGACACTGTTGGCACTTCTGGTGGCACGCAAGTCAGCCAGTTTTACTTCAACGCTGATGGTGACCAGATACTCAACTCCAACAACGCTACGCTGTACACAGCAACGGGCATGCTGGGAAGCACGACAGGGGGTGATGCGCAGCGCGTCTTCCTGCATCTGGACAACGCGGCCAATGGCGTATCGGCCGGGAACCCGAACTACCAGACACCGGCGATCACGCGAACCATCAATGTGACGGATACGTCCAACATCTACCAGCTCAGTCTTAACTACGCCCCAGACGCGGCGCCGACGGCCAATACCGGCTTCCAGGTGCTGGTTGATGGCGTTGTTGTGGGAACGTATACCGCAGGCGCTGCAAACTCTTCGCTGGTCTGGCAGGCCGTACGTACCGGATTCAATTTCGCGACCACAGGTAACCACACCATCACGATTCAGACGACCTCTCCAGAGGGCGGCAACGGCGTGGGCGGGTACTTTGACGACATCCGACTTATTGAAGCTCAAGGTGCGTTGCAGGACAACTACAACTCGGTCAATAACACCTACGTCAACAATATCGGCAACGTCACGCGCATAGCGCTTGCCGGAGAGATTACGGCAGCTTTGGTGGATACCGACAGTTCGGAGACACTTTCCCTGTTCATCACCAACATGCCGGGCGGATCCCGCATCGTCTCGGGAGCGACGACGTATAGCCCTGTCAACGGGCAGGTCACCATACCTTACAGCGCCCTGGCTACTGCGTTCATCATGTTCCCTGAGGATTACTCTGGACGCGTGGATCTCGGCGTGACTGCCATGTCCACCGAGAGCTCGAACAGCGCAACTGCAAGCAGTTCCGCAACGCTCACTTTCCACATCTTCCAGCAGGGCATGTCCTCAGGCAACCCGCCATTGATGGCGGTTGTCAACGACACAACCATTGTGGAAGGCGATTACGCCATGTTCGACATCCGTCTTGGCGCGCAAACCGCCAACGATGTGACGGTGACCCTGCAGACCACCAACGGTACAGCCACTGGCACGGACTACGGCGCCACCTTGCAGTACTCGGTGAACGGCGGCACCACCTGGACCGACTACACCGGCAGCATGGTTGTTTCTTCAGGCAAGACCAGCGTCCTGGTGCGCACCACAACAACCGTTGATGGCAGCATCGAAAGCTCGGAGACTTTTACACTCACTGCTACCGTTTCTTCCGGTCCCGTCATCAATTCGGTAGCGGTGGGGACGGCTACCATTCTCGATCTGGACAGCGCGCCCATTCTTCAGGTGCGCCCGGTGGGCCAGTGGACCTTTGATGAAGGTTTTGGAGTACCTGCCCTCAATGAATACCGGGACATCATTGGTACGCTGTCTGACGCGAACACCACCAACGGCAACGCAACCCCCACCTGGATCACCGGCCATGCCGGTACCTCGGGCACTGCGTTGCAGTTTGACGGCAAAGGGGCTTCGCTCTCGGTCGATCCGGCCGAGTTGAACCCGATTACCGGTTCGGCCACCATCAGTTTCTGGATCAACACCACGCAGAAGCTTTCGACCGACGCGGCCCAGTTTGGTGGAACCGACATCGGGTGGAACAGGCCAAGTGTCATCGGCTCCGAGCAGAACGGTGCGGTCAACGATGCCCAGTGGGGCTGGATTGACAACAACGGCCGCATGGGTCTGAACGTTGGCGATACCGCAGGCGCCAAGAGTACAACCATCATCTCTGACGGTACGTGGCATTTCGTCGCGATGACGCGCAATTCAACCACTGGACAGACCCAGATGTGGGTGGACGGCGTGCTGGAGAGCACCGTGACCGCCGCAGGCCTTAGTGGAACCATCACCAATGTGTTCGGCATCGGCTTTACCAACGGCGTGTACGGCAATTTTGACCGCAGGATAGACAACGACAAATACCTCAATGCCGGCATTGATGACTTGCGGATTTACACCGGCGTGTTGACCAATGAGCAAGTGCGTTCCATCTGGGACACTGAAATCAACCACCATGATGTCGGTATTGCCAACGACGGCACGACCTTCCAGTTCGACGTCACCGCCCGCGCCTTTGACACCCTGTCGGTCTCAGGCCTTCAGACAGGCTGGGTGATCAGCGACAACGCAGGCCATAGCGCAACTATCACGACCGGCGTCACCCAGTCGGTCGATATCTCGACATGGAGTTTCACAGGACCGTTGACAGTCACGGGCGTGACGACAGCGCAATCGGCCCTGATCGACATCACGGCCACCAAAGGCATTCACCAGGTCGACCAGTTCCTCAATCTGGTCAGCATCTCCAATGCTTATGAGGGAACCAGTGGCAACAACACGCCAACGCTTACGGCCAATTCTGATTTCGCCTTCGGCAATGACGGCATAGACACCTTGTCCGGCGGTACAGGCGATGACCGCCTGGATGGTGGCGCGGGAGCCGACGTTCTCAGCGGCGGCGACGGCCGTGACCTGATTGTTGGTGGTCAAGGCGCCGACAACCTGAGCGGTGGCCTGGGCGCAGATATTTTTGCCTGGGAACTCAACGACGGGGCAACAGCGGGCGCTCCGGTGACCGACACCATCACCGACTTCAATCTGGCTACGCGGGCCGCGGGCGGCGATGTTCTGGACCTGCGCGATCTTCTGGTTGGCGAGACGGCGGGCTCGGTGCTCGGACAGGACAATCTGGCCAATTTCCTGCACTTCGAGAAATCGGGGGCGGACACCATTGTTCATATCAGCACCACGGGAGGATTTGCTGCCGACCCTCACGCAGTAGGCGCGCCTTCTGGGGTAGTGACCAGTGCCGAGAATCAGCGGATTGTCTTGACTGGGGTCGACATGATCGGTGCTTACACAACCGATCAGCAGGTCATTCAGGACTTGCTGACCAAAGGCAAGCTCAATACGGATTGATGCTGCGTCAGGGGCGAGACCGACAATCTTGCCCTGGATGTCGCATCAATCGCTATGAATTAAATAGCGCCCGGTGCTCACCACTAAAGGGCTGAATCCCTATTTGACTAAAAAATGGCGCGGGCCCCGAGGGGTCAGCCAACTTCCCTGATCGCAGGCCCTGCTGCTCCGTCAAAGCCGGTTCCATCCAGCGCGGCCAGCTCGGCCCGGTCTATCACGCCTTCTGCATAGACCTTCATGCCCATCTTGTGTGCCACCGACGCCAGTCCTTTGAGGAAAACCTGGTTGTCCGTGCTGTACTGCAGCCCCCGTATGAAACTGGAGTCCACCTTCACAAAGTCCAGTCCCAGGTCGTGCAGCACACCGGCATGGCTGAAGTAGCGCCCAAAATGGTTCAGTCCGATACGGCTGCCATTCTTGCGAGCTTCCTTGACGAACGTTCTGAATGTACTGATGTCCATGACGGCGTCGGCTTCGGGCATCTCCAGGCACAAACGGCTGGCGAGTGCCGGATTTTTCCTGAGCAGGTCCATCAGGCTTGTGTGAAAACCGGTGTCGTGCAGGGAGTGCGCCGACAGTTGAAGTGCCAGGTCTGCAAGGCCGGGCTGGCTGCGCAATTTCTCGAGCGCCATTTTTGCCGCGGCCAGGTCCATCAGCGACGACAAATGGAAAGGCTCGCTGACATGCCGGAAGCGGCTTGCTGCCTGCCAATCCCCAGCTTCATCCAGTTTGAGTTCGAGCCGGCATTCCCGATGAACCAACTCGCCGCGCAAATCCTGAACAGGAAACGGTGCCAGCCTCACGCGTCCCTGCTCAAGCGCGCGCCTGAGCGCCTGAGCGGTTTCCTCTGCGGTGTCAGGCATACCTGTGCTCTCGGCGCGCGCGGATACCCGGATTGTGTCGCGTCCTCCAGCCTCCGCAGCAGCCAGTGCAGTCGAGGCCTGCGCCATCAGGCCGGCAATGTCCTGGCCACGCTGCAGCCTGCCGATACCGATGTAGGCGGTCGGCCCTCCTGCGTTTCCTGCGGCACTTGTCCTGGACAACGCTGAAAGCACTGACTGAGCCACTTCCTCGGGATTGGTTTGACTGGGCAGCAGCAGGGCGAAATCGGACTCGCCTATGCGAGCAGCAACACCGTGTGCGCCAGCTGCGTGTTGAGCCAGAACCTCGGCAACGGCCCTTAGCCGGTCCTGGCTTGCTGTGGGGCCGAGGCGCTGACTCTGCCTGGAAAAATCTGCGAGCCGCAGCAGCAGCAGCGATCCTTCAGCAGCCTCTTCGCTGTCCAGCGCATCGAGCAGTTGCACCAGAAAAAATGTCCGGTTCGCCAGCCCGGTGACGGCGTCATAGTTGGCCGTGATCCTCAGCACCTCCAGCCGCTGCGCCTCTTCAGCAAACATTCCCTTCAGTCGGGTGACCGTGCTGTTCATGGCAATGGCAAGTTGCCTCAGCTCGGGGACATTGGGCACCTCTATCAACTCGAAGCGGCGGTCGCTGATGGCAGTTGCCTGGTCAATGACCCTTTCAAGGGGCTCGCGCAGGCGGCGCAGAATCAGCGTTCCGAGGTAGCCCGCCACCAGGCCCGAGAGCGCCAGGGCCGCTACCAGCTGCAGGACGTTTTTCCAGAGCGACTGATACGCAAAGCGGCTGGTGCTGACAAGGGTCAGCGTCCCCAGTTGTTTCCACCCGTTGCTGATCTGCGCCTTGCCCGGTGCGGCCGACAGCGGCAAGGCTTTCACAAACCAGTCCGGGGCGGTGCTTGCAGGGGCTGGCGCGGTGCGTTCCACAATGGTTTTACCCAGCGGGTCCACAACGCGTATCAGCTCGTAGTGACCCCCGTCGAACAGCGCTGCAACGGTCAGCTCGACCATGACCGCGTCGGCATTTTGCTGGCTTAGTGCCAAAGCAAGCGCTGCGGCGTTGTCGGAGTTCTTGGAACTGAGCTGCTCCGACAGATAACTGCGCGCATTGAGCGTCGACGCGAGCAAGCCTCCCAGCAGGGCGAGCAGGGTGCTCAGAATGATCGCAAGCCACAATTGGCGGTACATCGACATGAAATTCCCCTCGGAACAGTTCTTTATAGCGGTTTCTGAGTCAGATCAATCAAAGCCTTCGGCGCGGGCGCGTCTGAGCAATTCCTGCCAACGCGACAGACTGGCTGGCCCCCCGGTGCCTCTGGCACCGGTCGCGCCCTGCCACAGTCCCATGCTGTTGAAGCTGAATACGGGCAACAGGTCCAGTCGGCGGGACGCGGGCTGGAGGTCGCTGATCAGGTTGTCCAGGATCAGCGGCTCGGCATTGGGCTCCGGATAGAACGCCAGGACCATGTGTGCCTGGCTGATACTGCTGGCGGCGCCGCCAATCCGGGCCTGCACGTAGATCAGCCGCAATTTGTCGTCCGGAATGCTGAGCAAAAGCAAGGTGAAATATTTGGCAATTGCGAAGTCTTCGCAATCGCCAGCACCCCGACCGAGGGTTTCTACCGGTGTAGCCCAGTAGTCGCTTTGCCCCCAGACGACTTGATCGTCCCCGAACTTGACACGGCGGTTGAAAAAGTCGTTGACCTGTTTGAGCTTGGCGGGTGCCGGCTGGTCTGCGTTGTCCAGAAGCAGTTTTTGCCAGTCCCTGAGGGAGCCGACCGCGGTTGGTCCGAAGCGCTGGGCGATCACATTCTGCATCCGCTCGAAATCAACGGCGACGACCTTCAGCGCTGCGGCAAAAAGCGCTAAAACGATCAGGACGCGGTAGAGGAAATGCTTCAAGTGTTTCGTTTTTGCACCACTGGCACAATTCGTCAGGATATTAATTGCGCTGCAGTAAAACCTGCGTTAGCATGAAAATATCCATATAAAACAGCAACTAACGGCATATTCTTAACCTGATTTCGAATGATTGCGCTTCATTTGTACACCGGGATGAGGCGACAATTGCCCCGCATTTGAAACTATTTGAAACCTCAATGGCCTCCACAGCACCCTCACCGCTATCTGCCAGGTCGCCCCTGCGGATATTGACTGTCCCCGGGGGATGGCTTCGAGTCAGTGTACCGGTGATGGCCCCGGGTTTGCGCCCATGAAATCCCGCTTGCCGCTGCTTGAAATCCTGCATCCATTGCGGATGACTTCATTGTGCGCTTTGGTGCTGTTCGCTCACGGGTTTGCGGCGGCGCAAGCCGAAAAGCCGCTGACTCTGAAAGAGGCAGCGCAAAAGGCTGTATTGACCAACCCCGAAGTACTGGCCCGCCTGCATACGCTCCATGCAGCGGGGTATGAGCGTGATGTGGGCTTTGGCGCCCAGTTGCCCAAAGTTGACTTGCTTGCCGGCACAGGCTCAGAGCGCCGCAACGACCCGACCTTGCGGTCACGTTACGACAGGACATCCTCCTCCCTGACGATCACGCAACTGCTTTACGACGGTTTTCCCACGCGCAACGAGATCAAGCGCCTCGACCATGCCCGGCTGGTGCGCCTGTTCGAGTTTTTTGACACCTCGGAAACAGCGGCGTTTGAGGCAGCCCGCGCCTACTACGATGTGCTGCGGTTTCGGGAACTGGTCAGACTCGCGGAAGAAAATTTTGTGCAGCATCGATCTGTTTTTGAGCAGACCGAGCGCAGGGTCAAGGCACGTGTGGCGCGTGCAGTCGACCTGGAGCAGATCGCTGCGCGGCTGGCACTGGCAGAGTCCAACCTGCTGATTGAAACCTCCAATCTGCACGATACATCGGCGCGCTTCCAGCGCATTGTGGGCGCGGTCCCCACGGCAGAGATGCCCTTGCCGGCGCCGCTGGTCCAGGAAATTCCCGCCGACGCGACCAGCTCCATCAAGCTGGCGCAGTACCGCAATGCCGCGTTGCGTGCGGCCATCGAGAATGTCCGCGCCTCCAACGCCGCGCTGGCGTCCCGAAGTGGCGCCTACCAGCCAAGGTTCGACCTGCGTTTTCGCCGCGACAACGGTAAAAACCTGAGCGGAATCTCCGGCAATACCGAAACCAGCGTCGCCGAAGTTGTGATGAGCTGGAACCTGTTCAACGGATTCAGCGACCGTGCGCGCGAGCGCCAGTTCGCCGAGCAACTCAACGTCACCAAAGACCTGCGCGACAAGACCTGCCGCGATATCCGGCAGACCCTGACCATTGCCTATAACGACATTCGCAAGCTCAAGGAGCAAATCGGTTATCTTGACCAGAACCGGGTGGCGGTGGAGAAAGCGCGCAATGCGTATCGTCTCCAGTTTGACATCGGGCAACGTACCTTGCTTGACTTGCTGGACACTGAAAACGAGTTGTTTCAGGCCAAACGCGCGCTGGCCAATGGCGAGCATGATCTTGGTGTGGCCTATATTCGCACCCATGCGGCCCAGGGCACCTTGCTGGCGGCGCTGGACTTGACGAAGATTGAAACCGGCCCTGTCCCCGGAGTCGAGCCATGGAGCGAGGGGGAAGATGCCTCGCAGCAGTGTCCTGCCGAACCGGTTTCGCTGTATGTTGTCGACAAAGGCGCCCTGGTGGTCAGGGCGGCTGACCTCGTCAAGCAAACGGCCCTGCTCAACGCGCGGGAGCGTGCCATTCAGGAGGTGCTCGCGCCGGGCACCGCTCCTGCGACAGCTGCGACACCCGTCCCGGCCGCAAGCGCTCCAGCGCGGCCTGTGCCCGCTGCTGCTGCGCCGGCGCCGCAGCTTGCGCCAGCGCCGGCTGCCGCCCCGTCCCCGGCACCCTTGCCCGACACGCCAAGCACCCGCGAGTTGCGGCAGTCGCTGGAGGGTTGGAGGACCGCCTGGGCCAAGCGGGATGTAGACACTTACTTTGGTTTTTACGCACCGAGCTTTGTTCCGGCTACGGGCGGCGACCGGGAGGCATGGAAAGAGCGGCGCAAGCGTGTCATGGAGCGGGCGACTGATGTTTCTGTGGATGTTGCGGACATGACCATCGCGCAGTCCGACGCCACCAATGCGACCATGGTGTTCAAGCAGACCTACCGCTCCGCCAATTACCGCGACGTCGTCACCAAAACCTTGCAGTGGATGCGGGTGGGTGACCGTTGGCTGATCACGCGTGAAAGCTCGGTGACGCCGCCATCGGGCATGGAGTAAGCCCCAGGGCCGCAACAAGTCGCTTGCGGGTTGGCCCCGCAAGAGCCTCTCAGTCCTTCAGTCGAGTGTGATGCTGCCAGCCACCTGGTCCAGCTCGTCAAACACCTTGTCAAAGTCAACCGGCTTGGTCCAGTAGCCGCTGAAGCCGGCCTGTTCGGCAAGTATCTTGTGCTCGGGCATCGTGTCCGCAGAGCACATGAAAGCAGGCGTTGCCTGCATCCCGGGGATTTCCCGCATGCGGTGCAGCAGGTCGATGCCGTGTGTGTCCGGCAGCCGGCCATCCAGAACCAGCACATCAGGGCGCCAGCTGGTCGCCACCTCGTAGCCCTGCGCGCCGTTCTGGGCCATACGCACTTCCACATCGTCGCGCGTCCGCATCACGTCGTCGAAGAGCATCAGGTTGTACATATTGTCTTCCACATACAGAACGCGCATTTTTCTGTGCGGAGCGTGGACAGGGCGGGTCTCGGCAAGCGGCGCCGGAAGCGTCTGCGCCGGGTCGCTGTCCTGCTGTGTCGCGTTGGCTTGTTCCCAGTACCCATCGGTCGAAACTTTGTCCAGAACCATGCACAAACGCGCAGATTGAATCAGCGCGCTTTCGATGCGCTTGCGGTCAGTCACATCCAGGCTCAATTCCACACAGGCAAGCTGCCGGCCCTGGCTGTCATTTTCGGTATACAGAAGCGAATGAATATCCAGCAGTCCGCCATCCGGACGGATGACGCGGTAATCGAGTTCGATGGTGCCGGCGGTCTGACGCAGCTGGTCGCGGGCTTTCACGACGCCTTCCAGGTCGTCCGGGTAGATCAAACCCATGGCCAGTTCCAGTGTCATGGCCGCCCCCACCGGGCTGACGCCAAAAAGCTGGTAGGCACGCGTGTTCCACATCAGCTGCTGGGTTTTGAAATTGAAAACGGAATGCGCAACGCCTGTTGACTCCATCAACTGTTGTTGCATTTTTCGCTGCGATTGCGCCAGTCCGAATTCCGGTCCGGAAGCGGTTTGGCTGAAGCCGGAGGTGTCGTCATTCATGGGATGCTGTCCCTTCTGGGAGATTGAGCGCATCGGGCGTTCGGGATGGGGTCACGGGCGTCTCCATTCGGTCTGGCGGGCGGTTGCGGTGTCGCAGTCTCCACAATCATCTTAAGCCAGAAAAGGCTCTGCTCCGTCCGGCTGTCTCAGTCGGGCAGAACCGCCGTCACTTCTATTTCGACCCGCGCCCGATCTTCCACAAGGGCCGCTACCTGTACGCAGGTCATGGCCGGAAAATTCTTTCCCATGACCTCGCGGTAGACGGCCCCAAGCGCTTTCAGATTCGCCACATATTCCGCGCGGTCAACGATGTACCAGGTCATGCGCACCATGTGCTCCGGCCCGGCGCCACCAGCCAGCAAGACGGCCTTGATGTTTTGCAGGGCCTGCCGCGTCTGGGCCATGAAATCGTCACTTTCAAACTTCTGTTGTGCGTTCCAGCCGATTTGCCCGCCCACAAAAATGAGCGCGCCCCGGGCCAGCACGCCGTTGGCATAGCCTTTGGGCTCGGCCCAGTCCGGCGGTTGCAGCTGTTTCATCATGATTTGTTTTCCAGGTTGGCGTCCAGATAGGGCAGCAGGGCGTGGCGGAGCACCCCGGGGATGGCGATGGCCTTTCCCTTGGGTACCTCGGAGCACACCACCACCGTTTCTGCACATAATTTAAGGGTTTCGCCCTTTTCTGACGAAGGAAGTTCGCTATGTATTTCATAGCGCATGCCGATGCTGGCCTGGCCCAGCCGTGTCAGCGCCAGGCTGATATTGACTTCATCACCAAAGCGGCACATACCGACAAACTCGGTTTTGAGACTGACGATGGGCACGCCCGTACCTCCAGCAATCAGCTCATGCTCGGGGTAGCCGATGTGGGCCAGAAAGTCTTCCTGGACCTCATGCAGGAGGTAAAAAAATTGGGGATAAAAAACAATCCCCGCCGGGTCGCAGTGGTGAAAGCGGATTTTTTTGCGGACTTGAAATTTCATGGTGGACGCAGCTTGAAGCGCTGCAGTTTTCCTGTCTCCGTGCGGGGCAGATGCTGGACAAATTCAATCTGGCGTGGGTATTTGAACGGTGCCAGTGTGGCTTTGACATGGTCTTGCAGCAACCGGGTCGTGTCGGAGCTTCCCTCCTGGCCGGGCTTGAGCACGATGAAGGCCTTGACAGCCATGCCGCGTTCTTCGTCCGGCACGCCAATCACTGCGCATTCTGCAACGGCAGGGTGCTTGAGCAGGGCGTCTTCCACTTCAGGACCTCCCACGTTGTAGCCCGAGGTGATGATCATGTCGTCGGCTCGCGCCTGAAAAAAGAAGTAACCCTCTGCGTCCTGCATGAAGGCGTCGCCAGGGTAGTTCCAGCCTTCCTTGACATACCCCGCCTGGCGCGGATCGTCCAGGTATTTGCAGCCGGTGGGCCCGACAACCGCCAATTTGCCTATCGTCCCCCGGGGCACTTCCACGCCGCGGTCATCCACGACTTTGGCGGTGTAACCGGGAACCACTTTGCCGACCGCGCCACGGCGTACATCCTGCGCAGTGCTGGAGATGAAAATGTGGAACATCTCCGTGGCACCTATGCCGTCGGTCATCTCGATGCCGGTGGCGTCTTTCCATAGCTGGCGTGTCGCATCTGGCAAACCTTCGCCAGCGCTGACGCAGATGCGCAAGCCGCCTACCCCGTGTTGTTTGGCAAACGGAGCCATCTGCCGGTAAAACGTGGGTGCGGTGTAGCAAATCGTCGCGCCCACCTGCGTGATCAGTTTCACCATGGCTTCTGGCGTGTAAGGGATGGCCGGGTAATACACCGAAGCGCCTGCCCACATCGGAAAAACCAGCATGCCACCCAGTCCAAAAGTAAAGGCCAGCGGCGGCGAGCCCATCACGATGTCATCCGGTGACGCCTTGAGCACATGGCGTGGCCAGGCCTCGCATGCGGCCAGAACGTCACGGTGGGTGTGCACCGCTGCCTTGGGCTTGCCGGTCGTGCCGGAGGTGAAGGCCATCAATGCGATGTCGTCAGCAGCGGTCGGGCAGGCTTTAAAGTGCCCCGACTTGGTAGCGCACAGGACCCCCAGGTCCTGAGGGTCGTGCGCTGCGTTGAACCTGATGACCGTGTGCAGCACCGGATGGGCCGGGCGGGCCTGTTCCAGCTCGTCCGTCAGTCTGGCGTCGCAGATGGCCACCGCAGGTTGCGCTTTCTCGATGATGTCGCCGATTTCGCGTGCGCGCAGCAGCGGCATGGTGGCTACGGCGACCAAGCCGGCTTTCACCACAGCCAGCCAGCTCAATGCCATGCCGATGGAATTGCCGCCGCGCAACAAGACGCGGTTGCCGGGCACCAGGTGCAGGTCTTCGGTCAGCACCTGGGCAATGCGGTTGACCCTGTCCTCGGTTTCGGCGTAGCTCAGGGTGAGGGCATCTGAGCGCAGCAGGGGCCGGTCGGCAAGGCCCGCTTGACGGGCTTTCGAAAACAGCGCATCGACCAGGTTGGCCTGGGCCGGGATTTGCAACTCCGGCAGCTCGTAGCGCAGCTGTGGGCGCTGCAGCGGCGAGGGAAGGCGGTCGTGCACAAACCGGTCGGGTTGGGCAGAGGTGGCGGAGTTGCTTGTCATGACTGCAACACCGATTTTCCAATGATGAGTTGCTGGACTTCGGTGGCCCCTTCGTAAATGCGCAGCGAACGGATCTCGCGGTACAGGCTCTCGATCCGGGTACCCACCTTGACACCCATGCCACCATGCATTTGAAGTGCCATGTCGATCACGCGCTGGGCGTTTTCCGTCGCGGTCATCTTGGCCATGGCCGCTTCTGTGGTCACGCGCGTGCCGGCGGCTCGCTGCTCACTGTCATCGCGCAGCCAGGCGGCACGGTAGGTGAGCAGGGCGGCAGCATCAATCAGCGCGGCCATTTCGCCAATTTTTGCCTGGGTCAGCTGGAAGTCGGCCAGGGTCTGGCCAAACATCCTGCGCTCGCGTGAGAAGCGCACGGCTTCGGCCAGCGCGCGCCTGGCCATGCCCAAAGCCGCAGCGGCCACGGAAGCACGGAAGATGTCGAGCGTCTGCATGGCCAGCTTGAAGCCCCCATGGAGCGCCCCGAGCTGGGCCGTGGCAGGGATGCGGCAGTGGGCAAATCTCAAGGTGGCCAGTGGGTGGGGCGACATCACGGCAATGTGTTCACTGCTGTCAAGCCCGGCCACCCTGGCGTCGACGATAAAGGCGGTGATGCCGCGTGTGCCCGCCGACGCATCGGTCTTGGCAAAGGTGACATAAAAGTCGGCGAGGTCGCCATTGCTGATCCAGGTTTTGCGGCCGTTGAGCGCCCATTGGCCGTCTGCCTGGTCGGCGCTGGTCGTCATTGCACCTGCATCGGAGCCTGCATCGGGCTCACTCAATGCAAAGGCTGCGATTTTTTCTCCACGCGCGACGGCCGGCAGGTAGGCCGCCTGCTGCTCCGGCGTGCCCGCGAGGGTGATGGCGCCACTGCCCAGGCCCTGCATTGCAAACGCAAAGTCGGCCAGCGGCGAGTGAAAGGCCAGGGTTTCACGGAGGATGACCAGGGCCCGCGAGTCGAGCTTCTCCAGTGCGCCGCCCAAAGCGCCGCCATTTCCGGCAGGCACGCAGTAACGCAACCAGCCGGCGTCGCCGAGGCGCTGGACCCACTGTCTGCAGGCGCTGCGGTCGTCGCTTTCATCGACCTGCTGGGCCGGCACCCAGTCAGCGAGCTGCTGCCCCAGGGTGCGATGAACGTCATCAAAGAAAGGCAAGCCCAGATGGGCGGTAGAGGCCTTCATCTCAGTCTCCCTGAAACACCGGTTTTTGCTTGCTGGCGAATGCCTCATAGGCGCGCTTGAAGTCACCCGTCTGCATGCAGATGGCCTGCGCCTGGGCTTCGGCTTCAATGGCCTGGTCCAGTGTCATGGCCCATTCCTGATGCAGCATGGTCTTGGTCATGCCGTGTGCGAAGGTGGGACCGGCTGCCAGCTCGGCGGCCAGCACCTGCGCTTTGGACAGCACATCAGACGATTCATGCAAGGCGTTGAAAAACCCCCATTGGAGCCCCTCTTGCGCGGTCATGGCCCGGCCGGTAAACAGAAGCTCTGACGCGCGTCCCTGCCCGATGAGGCGGGGCAACAGGGCGCAGGCCCCCATGTCCGCACCTGCCAGCCCCACGCGGGTGAACAGGAAGGCTGTTTTGGCCTGCGCCGTGCCAAGACGCATGTCGCAGGCCAGCGCCATCATGGCCCCCGCGCCGGCGCAGATCCCGTCAATGGCTGCAACGATGGGTTGCGGGCACAGCCGCATGGCCTTGACCAGATCGCCGGTCATGCGGGTGAACTCCAGCATCTCGGGCATGCTCATCCGGGTGAGCGGGCCAATGATTTCGTGGACGTCACCACCCGAGCAGAAGTTGCCACCAGCGCCGGTCAGCACAATCACCTTGACGTCGGTGGCCTGCACAAGCGCGCGAAACAGGTCACGCAGCTCCGCGTATGAATCAAATGTCAACGGGTTCTTGCGGTCCGGCCGGTTCAGGGTCAAGGTCGCCACGCCGTCGTGGCAGGCGTAAGCGAAATGACGGGCGGGGTAGCCGCCCTGTGCACTGAACTGCGTGCGCATCGGGTTGGAGGGGCCAATGAAGTGCTTCATGTGTTTTCCATTTCCTGGCTCAACTCGTTCAGGTCGATCTGGTGTTGCTTGACCTTGCCCAGCAGCTTGTGCAGGGTTTCCACTTCGCGCGCGGACAGGCCGCCAAAGGCCTGCACAATCCAGCTCTCGTGCTGGCGGGCCATTTCCTCAAAGACCTTGCGGCCGCGTGAGGTCAGGCGTACGCGGTAGGCGCGGCGGTCTCCTTCCACATCCAGGCGTTCGACCACGCCTTCGGCGACCAGCTGGTCGGTGATGCCGGTGACATTGCCGCCGGTGACCATCATGCGGCGCGACAGCTCATTCATCTTCAGGCCGTCCGGATTGCGCTCGAGCTGGGCCATCAGGTCAAACCGCGGCAAGGTGGTGTCGAACTGCTCGCGCAACTGACCGCGTACCTGCTTCTCGATCAGCTGGGTGCAGGTCAGCAGGCGCAACCACAAGCGCAGTGCCTCGGGGTGTTCGCGATGTCCTCGTGCTTCCATGTCCATGCTTTTCTCCTTGAAATACTATTATTTTGATAGCAAACTATTCCCGTCGCTAAAGGGCAGACGGCCTAAACTTTCTTTGAAATCTCGCGGTAGAGCTGATCCCGGCCGCTGAAATACTGCTTGGGCCAGTCAACTGCCCGGCTCTGCAACCTGGCCGCTTCATGCAGGGTCCATGCGGGGTCTGCAAGGTGAGGCCGAGCAATGGCGCACAGGTCAGCGCGGCCTGCCGCGATGATGCTGTTGACGTGGTCGACTTCGGAAATGGCGCCGACGGCAATGGTCTGGATGCCGACCTCGTTGCGGATGCGGTCCGCAAAAGGCGTCTGGTACATGCGGCCGTAGACGGGCCTGGCAGCGCGCGTGGTCTGGCCGGACGATACGTCGATGAAGTCACAGTCGACCGCTTTGAACAAGCGGGCGATTTCCACCGCATCGTCGCCGGTGTTGCCGCCTGGCGCCCAGTCGTGCGCGGAGATGCGCACACTCATTGGCAAATGTTCCGGCCACACCGCGCGCAGGGCCTGAAAAACTTCCAGCGGATAGCGGCAACGGTTGGTCAGCGAGCCGCCGTATTCGTCAGTGCGCAGATTGGTCAGTGGCGTGATGAAACTTGACAGCAGGTAGCCGTGGGCGCAATGCAGTTCCAGCCAGTCAAAGCCGGCGGCCATCGCATATTTCGCCGACTGCACAAACTGCGCCTTGATGTGGTCCATGTCGGCGCGTGTCATTGCAGTGGGGACGGCGTTGGTGGGGCCGTAAGCCACAGCGCTGGCAGCCAGCAAGGGCCAGTTGCCCTCCACCAGCGGTTCATCCGGTGCTTCCCAGCCAAGCTGGGTTGAGCCTTTGGGGCCGCTGTGGCCCAGTTGCATGCCCATGCGCACGCCTTCGCCGGAGCGACGGGCAAAATCGACAATACGTTTCCAGGCCAGCATCTGCTCTTCGTTCCACAAGCCAGGACATCCGGGTGTGATGCGGCCCTCAGGACAAGGCGCAGTCATCTCGGCAAACACCATGGCAGCGCCGCCCAGCGCGCGTGCGCCCAGATGCACCAGATGGAAGTCCTGAGGCGTTCCGTCTACCGCGCTGTAGGTGGCCATGGGTGAGACGACGATGCGGTTTTTGAGCTGGAGGCCGCGTACCTTCAAAGGCAGCAACATGGGTGGCACGGATCCTGTCTCTGTGCTTGTTGCGGCGCGAGGGCTTTGGCCCGCCAGCCACTGCTCGTAGCCTTGCAGCCAGGAGGCATCACGCACGCGCAGGTTTTCGTGGCTGATGCGCTGCGAGCGAGTCAGCAGCGAGTAGAAAAATTGCTCGGCTTGCATGCTGCTGTAGCGGTCTACGTTCTCAAACCACTCGGTAGAGTTGCGCGCCGCATTCTGGATTTTCAGAACCTCCACCGAGCGAAGGGCTTCGTAGGTCTTCAGCGCGTCATCCGCATGGGCGTGTTCCGCAAAACACCGCGTCAATTCAATGGCATCTTCCAGCGCCAGCTTCGTACCGCTGCCTATTGAAAAATGCGCCGTGTGCGCAGCGTCGCCCATCAGTACGATAGGCGCCCCCACGCTCCCCACTGCGTGTGGTTCGCTGCCCCCCGAGGGGGCTGGCCTTGCTAGGGGCGGCCCGTCGCTGCGGCCGGGCACGGTGGGCCAATGCACCCAGCGTTCACAGACCACGCGCGGGAAACGGATCCAGATCGCCGAGCCGCGCACGTGGGTGGCATTGTTCATCAAGGCGTTGCCGTCGAGGTATTTGGCGAAGAGTTTTTCGCAAAAAGCGATGCCATCTTCCTGGCTCATCTGGTCCAGGCCATGGGCCTTCCACACCGCTTCCGGTGTTTCCACGATAAAGGTCGAGGTGTTGCCGTCAAACTTGTAGGCATGCGCTGCAAACCAGCCATGCTCCGTTTGTTCAAAAGCGAAGGTGAAGGCATCGAAGGTCTTGTGCGTGCCCAGCCAGACGAAACGGCAGGCGCGCAGATCAAGGTCGGGCTTGAATGTTCCGGCATAACGATTGCGTATACGGCTGTTCAGCCCATCACTGGCAATCACCAGATCGGCCTGGTACTTTGCGGCAATGGCCTGGTCGTCCTGCACGTCGGTTTCAAACACCAGCTCCACGCCCAGTTCGATGCAACGCTCCTGCAGGATGTTCAGCAGGCGCTTGCGGCCAATGCCGCAAAAGCCATGACCGCCGGAGCGCACGGAGCGTCCCTTGAAGAACACCTCGACATCGTCCCAGTGATTGAAAGCTTCACCAATCAGGCTGGCGCTGACCGGATCCGCAGCCCGCAGGTTGTCCAGCGTCTGGTCGGACAGCACCACACCCCAGCCAAAGGTGTCAAAAGGGCGGTTTCGCTCAACCACCGTGATGGTATGAGCGGGATTTTGCAGCTTCATCAGCAGTGCAAAGTACAAACCGGCAGGTCCGCCGCCCAGGCAGAGAAGGTGCATGTGGTACCGCTTGGATTGATTAATCGAAGTTTAATTGTTTAGGTTTAAACTAAATTCGTCAAGCGGTTTTTCCCCGGGGGTAGAAAGAGTACGCGAGCCTGGGCCCGGTATTTTCAAGCCAGGGCCGCGGGTCTGGCTTTGCCAGCCCGCAGGCGCAGCGCCCCCTCGGGGCTGATGCCTGTCCAAACCTGCCCGGGCAGGTTTGGACAGGCATCAGAAGCGAAGACTCTGGCGAGCGGCGGCCAGCAAGGTGCAGGGAGTTACACGCAGTGAACGACCGTGGGGGCTCTACGGAGATTGAAACCCGTCCGCGCGGTAGGTCAGGACCAGCGTGTCGCGGTGCCCATCGCCAGTGCCCCCGGATACGGGCAGGATGGGTGTGGTCTCATGGATCACGCGCGCATCGTCCAGCAGCAGGGTGGTCAGAGGCTCCTGCATGACAAAGCGCAAACCGTGCGGACCGTTGGCGTCAAAAACCCGGGTTTCGCCGCCCTTGACGTTTTGCCGCGCCATCAGCATCACCACCACAAAATCCACACCGTCCCGGTGTGCACCTTCGGGTGTGGGCCGCCCTACGCCGCCGGCGGTATCGATCCGAAATTGGTGCGCTTCAATGAACCAGCGGGAAACCGGCCTGACCTGCGCAAACAGCGCCCCCAGTGCGGACAGCAGGGCCTGCCAGGCCGGGGCGCTGGCTACCCCCGCTTCGACCGGTTCAAACCAGCGCTCAAACCCGCCATGCAGCGCGTTGTAGTCTGTCGGTTGCCAGTGCGCTCGATGGGGCGCCTGGGCGAGGTGACCGCTTGCCGGGTCGTGGACAAAACAGGCGTGCCGGCGTTTACGGTAGTGCCCGCCATCCTTGAGATGAGCATCGGGCGGGAGGTGCTCCCAGGAAGGGGCCAGGGTCAGCCAGTTCTGAGACCAGCCGTCAGGCAGAAGCGCTCCAAGGTCAGAGGGCATCAACAGGCTCAAGCCGTCCTGACTCAGCGCCTGAGCCGGTGGTTTGGCAACAGTGGGAAGAGTAAACATAGCCGCCTATTTTGCTTGACTCCCCGGGAGTACCTCGGGATTCCAGCCTACAGACGGCTCAGACCCGTCGGCTCATAATCAATTGAGCCGAAACAAAAATAGCAAGGAGCCCGGCATGCTGTACAAATTCAAATCCAAATCCTCAGGTGACCTGATCATGCTGGAGGCCAATGGCCGGCGTGTGCTGGAGATCATAGGCAAGGGCGCTGGCGCCAAGGGAATCATTCTTCCGGAGCAGATGCCGGCAGCCATCGCCGCGCTGGAGGCTGCCATTGCCCTTGAAGAATCCCATGCGGAAGATGCGCCAGACACGGTGCCGCGGGAAAGCCTGGGTTTGCGCCAGCGTGCCCTGCCCTTCATCGACATGCTCAGGCGCAACCACCAGGCTGGCCATGAAGTGGTCTGGGGTGTATAGATAAGCCCCCACGTTCGTTCGCTGCGCGTAACTCTCTGCCCCCGAGGAGGCGCTGCGCCTGCGGGCCGGCAAAGCCGGACCCGCGGCCCCTGCTGGGTTGGAGAGCCTTTGCGGTCGTTTTCTTCTTGTCCGGTCGTCCTGAGCTTGTGGAAGGACGCCCCCGAGAGGGCCGTCTGTTAATCGACTTTGGCGCCTGAGGCCTTCACGACCTGGGCCCACTTGATGATTTCTGCATCGATTAGTTTGGCAAATTCCTGAGGGGTGTTGCCGCTTGGAATGGCCCCCTGGGCCAGCATTTTTTCCTTGATGGCGGGTGTGGCCAGGGCTTTGGCAACTTCCTGCTGAATGCGGTTGACGATGTCGGGTGGTGTTCCTGCGGGCGCCAGCAAGCCAAACCAGCTGCTGGCTTCAAAGCCCTTGAGCTTGCCCGCTTCTTCCACCGTAGGCAATTCGGGCATCGCGGCAGAGCGCTGGGCACTGGTCACAGCGAAGGCTTTGAGTTTGCCGCCCTTGATCTGGGGCATGGCAGAGGGCAGGTTGTCAAACATTACGTCGACACTTCCGCCCACCAGGTCCAGCAGCGCGGGGCCGGAGCCGCGATAGGGAATGTGCGTCATGAAGATGCCGTTTTGCGCCTTGAACAATTCGCCCGCCAGATGGATGGACGTGCCATTGCCGCTGGAGGCCATGCTGAGCTGGCCCGGGTGCGATTTCGCATATTTGACGAAATCTGGCACCGTGTTGATGCCCAGTTTTCCCGCCTTCTCGGCGTTCATCACCATGACGTTGGGCACACCCGCGACCAGCGTGATGGGCGCGAAGTCTTTCTGGGGATCGAAGGGCATTTTGGCGTACAGGGACTTGTTGATGCCGTGGGTTCCGACGGTACCCATCAACAGGGTGTAGCCGTCTGCCGGCGCCTTGGCCACGATGTCTGCGCCGACATTGCCTCCGGCGCCAGCGCGGTTGTCGACAACAAATTGCTGCCCAAAAGCCCTGGACAACTCGGGCGCCACGGCGCGTGCCAGGATGTCGGTGGTGCCGCCGGGCGCAAAGGGCACGACCATGCGCACGGGTTTGTTGGGCCAGGCGCTTTGTGCACCGGCCTGCATGCATGCCAGCCCGAGAGCTGCAGCGCACGCTGCCAGGACGATCCGGCGCTTGGGAGTGATATGTGAATGCATGCGTTTTCCTTCAATGTGTTTTTTGCAATTGCTCGATTACCCGCTGGCATCGTTCGTCCACCCGGACGCCGAGCGCGAGGGCCAGGCTGTTCATGTGGCTGATGACACCATCGCGCAGTGTGCTCGCGGCCTCGCCTATACACGCGCTGTCGTGCGATACGGTGCATGCCGCAAGGCTGGATGCCTGCAGAAAGTCCAGCGCGGCCAGGCCCGCCCTGTCCTTGCCCACGCCGGCATCATTGAAAACACTCAGCAGTGGCCGGGCTGCCAGCGCATAGCGCGCCGAACTTAGCCCCCCATGAGAGCCACTGATGGCGATACAGCCCTCATCGGTGGCACCCAGTTCCGTGATGGAGTCAACAATACGCAGCGATGGCATGCCCTGTTTGTAATGCGAACGGGCCCTGTCGCGTCAGTGGGATAACCCGGGGGATGTGTCGCATTGGCGCATGAAAAAAGCCGCAGGGCTTGCACCCTGCGGCTTCTATGCATCGACTTGCGCCGGATCAGTCGGCGAATTGCTTCGCGCCTTCAATCACCGGCTTGAGTTTTGCAATTTCGGCCGCGACAAAAGCTTTGTGCGCGGCGGGTTCCACCCGCTTGTCGGTCACCACCACAGCGCCCAGGCCTTCCTGCTTCTTGACGAAGTCAGGGTCTTTCAGGGCGGCCTTGAGCGCTGTATTGAGTTGGGCGAGGATGGCTGGCGGTGTACCTTTGGGAGCGTACAGACCGTGCCAGATGGTGAGGTCAAACCCCTTGAGTCCCATTTCCTGCAGCGAAGGGTAGTCCTTGAGCAGTTTGTGTTTGGACAATGGCTTGGCAGTAGTCACCGCAAAAGCCTTGACCCGGCCCGCCTCAATCTGTCCGGTGGTATTGGTGGTCTGATCACACATCAGATCCACCTGACCGCCGACCAGCGCATTCATGGCCGGGCCGGTGCCGCCAAAAGGAATGGTGGTCATGGCCTCCTTGGCATTGATGGCCGACTGCCACATCAAACCGCAAAGGTGGGACGCAGAACCCAGGCCGGCGTGGGCAATGTTGAGCTTGCCGGCGTTGGCCTTGATGTAGTTCTCGAAATCGCGGTAAGTGTTGGCTGGCAGCTGGGGCTTGCCAATCAGCGTCATGGGTACTTCGTTGACCAGCCCCAGGTATTCAAAGTCTTCAAGCGGCTTGTACTGAATCTTGCGGTACAGCGCGGGCGTAGCGGCCATGCCGATATGAAACAGCAGCAGGCTGTAGCCGTCGGGACTGGCCTTGGCAATCTTGGTCGCGCCTATGGTGCCACCTGCGCCGTTGACGTTTTCCACGACGAAGTTGGAGCCGGGGATGTTTTTGCGCATGGCCTCAGCCAGATCGCGGGCGACGCGGTCTGTTGGTCCGCCGGCCGCAAAAGGCACGACGATGGAAACCGGCTTGGAGCCGGGGTAAGTCTGCGCATTGGCAAACAGGGCGGTCGCGGCAGCGGCCAGGACGAGCAGGCGTTTCATAGATTGTCTCCTTGGAATGACACCCTCAGTTTACGAACGCCCCAAGCGATGTATATCGCGGGAACTACGTAAGGGCAAGCACTCACCGCCCATCCATGGGCGGCTTTAGCTCTCAAGTTCAAGCCGGGGCCGCGGGTCCGGCTTTGCCGGCCCGCAGGCGCAGCGCCCACTAGGGGCTGGAGCCTGCGGCTCCAAACCTGCTTGAGCAGGTTTGGACAGGCGACAGAGGCGAAGCGTCTCGCGAGCCGCGGCCTGCAAGGCCTCGGGCGCTACACGCAGTGAGCAACCGTGAGGGGGCTCTACTTGTAACTTCGCGCATCCTCAATGACCTTGCCGTCATTGGGGAGACTGCCGGGGGCCAGCACTTCGACGTCGCCACGCAGCTTGGTGACGTCGCGAATCGCCTCGCTGATGCGGCTTTCCAGGCCTTTTGGCTTGGAGTGGGCCTCGACCTTGAGCGTCATGCTGTCAGTGGCCATTTCGCCGCTGACCACCAGACGGACCTTGAGCACCTCGGGAAACCGTTTGGCAATATCGGCGACCTGGCCGGGATGCACAAACATTCCGCGTATCTTGGTGGTCTGGTCGGCGCGACCCATCCAGCCCTTGATGCGGGTGTTGGTTCGTCCGGTGGGACAGGGGCCTGACAGTACTGCAGACAAATCACCGGTACCGAAACGGATCAGGGGATAGCCCGCGGTCAGGGTGGTGACGACCACCTCGCCCACTTCTCCTTCGGGGACCGGATCGCCCGTGCCAGGACGAACGATTTCAACAATCACGCCCTCGTCCAGTACCAGGCCTTCGCGGGCTTCGGTTTCATAGGCGATCAGACCGAGGTCAGCGGTTGCATAACTCTGGTAGATGGCCATGCCGTGTTCTGAGAACCAGTCGCGCAAACTGGGTGGAAAGGCTTCTCCGCCCACCAACCCTTTGCGGATACTCGAAATGTCACTTCCCGACTCAAGCGCTTTCTCGACCAGGATGCGCAAAAAACTGGGTGTCCCTGTGTAGCCATCGGGGCGCAACTCGGCAATCGCCTGGAGCTGCTGCTCTGTCTGGCCAACCCCGGCCGGAAACACGGTGCAGCCCACCGCGTGCAGCCCCGACTCCATGATGAAGGCCCCGGGGGTCATGTGGTAACTGAAGGAGTTGTGTGCCAGATCGCCCGCCCGAAAACCGGCGGCGTACATGGCTCTGCCGGCACGCCAATAGTCCTTGACCGCACCCTCGGGCTCATAAATCGGCCCCGGCGATGAAAAGATCCTGGGCATCGCGGGTCCGCGCACCAGGGCAGAAAAACCGCCAAAGGCGTCACGAGGCTGGCTTGCTTTTTGGCGCTCAGCCAGCTCGTGTTTGCGGACAACAGGCAATTGCGCCAATGCGTTCCGGCTGCTGACCGAGGCGGCATCAACGCCAGCCAGCAGTGTGGCAAATGCCGGCGCCGCCTGTTGGGCGTGGCGAACCTGGGCCGGCAGCGCGGCCATCAACGCGTCTTCACGTTGCGCCGGGGGACGTGACTCCAGAAGGTCAAAAAACCGGGTCATGTTCGCGCCTTAAGCCAGCCAGCGCTTGCGGCGTTTGTAGCTTTTGACGTCTTTGAAACTCTTGCGCTCGCCGCCGCCAACCCCGAGATAGAACTCTTTCACGTCTTCGTTGCTGGCCAGGTCGCTGGCCACGCCGTCCATCACGACGCGCCCGCTTTCCATGATGTAGCCATAGTCCGCGTACTTCAGGGCCATGTTGGTGTTTTGCTCTGCCAGCAAAAAAGTGACTTTTTCCTTCTGGTTGAGGTCTTTGACGATCTCAAACACCTCCTCGACGATCTGTGGAGCCAGCCCCATGGAAGGTTCGTCCAGCAGCACCATGGTGGGGCTGGCCATCAGCGCGCGGCCGATGGCGCACATCTGCTGCTCCCCGCCCGAGGTGTAGGCTGCCTGCGAGGTGCGGCGGGTTTTTAGTCGCGGGAAATAGGCGTAGACCTTTTCAAGATTGGCAGAAAGCTCGCCCTTGCTTTTGAGCGTGTAGGCGCCGACGGAAAGATTTTCCTCAATCGTCAGGTGGGCAAAACAATGCCGGCCTTCCATCACCTGCACCACGCCACGCTGCACCAGATCTGCAGGAGAGAGGTTTTCAATGCGTTCGCCGCGCAACTCGATGGAGCCTTTGGTCACAGCGCCGCGCTCGCCCTTGAGCAGGTTGGAGACAGCGCGCAGGGTGGTGGTTTTACCAGCGCCATTGCCTCCCAGCAGGGCAACAATGCGTCCCTGCGGAACCTGCAGCGAGACGCCCTTGAGCACCAGGATCACGTGGTTGTAGATGACCTCGATGCCGTTGACGTTGAGAACGATGTTTGGTGTGTTCATAATTTTTTCTGATTCATTCTCAAGCGCTGATCCAGCGCTTGAGAATGAACTGTCATGGCGGGCATTACTCCGCCATGACAGCTACATCAGGACTGGCAATCCGCGGGCGTGCGGGCCGTCAGCTTTTTCTCCGAAGCGTATTTGGCTGCCGTGTTTTTCACCAGCGGCTTGATGACCTGCTCGTCAGCCTGAAGCCAGTCGGAGGTGAACTTCCACTCCTTGCCGTCCCAGGTGTGGATACGTGCCCAGGAAGCGCCCATGTGATCCACGCAGGAGGTGCTGATGGGCCGCATCACACCGGCAAAGCCCAGCGCGTCCAGCTTGGCTTGCGTCAGGTTCAGGTTCTCCAGGCCCCAGCGCACTTGCTCGCCGGTCATGATTTTTCCTTTTCCGAAGCGCTCCTGCGCGGAGCGCAGGCCTTCGATGCCCAGCATGGCGCTCATTGCGCCGCGCATGTACAGCACCTGTCCAACTTCCTCTTTCGGACCTGTGCCCTGGCCTTTGGCGTGCACCATGGTCATGACGTCTTTGGCCAGCTTGGAATTGGGCTCGGCGCCATGCTGCATGGTCACGGCGTTGTAGCCTTTGGCACCATCGGCGACGTCCTTGACATCAGGCTCTGCGCCAGCCCACCAGACGCCATACATTTTTTCGCGCGGGTAGCCGGTGGCTTGCGCTTCCTTGATGGCGGTCGTGTTCATGATGCCCCAGCCCCACAAAGCCACATAGTCGGGGCGCGACTGGCGCACCTGCAGCCAGGTGGCTTTCTGCTCGACGCCGGGCGCTGTCACGGGCAGCAGTTGCAGTGTGAAGCCATGCATGGCGGCGCGCTCCTGCATCAGGGGAATGGGCTCCTTGCCAAACGGCGAGTCGTGATAAACCAGGGCAACGCGCTTGCCTTTGAGCTTGTCAAAGCCGCCTTCTTTCTTGGCGATGGCCTGGAGAATGGCGTCAGCTGCCACCCAGTAGGTACCGGCCAATGGGAAGTTCCATTTGAAAATGGTGCCGTCGGCGCTTTCGCTGCGGCCATATCCGACAGTGACGACCGGGATTTTGTCGACAGGCGCTTTTTCGGTGATGGCAAAGGTGGCTCCGGTGGACAAAGGCTGGACCAGCGTGGCGCCGCCATTTTTGCCCTTCAGGCGTTCGTAACATTCGACGCTGCGTGCAGTGTCGTAGCCGGTCTCGCATTCTTCCCAGGTGAGCTTGACACCATTGATGCCGCCCTTGGCGTTGACCAGTTTGAGGTAGTCCACATAACCGTTGGCCCATGGCACGCCATTGGGCGCGTAAGGTCCGGTGCGGTAGGACAGCACGGGAAAGAACTGCTCTTTCGCCTGAGCGAATGCGCTGGTCGTCACGAGGGACGAAGCGCCAGTGGCAAGAATTGCCACTGCCAACATCAAGTTGCGATACTTCATTGTTGTCTCCTAGAAAAAATAAAAACACCTGAAAAAAACTGACACCCCAGTAAACGGCTTCACGAGATAAACCACATCGGTGATTTCGAGTAATCCCTAACCCTATGCATGCTCAATGCGGAAACGGCCAGAGACGCATTTTCTGTTTGCCCACTGCCCACAGCTTGGCCAGTCCGTGGGGCTCGACGATCAAAAACCAGACAATCAGGCCGCCAAATATCATCAGTTCGGCGTGTGATATCCCCGCCGTGGAAATCGACAGGCCAAACCAGCCCGCGAGGACCGGCAACATCTGGCTCAGCATGATGGGCAGCACCACAATGAAAGCCGCGCCAAAGAAACTGCCCATGATGGCGCCCATGCCGCCGATGATGACCATGAAGAGCAGGCGGAAGGAGTAATCCACTGAAAACGCGGCAGGCTCCCATGCACCCAGATAGATAAAGGCCCACAGGCCGCCGGCGATGCCGATGATGAAGGAGCTCACCGCAAAAGCACTGAGCTTGGCGTACATGGGCCGGATGCCGATCACCGCGGCGGCCACATCCATGTCGCGTATCGCCATCCATTCGCGGCCGATGGCGCCACGTACCAGGTTTTTTGCCAGCAGGGTGATGACCACCACAATGGCCAGGCAAAACAGGTATTTGCTGACTGCGCTTTCAAGAGGCAGTCCGAACACCTGCAGGTTGGACACCGACACCGAGCCGGAGGGCGTGTCCAGCGTGAACCACTTGATGCGCAAAAACATCCAGTCGCTGAAGAATTGCGCCGCCAGCGTGGTCACGGCCAGGTACAGACCTTTGACGCGCAAGCTGGGCAAGCCAAACAAAATGCCGAAGACCATGGCGCACAGGCCCCCGAGGATCAGCGCAGGAATCAGCGGCATGCCGGGAACGCGGACAAAAAAGTTGTAGGCACCATAGGCGCCCACCGCCATGAATGCACCCGAGCCCAGGGATATCTGACCGCAATAGCCGACCAGGATATTCACGCCCACGGCAGCCAGCGAAAAAATCAGGAAGGGGATCAGGATGGCCCGAAACAGGTAGTCGCTCGCCAGCAACGGGACGAGGGCAAAGGCAAAAACCAGCAACAGCGCGATGGCAATGCGGTCCTGCAAAATCGGGAAGATCTGCTGATCTGCCCGATAGCTGGTTTTGAATTGACCGTTTTCTCTGTAGAACATATGGGTGCGCAGTTAAATCGCGATGGAAAGAATATTGCTGCGCGGACTCGCATCCGGTTCAGCGGGGGCCGCGGAACCGGCTTTGCCGGGCCGCAGGCGCAGCGGCCCCCTCGGGGGGCAGCGCAGTACACGAAGTGACAAGCGTGGGGGCTTCATATCTAGACACGATCGATGATCTTCTCGCCGAACAGACCCTGGGGTCTCACCAGCAGGACGCACAAGGCCAGCACATAGGCAAACCAGATTTCTATGCCGCCGCCGACGTGTGGGCCCAGAAAAACTTCGGCGAGTTTTTCGCCCACACCCAGAATCAATCCGCCCACGATCGCACCGGGCACGGAGGTCAGGCCTCCCAGGATCACCAGCGGCAATGCCTTGAGCGCCAGCACCGAAAGTGAAAACTGCACGCCCAGTTTGCTGCCCCAGATGATGCCGGCCACCAGCGCAGCAAAACCCGCGACACTCCAGACAATGACCCAGATGCGGTTGAGGGGAATGCCGATGGACTGCGCGGCCTGGTGGTCGTCTGCCACCGCACGCAGGGCGCGTCCTGTGCTGGTGTATTGAAAGAAGGCGGCCAGCACGCCCACCAGCGCGGTTGCAATCAATGCGGCGACCAGGTCTTCCTGGTTGACCAGCAAGCCCCCCGGGAAGACGCTGTCAAGCAGAAACATCGGATCCTTGGGCATGCCCACGTCAATCTTGTAGATGTTCGATCCGAAAATCGTTTGCCCAAAACCGTCGAGAAAGTATGAAATGCCCAGCGTGGCCATCAGCAGGGCAACGCCTTCCTGGTTCACCAGCTTGCTGAGCACCAGTTTTTCGATCAGCCAGGCCACCACGATCATGATCGCCAGCGCAATCACGAATGCAAGGGCATTGTTCAGGAACTTGTTTTCCAGGCCTGTCCATTGCGGAATCCACTCTGAAAACCTGGCCATCGCCAGCGCCGCAAAAAGCACCATGGCTCCCTGCGCGAAATTGAAGACGCCGGACGCCTTGTAGATCAGCACAAAGCCCAGCGCCACCAGTGAATACAGCATGCCCGACATCAGGCCGCCGATGATGGTTTCCAGTACCGGGCCTAGCATTGGCATACCCCCGTCGGATGCTCACTTCGTGTAGCACCTTCCCCCCTGGCAGGGGGCGCCGCATGTGGCCCGGCGGAGCCGGTTCCACTGCGGCCGCTGGTCTGGGACAGGTCGATGTGGTTGTTGCTGTACATATTCAGTGACTTGTTCCTAGGTAGGCCTTGATGACGTCGGGGTTGTTGCGGACTTCGTCGGGGGTGCCGTCGCCGATTTTTTTGCCGTAGTCGAGCACCACGACACGGTCGGAGATGTCCATCACCACGCCCATGTCGTGTTCGATCAAAACCACGGTGGTGCCGAACTCGTCGTTGACGTCGAGCACAAAGCGGCACATGTCCTGTTTTTCCTCGACGTTCATGCCCGCCATGGGTTCGTCGAGCAGCAAGACCTGCGGCTCCATCGCCAGCGCGCGGCCAAGGTCCACCCGTTTTTGCAGGCCGTAGGGCAGTTGCCCGACGGGCGTCTTGCGGTAAGCCTGGATTTCAAGGAAGTCGATGATTTTCTCGACGGCCTCCCGGTGGGCAAACTCTTCCTTCTGGGCGGGTCCTATGCGCAGGGCCTGCAGCAGCAGGTTGCTTTTGATCATCAGGTTGCGGCCGGACATGATGTTGTCCAGCACGCTCATGCCTTTGAACAGCGCCAGATTCTGGAAGGTGCGTGCCACGCCCATCACCGCGACCTGGTGGCTGTTCATGTGCTTGAAGGTCTGGCCGCGAAAGGTGATGCTGCCCTGCTGCGGCTGGTAGACCCCGTTGATGCAGTTGAGCATGGAGCTCTTGCCGGCACCGTTGGGGCCGATGATGGCGCGGATCTCGTGCTCTTTCACATTGAAGGAGATATCGGCCAGCGCCTTGACGCCACCGAAACTCAGGGAGATGTTGTTGACGTCAAGAATGACGTCGCCGATCTTTCTCATGCTGCAGCCTTCACTGGGGCGAATGTCTGTGTATCGCTGATCTTGAGCGTGGCGCTCACGCTGCCGCTGCGGCCATCCTCAAACTTGACCACGGTTTCAATAAACTGCTCGGTCTTGCCACCATACAGGGCGTCAATCAGTGGCTGGTATTTGTCGGCAATGAAGCCGCGGCGTACCTTGTTGGTACGGGTCAACTCGCCGTCGTCGGCGTCCAGTTCCTTGTGAAGCACGAGGAAACGGCTGATCTGCGACCCTGCCAGCAGCGCATCAACGCTCAGGTCAGCATTGACCTTCTCCACGCATTCCTTGATCAACTGGTAGACCTCGGGTTTCTGGGCGAGGTCGGTGTAGCCGGCGTAGGGCAGGTTGCGGCGCTCTGCCCAGTTGCCCACCGCGTCGAAGTCGATATTGATCATGACGCAGACTTTTTCGCGGCCATCGCCATAGGCCACCACTTCCTTGATGTGCGGGAAGAATTTGAGTTTGTTTTCAACGTACTTGGGCGCAAACATGGCGCCATCGTTGCTTCCACCCTGGATGCGTCCAACGTCCTTCACCCGGTCGATGATTTTCAGATGACCGCTGGCATCGATAAAGCCGGCGTCACTGGTGTGGTACCAGCCGTCGGCAGTCAGCACTTCCGCCGTGGCGGCGGGGTTTTTGTAGTAGCCCTTGAGCAGTCCTGCCGACTTCACCAGGATTTCGCCGTTGTCAGCCACTTTGATTTCCACGCCCCTGATGGGTACGCCCACGGTGTCGGCCCTAGCCTGGTCGTCCGGTTGCAGGCAAACAAACACGGCAGTCTCTGTTGAGCCGTAGAGCTGCTTGAGATTGACGCCGATGGAGCGGTAAAAAGTAAACAGGTCCGGGCCGATGGCCTCGCCGGCCGTATAGGCCACCCGCACCCGACTCAGGCCCAGGTTGTTGCGCAGCGGGCCGTACACCAGCACCGAGCCCAATGCGTACAGCAGACGGTTAGCCATGCCTGCCGGCTTGCCATCCATCAGGGCCGGACCAACGGATTTGGCCACGGCCATGAAGAAATGAAACATCTTGCGCTTGAGCAGGCCCGCATCTTCCATGCGGATCATCACGCTGGTCAGCAAGCCCTCAAACACCCGCGGTGGCGCAAAGTAATAGGTCGGGCCGACCTCCTTGAGGTCGATGGTGACCGTGCTGGCATTTTCAGGGCAATTGACCACATAGCCGCAGCTCAGCCATTGTGCATAGCTGAAGATGTTCTGGCCAACCCAGGCGGGGGGCAGATAGGCCAGCACTTCCTCGCTGCTCGTCAGTTTGTCAAACTCTGCGCCAGCCTGAGCGCGATCCAGCAAGGTGTTGTGGGTGTGGACCACGCCTTTGGGGTTGCCGGTGGTACCCGACGTAAAAAACATCGCCGCCACGTCGTCCGGCTGCACCTTGGCAATTTCCGTCTTGAAAAACTCCGGCTGCTTGGCCGCAAAGGCTTGTCCTGTGGCAATCAGCTCGTCCAGAGCAACGAGTCCCGGCTCCTGGTAATTGCGCAGCCCGCGGGGCTCGTCAAAAATGATGTGCGCCAGCTGGGGGCACTGACCGCGAATTTCCAGCAGTTTGTCGACCTGCTCCTGGTCCTCCACCATCGCAAAACGGACTTCGGCATTGGTGAGGGGAAACACACATTCGGCACCCACCGCATCCTGGTACAGGGGCACGGCAATCGCGCCCAATGACTGTGCTGCGAGCATGGTGGCGTACAGGCGTGGACGGTTGGCGCCTATCACCACCATGTGTTCGCCGCGCTCCAGCCCGGCCTGATGCAGGCCGCAGGCAATCTGCTCAACCAGCGTCGCCATGCCTGCCCAGCTGTGGGCCTGCCAGATGCCGTATTCCTTCTCGCGCATGGCTGGCGCATTGGGACGCTCGGAGGCATGCTTGAGCAGCAATCGGGGAAAGGTAGTCAACATTCAGAGCCTTGTTCCAGCGTTCAACTTCCGTGAAGAAGTGCTTGTTTATGGGTGGATACTAGGCCCGGGTTTGACGTCATGTTGTCGTTTGAACGACAATTTAGGGGTCACTCCTCCCCGGACTTTCCCGAACCTGCCTGAGCGTCCCTGCAACCCCATGACCACCGATCTTCCCCTTTACAAACGCCGCCGCGCCCCCCACGGATCAGAGCTGGCTGGCATTCCCTGGCTGGGCCTGCTGCTTCCGGCAGAGCAGGAGAAGGCGGTGGCGGAATTGATCGTTGGCGACGCTCTGCCGGGGGACTTTGTGTGCCGCGTGGGCAAACCGGTCACCTTCTGGTTCGGCGTGGTGGAGGGTCTGCTCAAAATGAGCAGCGACAACTCGCAGGGCCAGACCATGACCTTTACCGGTGTGCCGCCCGGGGGATGGTTCGGTGAGGGAACCGCGCTCAAACGCGAACCCTACCGCTACAACATCCAGGCCCTGCGTAAAAGCGTGGTGGCTGGCTTGCCGGTGGACACCTTTCACTGGCTGCTGGACCACTCGATCGGCTTTAACCGCTTTGTGATGAACCAGCTTAATGAGCGGTTGGGCCAGTTCATCGCGGCGCGTGAGATCGACCGCATGAACAATCCCGACATCCGGGTGGCGCGCAGCCTGGCGGCCCTGTTCAACCCGGTGCTTTATCCCGGTGTGGGTGAAATCCTGCGCATCACCCAGCAGGAACTGGCCTACCTGGTCGGGCTGTCGCGCCAGCGTGTCAACGAGGCGCTGAACACCTTGCAGGCGCAAGGCACGATACGCGTGGAATACGGCGGCTTGCGTGTGCTCAACCTGGCAGCCTTGCGCTCGAGCGTGTTCTCATGAATACGTCCGTTTTGTCCGCTGGCGCAGGATGTACAGACACTTGAGCATAAAAATGCGGCTTTGCCCTTTACCGGCAAAGATAGTTTGCTATTAAAAAGATAGTAAAGTTATGTCTGAGCCATTTCGCCTACTGAACCGGCTCAAGGAAGTCCGCCGAGCCTGCACCAAAAAGGCGAAATGTGCGTTTTAGGTGCACGGCGACCGATTTCAAACCTTGTTTTTTGAGGCCAATTCGAGAGTATCCAGTCCAAAAATTGCGCGCAAATTCGTCTTGCTGCTGATTTTTCGGTCGAGATCCAGGCTCTCTTCCAGGCCGTCCAAGTGCCTGCGCATCAAATCTACAGCCTTTTTCGGCTGGTGCGCGCGCAGGTGTTCTATGAGTTTGTGGTGGTCATCGTGCCAGCAACCCATTTCGCTGGCGTTTTCATAAAGGCTGGTCACCAGCGAGGTTCTTGCCACCAGTTGCCTGACCTGGTCGCCCAGGATGGCATTGCCGGCTATCTCGGAGAGCAGCAGGTGAAATTGCCCCGACAGTTTGATTGCTTCTCGCATGCGCCCGGCGCGGCGATGAGTTTCTTCCTCGGCGATGTTTTTGGCCAGCACCTTGAAGTCGGCGCCTGAAGCCCGCGCTGCGGCTAGCTCTACAACGCCAGCCTCTATGGTCTTGCGCGCCGCAAAAATCGCCCGAGCTTCGTTTGCGTCTGGGCTCGCAACAAAAGCACCGCGATTCGGCACCAGGCGCACCATGGCCTCAAAAGCCAGCCGTGCAAACACACGCTCCATCTCGCGCCGGGAGATTTTGAAAGCCTCGCACATCGCCAGCTCGTTGAGCCGGGTACCCGGCAACAGACGCTGGTCCACGATGGCGTCCATCACGCTGCGGTAAACATCCTCAACCGAGAGGTCACTGGCGACGGATTTCGCCGCTTTGGCTTCTGATGCTTTGGTCATGGGTGGGTTAATTGCCTGATAGTCAGAATTGCGCGCAATTATGCCAATATTTTGCACAAAATAAAAATACAAAATAGCGAACAAGACTGGCACGCGGTTTGCATCGCCATGGAGGCAATTTTGCAAGTAACGACAAGAGAGCTTTTATGGCCAACACAATTCATCCGGTTCAGCACGGACTAGAGCGCAGGGCTCTTGTCGCATTCATGGCTCTCACCGCAATGGCGGCCGTCACCCTCACGGGCGCCATGAGCAGTGTGTTTGCCCAGCCTGCCGTGACCGAAGTCAAGGTTTCCCTTAATGCCCCCTTCGATGGTAGCAATGCTGCATTCTTCCTGGCGCAGGAAAAAGGCTATTTCGCGGCTGAAGGGATTGCCGTCAACATGGACCCATCCGGTGGCTCGGGCGAGGTAGCGACGCGCATAGGCGGCGGCGCCTATGACTTCGGTTTCGGCGATATCAACGTGCTGCTGGAATTCAACGCCAAGAATCCAGCCAGTGCAGGCAAGGCGGTTTACATGCTCTATTACCGTTCGCCGCTGTCGATTGCCAGCTTTGCAAAGGCCAACATCAACAAGCCGGCAGATCTTGCCGGAAAAAAAATGGGCGGCTCACTGACCGATGGTGCCTACAAGCTTTTCCCTGTGTACGCAGGCATGACGGGCGTCAAGCCGGACAGCGTGAAGTGGGAGTATGGCGACCTGCGCCTGCGCGAGGCCATGCTGCTCAAGGGGGATGTCGAAGCCATTCTGGGCTTCGATTCGACCATGTACTTCGGCCTGGTCAGGCAGGGCATCAAGCCTGCGGACATCAAGTTCCTCTATTACTCGGATGCTGGCATGGACCTTTATGGCAACGGCATCATCGCCTCCAAAAAGATACTTGAAACCAAACCAGCTGTTGTCAAGGGTTTTGTCGCGGCTGCTGCGAAGGGCTGGCGTGATGCTGTGGCCAACCCGGCTGCCGCGATTGCCGCACTTAAAAAGCAGGCTCCGCTGGTCGACGAGAAGCTGGAGATGGAAAAGCTGCAGTGGCTTATCAAGAACCAGATCACCACCCTGGAGTCAACCGCTGACGGCATGGGCGGCGTGCGCGCGGCGCGCCTTGATAAATCCGTTGCTGTGCTGTCCAAGGCGTTTGATTTGCCGGGCAAGCCAACATCGGCCGACGTATTTACAAACGAGTTCCTGCCGCCACTCGCCAGCCGCAAGCTCCCCTGAATTTGGCGCCGCCAAGCCCTGAACTGAAAGAAGGCTGATCATGAGCATGAGCACACGCACGCTTGAAAACGCGATGCCCTGGTTTTTTGTGATCGGCCTGCTCCTTGTCTGGCAGCTTGCCTGTGTGGCGTTTGATATCAAGCCCTTTCTGCTGCCCAGCCCCTATGCGATCGCTCAATCCATGGTGCAGTGGACATCCCCCATCCTGCAGAACGCCGGCTTCACGCTGCTGTCCACTCTGGCGGGTTTCATACTTGCCGTGGTCCTGGGTGTGGTGCTGGGCATAGGCATCGGTTCCTCGCGCCTGATCTACCGTGGGCTGTATCCGGTGCTGGTGGCCTTCAACAGCATTCCCAAGGTGGCGGTGGTGCCGGTGTTCGTGATCTGGTTTGGCGCCGGCACCATTCCTGCGGTGCTAACGGCCTTCATGGTGTCGTTTTTTCCGATTGCCGTGAATATCGCGACTGGTCTGGCGACGGTCGAGCCCGAACTGCTGGATGTGTTGCGGGCGCTGGGCGCCAATCGCCGCGACATTCTGGTCAAGGTGGGTTTTCCGCGGGCCATGCCCTACTTTTTTGCTTCTCTCAAGGTGGCGATTACGTTGGCATTTGTTGGCGCCATCATCTCGGAAACGGTGGCATCCAAGCGCGGTATCGGCTATCTGATGATGGCGGCCACCTCCAACTTTGATACGCCGCTGGTGTTTGCCGGCCTCATCGTCACCTCGGTCATGGGCGTGGCCATGTATGCCATCTTTGCCGTGATTGAAAAGCGCACGACCTTCTGGTCGCAACGTGATGACGGAATGTTGTCTTGAACGGCACGAAGCTCAATGACTGAATTTGACCTTATCATCCGGCACGGTACGGTCGCCACCGCCTCGGATACTTTTCGCAGCGATGTCGGCATTACGGCGGGAAAGGTCGTTGCGCTGGGGGCCTCTCTCGGCAGCGCCAAGGAAACGATTGACGCATCGGGCAAGCTGGTTCTGCCTGGGGGCATTGATGCGCATTGCCACCTTGACCAGCCGCGTGCCCAGGGCCTAGCCTCGGGCGGCGCCATCATGGCTGATGATTTTGAGTCGGGCAGCCTGTCGGCAGTGTTCGGCGGGACCACGACAATTGTCCCGTTTGCAGTGCAGCACCGTGGGCAGTCGTTGCGGGCCGCGGTGGAGGACTATCACCGCCGCGCGGGCGGCAAGGCCTACATCGATTACGGTTTTCACCTGATTGTCTCTGATCCGACGCAGTCCGTGCTGAAGGACGAGCTCCCCTCGCTGATTGCCGAAGGTCACGCCTCAGTCAAGGTTTACATGACCTATGAGGCCATGAAGCTGTCTGACCGGCAGATTCTTGATGTGCTTGATGTCAACCAGCGCGCGGGTGCGCTGACCATGATTCATGCTGAGAACTACGAATGCATTGCGTGGTTGACCGAAAAGCTCGAAGCCGAGGGCAAGACGGAGCCACGCTACCACGAGGATTCACGGCCGATGGCGGTCGAGCGTGAAGCCACGCACCGGGCCATCACCCTGTCCGAAGTGGCAGAGGCCAACCTGCTCATCGTGCATGTGTCCGGCCGCGATGCGATGGAAGAAATTCGCCGCGCCCGTGCACGCGGCGTGAAGATATTTGCAGAGACCTGCCCGCAATATCTTTTCCTCTCCACGCGGGACCTGGCCTTGCCTGATTTCCTGGGGGCCAAATGCATGTGCAGCCCGCCACCGCGTGATCCGGCCAACCAGGCCCATGTCTGGCAGGGCATTGAGGACGGACTGTTCGATATCTTTTCATCCGACCACGCCCCCTACCGTTTTGATGAAGGCGGCAAACTGATGTACGGTCCGAAAGTGTCCTTCAGCAAGGTTGCCAACGGCATACCCGGGCTGGAAACGCGCTCGGCGCTGCTGTTTTCGGAGGGCGTGATGACGGGCCGGCTTGACCTCAACCGCTTTGTGGCGCTTAACTCGACGAATGCCGCCAAGCTCTATGGCTTGCACCCCCAAAAGGGCACGATTGCCGTTGGCGCAGATGCCGACATCGCTATCTGGGATCCGCAGCGCAAAGTCACTATCAGCAACGACATGCTGCACCACAACGTGGACTACACGCCTTATGAAGGCCGCACACTGACGGGCTGGCCGGTGACGGTACTTTCGCGTGGCCAAGTGATTTGTCATGAGGGTGAGTTGCTTGGCAAGCCGGGGCAGGGGAAATTCCTCAAGCGTTTCAGGGCAAAAAAAGGAGGCACAGCATGGACCTAGGCATCGCTGGAAAACGCGCGCTTGTACTTGGTGGCAACCGGGGTATTGGCCATGGCATTGCGCAGGCACTGGTACGCGAAGGCGTTCATGTCGTCATCACTGGCCGTGATGCAGTGCGCATGGAGGCTGCTGTGGTCCAGTTGAAGGCCTGTCATGCCTCTGTACAGGTAGAGGCATTTCCACTCGATCTGGCAGACACTGCCGGGCTTGCGGCCTTCGCTTCAAAAATTATCGGTGGATTTGGCCCCATAGATATCCTGGTCAACAACACCGGTGGGCCGGGTTATGGGGGCGCCAGTGAGCGCGGTATTGCCGAATGGACATCGAGCTTCAACGAGATGGTGCTGTCCGTCATCACGCTGACCGACGCGCTGCTGCCTGGCATGCGAAAACGCCAGTGGGGCCGCATCATGACAGTGGTGTCATCGGGAGTTGTTCAGCCGATTCCCATACTCGGCGTGTCCAACACCCTGCGCAATGCGTTGGTGACCTGGTCCAAAACCCTGTCGATGGAAGTGGCCAATGATGGCGTGACCGTCAATGTGCTGGTGCCTGGCCGTATAGACACGGAGCGCGTGCGCATGACGGACGAAGCGGTGGCAAGGAAGGATGGAGTCACCGTTGAGGAGGCCAAACGCCGCTCGACCTCGATGATCCCCATGGGCCGCTACGGCTCGCCGGAAGAGTTTGGTGCCCTGGCCGCTTTTGTCGCAGGTGTGCCTGCCAGTTACATGACAGGCAGCATGCTGCGCTGCGATGGCGGCAACATCCGGTCTGTCTGACACTGCTGATGACGTCCACTGCACTAGATCTTCGACTGGCCATACGGCGTGGTGAGTACACCGGGCTGACGACTGGGCGAGCACCCGGCCACGTGCAGGCCAATCTGGTGGTGTTGCCGCAGCGGCATGTGGAGGACTTCCTGGCCTTTTGCCATCTGAATGCCTTTGCCTGTCCGGTGCTGGGCGTCGGCGAAGCCGGTAGCCCCCATATTCCCGCGCTGGGCGCAGACCTGGATGTGCGCAGCGACCTTCCCGGCTATCAGATCCACAGGGCGGGGTCAAAGCCTGAAGAGGCGAGAGCCGTCACGTCTGTGTGGCAGGACGACCTGGTGCCTGTCGCAATTGGATGCTGGTTCTCCATGGAAGACGCTTTGGCGCGAGCAGGCGTTCGTCTGCGCCATGTAGAGCTGGGCATACAGGGGCCGCTGTTCATCACCAGGGTAGAGACGCGTGGCAAGGGCATTTTTGGCGGCCCCCTGGTGGTGTCGATGCGGCCGTTTGCCGAAAAGTCGGTCGCCACCGTGCGGAATGTCACGCGCCGGTTTGCCAAAGTGCATGGCGGGCCCATTCATGAAGGTGAAGGGGCTGCGCTGGGCGTCGCCGATATTGCAGCGCCTGATTTCGGAGAGGTACTGCTGCCGCAGGCCGATGAAGTTCCCATGTACTGGGGCTGCGGCCTGACGGCAACGGTGGCCTTGCAGAAGTCGGGCATTGATTTTTTCATCACCCATGCGCCCGGCAGGATGCTGGTCACCGATTGCCTCAACGCCTCACTTGAAACCGAACCGGAAAGCACATTCGCATGAACCCTACTTTCAGCCAGATCAAACTCTCGCACGCAGGCGCGTTGCAGTTGCTCAACACCGCGATTGAAAAAGCCATGACCATGCAGCAACCTCAATGTATTGCGATCGTCGATGAGGGCTGCAACTTGCTGGCTTTTATGCGCATGGATGGCGCCAAGGTGCTGTCTGAAAAATCGGCGATCCATAAAGCCATGACGGCTGCATCCAGCCGTGTGCCGACGGGCAACACCGAAGAGGCGCTGGCGGCAAAGCTGGCTGCCGCGACCGGCGGCGTGGTGACCAATCTCAAAGGCGGCCTGCCGATTATCCTGAACGGTCAGGTCGTTGGCGGCATAGGCGTGGGCTCGGGTACCGGCAACCAGGACCGCGAGGTGGCTAACCATGCGTTGGCAGCTTTTGTCGGCGCCCAGACTTTTGTATTTGACTGACCCGGCCTCGACTGAACATGAATGCAAACACTGACACTTTCATCGGCTTCCAGGACGTCTGGCTTGCCTACAACGACGAGTTGCTTGCGCAGCGGACATTTGCGGTGGAGGCGATTGATCTCAAGGTGCGGCAGGGCGAATTCATCGCCATCGTCGGACCATCAGGCTGTGGCAAATCCACTTTCATGAAGCTGGCCACCGGCTTGCGCATGCCTTCGAAAGGCCACATCGTTATCGATGGCAAGCATGTCATCGGCCCGCTCAAAGTATCCGGCATGGCCTTCCAGGCGCCATCGCTGCTGCCATGGCGCACGACAATGGAAAACGTGCTGCTGCCGCTGGAGATTGTCGAGCCTTTTCGAAGCAGCTTTCGCGACAAGCGCCCGGAGTATGAAGAGCGCGCACGCAAGTTGCTGCAAAAGGTCGGGCTGGGTGGTTATGAAGACAAGCATCCCTGGCAGCTTTCTGGCGGCATGCAGCAGCGCGCCAGCATCTGCCGCGCATTGATTCACGAGCCGAAGCTGCTGCTGCTCGACGAGCCCTTTGGCGCACTCGACGCCTTCACGCGTGAAGAGCTCTGGTGCATCCTGCGCGACCTCTGGACCGAGCACCGCTTTAACGTCATCCTCGTGACGCACGATCTGCGCGAGTCGGTCTTTCTGGCCGACACGGTGTACGTCATGAGCAAAAGCCCTGGCCGGTTTGTGGCCAAACGCGAGATTGACCTCCCACGCCCGCGTGACCTTGAGATCACCTACACCAAGGAATTCAGCGACATCGTGCATGACCTGCGTGGCTACATAGGCGCGAGCCGGCAAGCGGCTGTCGTTCCCGTCTGAGGTGGGTCGGGCGCGGCGAGGTGCGGCGCGACTTAAAATCGGTTGCTCATGGCTGATTCCTTCCCCCCTAGACCCCCTGCCCCAAAAACCGGCGCGGTTCGTATCCGTGCCGCTGTAACGCCCGGAGTTTCGCCAAGCGCCTCTACCGGCAGCACCATCCGACTGAACAAACGCATGGCCGAGCTGGGCATGTGCTCGCGCCGCGAGGCCGACGACTGGATTGCGCGGGGCTGGGTGCGGGTGGACGGTGCACCTGCGGTGATGGGCCAGCCGGTGTCCATCCATGCGCGTATCGAAGTGGCGCGCGAAGCCGAGCAGCAGCAGCGCCAGCAGGTCACCATCCTGATCAACAAACCGGTGGGCTACGTGAGCGGGCAGGCCGAGGACGGGCATGAGCCCGCCGTGGTGCTGGTGCAGCCCGGCAATCGATGGAACCAGTGCAACAGCCGCATGCGCTGGGGCCACGAGCAACTGCGCGGCCTGGCGCCTGCGGGTCGCCTGGACATTGACTCGATTGGTTTGCTGGTATTGACGCAGGACGGTCGCGTGGCGCGTCACCTGATTGGTGAGGACTCGGAGGTTGAAAAGGAGTACCTGGTACGGGTCAGCTACGGGGCAGAAACTGTCAATGTGCAGGCTGCCTTTCCGCCTGAAAAGCTCAGGCTGCTGTGTCACGGGCTGAGTCTGGACGGCGAGCCCTTGAAGCCTGCACAGGTGAGCTGGCAAAACCCGGAGCAACTGCGCTTTGTGCTCAAGGAAGGCAAAAAACGCCAGATTCGCCGGATGTGCGAGCAGGTTGGCCTGTTTGTCACCGGCCTCAAGCGCGTGCGTATCGGCCAGGTCAACCTCGGTCACTTGCCGGTCGGGCAATGGCGCTATCTGGCCCCGCATGAGCACTTTTAAAAAGCCGCGGCTGCCGGGCTACCTGCACCTGTCTGATATTCAGGGCCTGGCGCAACTGGCTGCGCGGGCCACGCTGGGCGTGACCGACCTGGCCGAAAAAGTACAAGGCAATGTCTACAAGGCAGTCGCTGCGCCTTTTGGCGCCGCCGGACAGAAGTTCGTGGATCGCGCAACGGGCAGCTCTGGCGTCAACAAGCGCGGCATCACCGGCCTGGTGTACGGCAGTGTCAAGGGCGTGACCCGGCTGGCGGCGGGTGGCGTGGACGCCGTGTTGTCGCGTGTGGCGCCAAGGCTGGAGCCGCAGGCGTCCTCACCGCAGCGGGAGGCTGTGCTGGCCGGCCTCAACGGCGTGCTGGGGGATCAACTGGTGGAGACTGGCAATCCGCTGGCCATCGCCATGAGCCTGCGCCATGGCGGGCAAGCGCTGCCGATGGACAAAGCTGCGCTGGCGCAGAGCCTGCCTCGCGCCACGGGCAAGGTGCTGGTGTTGATTCACGGCCTGTGCATGAACGACCTGCAATGGCTACCGGGCACCGTTTCGGACAAGGCGTGTGATTTTGGCCTGGGTCTGGCCAATGATCTGGGCTACACGCCGGTGTACCTGCACTACAACACCGGCCTTCACACTTCCACCAACGGCGGGCAGCTCGCTGCCTTGCTTGAGCAGCTGATCAGGGCCTGGCCGCAACCGGTGGAGGAGTTGAGCTTGCTGGCCCACAGCATGGGGGGTCTGGTGGCACGCAGCGCCTGCCACAGCGCGGCCAGCCAGGGGCACGGCTGGCTTGGCAAACTCAGACACCTCGTGTTTCTGGGCACGCCCCACCATGGCGCACCGCTCGAGAAAGTCGGTAGCTGGGTGGATACCGCGCTGGGCAGCAACGTCGTGACGCGGCCCTTTGCCAGAATCGGCCAGATCCGCAGCGCCGGCATCACCGACCTGCGCCACGGCCATGTGGTTCAGGCGGACTGGCAGGGCACAGACCGTTTTGCGGATGCTGTAGACAGGCGGCAGCCCTTGCCGCTGCCTGCGGGTGTGGCCTGTTATGCCGTGGCTGGAACGCTGGGAGGCCAGGCCAGGCAGGACAAGCTGTGGGGTGACGGCCTTGTGCCTCTGCCAAGCGCCCTGGGTCAGCATGCGGACGCCGCGTGTACGCTGGACTTTTCTCCCGAGCGTCAGTGGGTGGCGGCCGGCACCGGTCACATGGCCTTGCTGCACGACGCGGCGGTCTACGCGCAGGTGAAAAGCTGGCTGAGCCAGTAGAGCATTTTGGGCTGTCATCCCGGACTCGATCCGGGATCCATCTCACATGAACCAGTGTCCGGGCTCCGGAGGCATGGATCCCGGATCAGGTCCGGGATGACAAACAGGGGGCATGCTTGAAAAGCGGCACGCCTGCCCCATTTCGTATAGTTAGAGGTTTCCGGCGAGCACCCGCGGCTCGCGCTGGAAACATTTATTCAACCGATTGTTTTTCCAAAACCACATGAGCAAGCAAACCCTTTCCTTCCAGGCTGAAGTCGCCCAGCTGTTGAACCTGGTCACCCATTCGCTGTACTCCAACCCCGATATTTTCCTGCGCGAGCTGATCTCCAACGCCTCGGATGCCTGCGACAAGCTGCGTTTTGAAGGCCTGAACAACGCCGCGCTCTATGAAAACACGCCCAACCTGGAAGTCCGGGTGAGTTTTGACAAGGCCGCCAAAACGCTGACCATCAGCGACAACGGCATTGGCCTGTCGCAGCAGGAAGCCATTGACAACCTGGGCACCATCGCCAAAAGCGGTACGCGCGATTTTGTGGCCAAACTTTCCGGCGACCAGAAGAACGATGCGCAACTCATCGGTCAGTTCGGCGTCGGCTTTTACTCAGGCTTCATCGTGGCCGACAAGATCACCGTGGAAAGCCGGCGTGCTGGCCTGCCCGCCAGCGAAGGCGTTCGCTGGACCAGTGCCGGTACCGGGGACTTTGAAGTGGACACCATAGAGCGCGCAGAGCGCGGCTCCAGCGTCATTCTGCACCTGAAGGACGATGCTGCCGAGTACCTCAATACCTGGAAGCTCAAAAGCATCATCAGCAAATACTCTGACCATATTTCCCTGCCCATCCTGATGCGCAAGGAGGAGTGGAAAGAAGGCGAGAACGACCAGCCCGGCGAAATGGTCACCAGTGACGAGTGGGAAACTGTCAACCAGGCAGCGGCCTTGTGGACCCGCGCCAAAAAAGACATCACCGAAGAGCAGTACAACGAGTTTTACAAGCAGATCAGCTACGACAGCCAGCCGCCGCTGGCCAGCACGCACAACCGCGTGGAAGGCTCAACCGAATACACCCAGTTGCTGTTCATTCCGGGCAAGGCGCCCATGGACCTGTTCAATCGCGACAAGGCCGCGGGCGTCAAGCTGTACGTCAAGCGAGTCTTCATCATGGACGACGCACAGGCCCTGCTGCCGACCTACTTGCGCTTTGTCAAAGGCGTGGTGGACTCTTCCGATTTGCCGCTCAACGTTTCGCGTGAGCTGCTGCAGGAAAGCCGCGCCGTCAAGGCCATCCGTGAGGGCTGCACCAAGCGCGTGTTGTCCATGATTGAAGACCTGGCGACCAACGAGCCGGAGAAGTTTGCGAGTTTTTACACCGAGTTTGGCGCCGTGCTCAAGGAAGGCCTGGGCGAAGACTTTGCCAACCGTGAGCGCCTGGCCAAACTGCTGCGCTTTGCCAGCTCAACAACCGACACCACCACCGTGGGTTTTGCCGACTACAAAGCCCGCATGAAGGACGGCCAGGACGCGATTTACTACATCACGGCCGACACGCAAGCGGCCGCCAAGAACAGCCCGCAGCTGGAGATCTTCCGCAAGAAGGGCATCGAGGTGCTGCTGATGACGGATCGCGTGGACGAATGGGCGCTGAACTACCTGCACGAATTCGACGGCACACCGCTGCAGTCGGTCGCCAAAGGCGCGGTGGACCTGGGCAAGCTGCAGGACGAGGACGAGAAAAAAGCCGCGGAAGAAGCCCAGACCCAGTTCAAGCCCATTCTCGACAGACTGAAAGAGGCGCTGAAAGACAAAGCCAAAGATGTGCGGGCAACGACACGGCTGGTTGATTCACCGGCGTGTCTCGTGGTGCAGGACGGCGACATGTCCACCCAGCTGGCGCGCATGCTCAAGCAGGCCGGTCAGGCCGCCCCTGAAGTCAAGCCGATTCTGGAAATCAACGCGCAGCACCCCTTGGTCAAAAAACTCGAAGCAAGTGAGCACTTCGATGATCTGGCCCACATCCTGTTTGACCAGGCTTTGCTGGCAGAGGGTGGCTTGCCGGACGATCCTTCTGCCTATGTGAAGCGGGTTAACGCGCTGCTGGTTTGACCCGGCGCGCCTGCGCAACCGGCCTCAGGGCTTCTTGCCGCCCAGCGCTTCAAAGGGGTTGAGGGGCTCGCCCTTCCACCACTGTTTCTCCGGCCCCAGCCGGAAGATGGCGAAGTGCAGGTGGGGTGCGTCAGGGTTGGCGTTGCCGGTGTAGCCCACATAACCGATCACGCTGCCACGCGTGATGGTCTGACCTTCGGCCAGTCCATCGGCATAGCGATCCAGGTGCGCGTAGTAGTAGGCAAATTGCCCCGTGACATCGAACTGGTAAATGGTGATGCCACCGGGTTTGCTGGAAAACAGTTTGACGATACGCCCGTCCGCGACAGCAAGCACGGGTGTGCCGCGCGGCGCGTGTATGTCGATGGCCTCATGGCCGCGCTGGTTACCGTCCCGTCCGTCCGCAAAGGTGTCCCGCAATTGGCGGGGAGACACGCCGTGAACGGGCAACTGCAGCTGCGGCACTTCCATCGCTGGCCGGGAGATGTCTTCGGATGCGGGTACGGGTGCGGGAAGAGGCGCTGCGGCAAACGACTCAGGCTTGCTCGCGGCTATCTGGAGCGACACCCTATCGCCGGGGTCCGCCGTCTCCCTGACAGTTTTCGCGGGCTCCAGCAGCAGGGCAGCGGCGACCGCCGCGCCCAGAAAAACAGCAGCCATCGCCAGGTAACCCAGGCGTCCGGCCAGTCGTTCAGGCATGAACGTCTACCGCAAAACCGGGTTTGACCAGTTGCGCCAGGCGCAGCACGTCCCAATTGGTCAGATGCAGGCAGCCATTGGTGGCCGCTGTGCCAACACGCGAGGGATCAGGCGTGCCGTGAATGCCCCAGTGCGGCTTGCTCAATCCCAGCCAGTACACGCCTACGGGGTTGTTGGGACCGGCCGGAATGTCGGTTTTGACATAGGTTTTTTTCGCGTCCTTGAGCAGCGCGGGATTGTAGGTAAACACCGGGTTCTTGGCGGCATTCTTGATCTCCATGCGGCCCAGCGGCAGAGGGTCGGACGCACCGCCTATGCTCAGCGGGAATGCGGCCACCGGCAGCTCGGCCTTGTCCAGCAGATACAGCACCCGCGCCGATTTATCGATGCGAATCGACGCCGCCCGGGTGGGCGCCTTGTCGGTCGCGGTGGCTGGAACCACAATTTTGTCGCCGGCCTCAAAGCGGCTGCCGCGATTGACGTCGCGCAGCCACTTCACGTTGCAATGGAATTTTTCTCCCAGTGCTTCTTCAATGGTTTCGTAGTCCAGTGACTTGAGCCTGGCGCGATCCATCATGTCGGCCGGCGTTTTGGTGAAGGGGCCTGCGGCATCTTCCTTGGTGATGGTGTACTCGCTGAGAACCGGTGCCGGCATTTCGCCCATCAGCGTCTTCCATGTCTGGCCGTCCATGCGGCCCGATGCCTTCAGGTTGTTGGCTGTCTGGAAAGCGGCCACCATGCGGGCCATGTTGGTGCCGAAGCCCCCGTCGATTTCACCCGGCGAAAACCATTCGCGGTCCAGCAGAATCTGCGCGCGCAATACGGCCTCGCCACGAGCGCCTTGCGCCAGGGCCGGCATGTCGGTCGCTGCGTTGACGCGTTCCATCAGGGTGGTGGCGGTGGCGCTCTTGGCTGCAGCGCCCTGGCCGGGGCGCTTTTTCTGCGTGGACGCCAGGGCGGGAAAGGCTGCGCTGGCGCTTAGCCAGACAAGAAGGTGACGGCGGGCGAGGGGGCAATGGTTCGACATGTCGGCTCCGTTGTGGGATGGAGTCCATGCTGGGGCCGCCAGATGTAACACTGTGTCAGCAAAGGTCGTGTTGTCAGGTCGCCAATAAGCGCGAGTGCTCAAGCTGAAAGCGGCGTCTCCTGCATCGCTTCCGATTGCTCCTCCAGCATGTCGACCTGGCTTTTCCAGTAGTCGCTGCTGCCGAACCACGGGAAATTGATCGGAAAAATCGGGTCCTTCCAGCGCTGGGCCAGCCAGGCGCTGTAATGCACCAGACGCAGCGTGCGCAGCGGCTCGATCAGCGCCAGCTCGCGGCGGTCAAACTCGCGAAACTCTTCGTAGCCATCGACCAGCGCGCCCAGTTGACGGGTGCATTGCGCGCGATCGCCCGAGAGCAGCATCCACAGGTCCTGCACCGCGGGGCCGCTGCGCGCGTCGTCGAGGTCGACGAAGTGCGGGCCGGCGCCTTCGACACCTTCGGGTGTCCAGAGAATGTTTCCCGGGTGGCAGTCGCCGTGCAGGCGCAACTGACGGACATCGCCCACGCTTTCAAACACGTTCTGGGCGACCAGCATGGCTTCCTCAAAGGCTTTGTGCCAGCGCGAGCTCATGTCCAGCGGCAGGTAGTCACCGGCGGCGAGAATGTCGCGCGAAGCATAGCCAAAGGTCTGCAGGTTCAGTGCCGGGCGGTGTGAAAAAGGCCGGGTGCTGCCGACGGTGTGGATGCGTGCCAGAAAACGGCCAATCCATTCAAGCACGCTGGCGTCGTCCAGCTCGGGCCGGCGCCCGCCGCGACTGGGCGAGACACTGAAACTGAAACCTTCAAAGTGATGCAGGGTGCTGCCCTGCAGTGTCAGCGCGCCCACCACAGGAGTCTCTGCCGCCATCAGCTCTGCAGCAAAGGCATGTTCTTCCAGTATCTGCGCATCGCTCCAACGCCCTGGCCGGTAAAACTTCGCCACCACGGTGTCGCCGCTTGTTGCGTCTGGCGCTGCCTCCAGGTGTATCTGGTAGACGCGGTTTTCATAACTCGACAGGGCCATGAGGCGGCCATCGCCGTACAGGCCAACACTGGCCAGCGCGTCCAGCACCACATCGGGCATGAGGGCGTCATAGGGGTGGGAAGACATGCATGATTATCGCCCCCGTCTCCAGGAGGGCGCGGTTTCGCGCCAGTTTGTCAGTGGCTATGCCATCGACAGCACATGGCCCACACGTGGATCACCCTGGCCTGCGAGCACCTGCGCATAGGCCTGCTGCGTTTGCTGCGGTCCCTGGTGACGCTGAACGCAAAGCCATGGCGACTGGGCGTTGAAGACCTGAACAATAAACGACTGCCAGCCCTGCTGCAGGCGCATACCCAGTTGCTCCGCGCCCCAGTCGGCATGACGCTTTTTGATCTGCGCAGGCGCAAAAAACAGCGTGACTCGCGGGCCCGGCAGGTCTTTCGCGCCGCCCAGTTGCTCCACATGCGTTCCTCCAATGGAGCAGCTGTATTTCAGATGGGTAAACCGGCTGTGAATGTTGCGGCGCAGGGGAGCACTGCCCGCAAAATCCACATAGATGCAGGCGGCGTCTTCTGCGACCTGGTCAAGCTGCTCATAGCTGAGCACACGGCCGTAACAACCCAGGCTCTCGCAGAACGCGACGTTCGATGCTGATGTGAGTCCAATCACCTCCATGCCGGGGCGCTGGGCCAGCTGGAATGCGGTGCCATACGCGGTTTTGCTCGATGCGCTGGACAGCAGCATGGTTTGCGCACCAAAAAAATTGTTGTCGGCAAGGAAATCGTCGATCAGCCAGGAGGTCATGAACAGTGGCCGCAACAAAGCCTGCGCGTCTTCCGTCTCAGGCGTGTACAGGGGGTCGGTGCTGCAGTGCAGGTACTGGTTGTAGACCGGGTGCAATTCGCGCCGGTGCCCGGCACCGTCAAAAAAACCGGCGCTGTTGACCCGGGTCGGGTTCAGCACAGTTTCGCTGGCCATCGGGTAGTAGCCGTAAAACCGCTCGCCCACCTTGACGCCCTCGCACAGCGACTCGGCCACGCTGGCAAAACCCCAGACAGGGATGCAGCCCCAGCCCTCCTCTTGCGTAGGGAAAAACTGCCAGTAATTCATTGCGTCGCCAAAGGCGGCGTAAGTGATGTTGTTGGAGGTGAGCGCAAAAGAATCGACGCGCATGCGAATCTGTCCATCGGCCAGTGGCTTGTCTTGACTGGTTGACAGGCGCGTGTCGGTTAACAAATTCTTGCGCACCAGAAGGCGGGTGTTGTTCATGTCTGCAACTTAATTGAAAAAGCCCGCCAGTTCAACACCGGCGGGCCGCATGGGCGACAGCGGAAGCTGATTACTTCAGGGTAATGGTGACTTCGATGTTGCCACGGGTGGCGTTCGAGTAAGGGCAAACCTGGTGCGCAGCATCAATCAGGTCTTGCGCAGCGGCGCGGTCCATGCCGGGCAGGGACACGTCGAGACGTACGGCGATGCCATAGGCGTTGGGGATCTTGCCCAGGTCCACAGCGGCGTCGATGCTCAGGTCTTCTGGCAGGGTGACCTTTTTCATGCCAGCGACAGCCTTCATGGCGCCGATGAAACAGGCGGAGTAGCCCGCAGCAAACAGCTGCTCGGGGTTGGTGCCGGTGCCTGCTGTGCCTGGTGAGCTCAGCGTCACGTCCAGGCGGCCGTCGTCGCTGCGCGACTTGCCATCACGCCCGCCGGTGGTGTGCGCTTTGGCGGTGTACAGAACTTTTTCGAGTTTGGTGGTCATGGTGCTTCCTTTGGGATGTGCCCCGTGATTGGGGCGGATTGAAAAAACAACTACGTAGCGATGCGCCGGCGCAAGGCCTGCACTTGCTGCGTGAGGGAAATCAGTTCAGAAACAGAGCACTGGCTGGCGGCCAGAATGCAGCCCGGAATTTTGGCGGCCCGCGTCTTGAGCTTGCGGCCTGCAGCGGTCAAGGTGATATGCACGCGGCGTTCATCCTCTACATCACGGATGCGGGTCACCAGGCCCGAGACCTCCAGGCGCTTGAGCAGGGGCGTGAGCGTGCCGGAGTCCAGGGACAGTCGCTCGCCGAGCTCGGACACCATCAGGCCGTCCTGCTCCCACAGTGCCAGCATGGCCAGGTACTGCGGGTAGGTCAGGCCCAGCTCATCTAGCAGTGGCTTGTACAACTTGGTCATGGCCAGCGAAGTGGAGTACAGCGCAAAGCACAGCTGGTTGTCCAGCTGCAGCATGGCGTCGGTTTTGGTTGTCATGGCTGAATTATAGCACTCAATTAAATTGTGTGCAATTTAATCAGGAGTGTGACATCGTGTGTTTTTGGTTAAGCCCTAGACTTGAGGGATCAAAAACAAGTCATGTATGAACAAACCCCGTAGTTCCCCTGCCCCCAAGGCCGCCCAGGTCATTGAAGAGCTCCGCCCCGGCCAGTCGATGGAACTGCTCAAGGAGCTGCACATCCTCACGCGGGACGGCAAGCTGAATCAGGACACGCGGCGCAAGCTCAAGCAGGTGTATCACCTGTATCAGTTCATTGAGCCGTTGCTCGAGGAGGTGTCAGCCGGCGGGCGCAACTTCAGCCTCGCCGACCATGGCGCCGGCAAGTCCTACCTCGGCTTTATTCTTTACGACCTGTTTTTCAATGTGGCGCAGCAGGGCCGCAAGACCGCCGGACGCATTTACGGCATCGAATCGCGCGCCGAGCTGGTGGAAAAATCGCGCGCGCTGGCCCAGCGGCTGGGCTTTGAACGCATGGTCTTTTTGAATCTGCGGGTCAGCGAAGCCACCACCTCGGCGGAGCTGCCTGCGCAGGTGGATATCGTCACCGCCCTGCATGCCTGCGATACCGCCACGGATGATGCAATTGCTTTTGGCCTGGCCAAACAGGCGCGCCACATGGTGCTGGTGCCGTGTTGCCAGGCCGAGGTGGCCGGCGTGCTGCGCAGGAACAAGGCACTGACCCTGGCGAAAACGCCACTGGCCGAGCTCTGGCGACACCCGCTGCATACGCGCGAGTTTGGCAGCCAGATCACCAACGTGCTGCGCTGCCTGCAACTGGAGGCCCATGGCTACCAGGTGACGGTGACCGAGCTGGTGGGCTGGGAGCATTCCATGAAAAACGAACTCATTTTGGCGAGCCTGCCGCAGTCCGTGAGCGAGAGCAAGATGCGATCCGCGCAAGTGCGCTTGCAACAAGTGCTGGCTGAGCTGAACCTGGGCGAGCTGACTGCGCGCTTTGGCTCAGCTGGCTGAGGCCAGCCTGAGCACGGTGACGTAGCCGGGCTGCACTTCCATGCGGTCCACAACCCCCTTGGCTTTCAGCAGTTCATGGGCTCGCGGCAAATTCCAGCAGGGGATTTGTGTGAACATGTGATGCTCGCAGTGGTAGTTGACCCAGTAGGGCGCAATGAACAGGCGCTCCAGCCAGTTGGCACGCGTGGTGCGCGCATGGCGCAGCGGGTCCGTGCCGTTCTGGTCAATCAGCGCGTGTTCGGCAATATTGCGCAGGCGGCTGACCAGCGGCAACCAGGTGGCCATGGGCAGCAGCCACATCAGCGCCCAGGCCCACCAGAGCCCGGCCACGCTGAACAGTCCCAGGCCCAAACCGTTGCTGATCAGAAAGACGCGTTGCTGTTTGACTTCTGCAGCAATCAGGGGCCAGGCCGCTTCATTGTGTACGCGGCTCTTGAGCTTCTTCATCAACCCGCCAAAGCGCTGCTTGAAAAAAGTCTGGCCCGTCAGGTCCCGGATGATCTTGCGCCGCAATGACTCAGGCGTGATCGGAAAAGGGGCGGAGAGCACCAGGTCCGGGTCTTCGCTTTGCTGCACAAAGCGGTGATGCTGCAAGTGGTAGGGGCGGTAGATGTTGAGTTCATGGCCGCAAAACCACAGCGCCAGGCGGTCGTTGACGGCCCGGTTCGCGTGCAGCAGGCCATGCGCCGCGTCGTGCATCAGGATAAACAGGCCCAGTTGCCGGTTGCCAATGATCATCACCATGAGCGGAATGCTCAGCGGCCAGACGATACCCACCGCCATGGCCGCGCCTATCACCAGCCAGCAGTGCGCCACCACCGCAATGCCCTTCCAGGACGAACGCGCAGACAGCCCCTTCCATTCGTCAGGGCTAAAGAAAGCGTCAGCTTGAACGCGTGCTGCGGCGGGCATGGTTTTCCTTTGGTGTGACCACCCGAAGTTGCGGATGGGCGTTGGCAGCTTGGGTTTCCTGCGTGTTGTCGTCGCTCAGCAGTTCCAGCATGTCACGCGCGCTGGCTTCGGTGCTGACGCCCGTTGCGGCGCCGCGCAGTACCGAGCCCAACGCCAACGCCCAGAAGCGGCGGGCACGCAGGGCCGGGTCGTCGTCATGCGGCCAGCCGCGCAGGTCCCGGATGGCAGCATAGGCCCGGTCTCCTTCGCTGTGCAGGCGTTCAAAGGTGCGCTCGATCAGCGGGGCCAGGTCTTGCCGCCGCCGTGCGAGTGTCAGCGCTTCAATAAACAGCGCCAGCCCCGGCGAAGCCACCACGCTTTCGGCCAATGCCCGCGTGTAAAGCGGCAGTGTCCGCGCCTTGGCCGCAGCGCGCTCGGCCTGCTCGCCGGTGTAGAGAATCTCGCGGCAGGCGGCTTCGACAAACAGCGCTTCCTTGGTGCGGAAGTAGTAAGTCACCTGGCTGGGGAAAGCATCTGCCGCCTGCGCGATCTCGGCCACCGAGACGCCGCCCAGTCCGCGGGATTTGAAAAGTTCAACGGCAATGTCGAGCAAATGCGAGCGCATGCGGCGGCCGGGCTCTCGTGTGGGGCGGGTGTCCGGGTCGATGTCTGGCTGGAAGGTGGGTGGCATTTGTTGAATGTATGCCGTACAAATAAGGATGTCAAATGGGGATGTTTCGAGTGATTTTTGCCTCGTGGTTTGGGGGTCCGCCAGCAAGCCGGGTCTCGCCCCGGCGGGCGACTCACTTTTCTTTGTCTCGCCAAAGAAAAGTAAGCAAAAGAAAGGCGACCCTGCTGTCTGCGTCCCCCTTCGCTAACGCTACGGGGGCAACCTGCGGTGCTCGGTTCAGACGGGGTCGGGCTCGAACTCGCTACGCTCAGACAATCGCCCGCCCTAATCCGTCTGAACCTGCGCTCCTCGGCGCATACAGAAGGGGTGGGAACGAAAACGGATTCGGGGAGACGATGACGCGCTTTGCGCGTTATCGTCAGAGTACGGGGCGGTCATGTTTGCACGGGCTTGCAGCACACGCGACCAAATGAAGTCCCCCTCCATCGCCCAGCGGGGCGAGGGAGGGGCTAGGGGTGGGAGTGGGGAATCAGGCATGGACCCGGGGTCAAGCCCGGGATGACAAAGTCCGGTACAGGATGATGGTCAACTGCTACAGTATTAATAGCATACTATGCATGCTCCTAAAGGGCAGATTGTCGATTTCTCTGCCAAACCCAGACAGACGCAACCCAGGAACCCCTGTCAGGCAAGCTCAAGCCCGGAACCGCCTGCGCGTCAAAGCCAGCGCAATCCAGAACCCCACCACCGTATAGGCGACCAACACCATCCCGTGCCGCCACGGCGAAGCAGGCCACTGGTCCATGAAGAGCGGGCGAACAATCTCCACCGCATTGGTCAGTGGCAACCAGTCAGAGATGATGCGCACCACCGTGGGCAACTGCTCGCGTGGAAAGAAGATACCGCTGAGAAACATCATGGGCGTCAGCACCAGCGTGAAGTAATAGGTGAAAAAGTCGTAGCCCCTGGCCAACGCATTGAAGATCAATGCGATGCATGAAAACATCATGCCCACCAGCAGCAGGATGGGCCAGGCCAGCAGCAGCTTGGGGCTGTGACTGATGCCCAAAGCGAGCATCACGCCCAGAATGGCGGTAACGGTGAACAGTGCCTTGAAGGCCGCCCAGAGCATCTCGGCAAGCAGGACGCTGTCCAAGCTCACCGGCGCGTTCATGATGCCGTCCCAGGTCTTTTGCACGTGCATGCGTGAAAACGCGGAGTACAGCGCTTCAAAGGAAGCGGCGTTCATCGCGCTCATACAGATCGATCCGCTGGCCAGAAACAGGATGTAGGGCACCTTGTCTGTGCCGCCAACGCTGACCTCCCCCACCAGTGCGCCCATGCCATAACCAAATGCCACCAGCCACATCAGCGGCTCGGCGATGTTGCCAACCAGACTGGGGATGGCGAGCTTGCGCCAGACCAGCAGGTTGCGCAGGAAGACTGGCCACCAGCGGCCAGACAAATCAGGCCTGCGCCAAATGGACTGATTCATCAAGCGTCCTCCCTGATCTGACGGCCGGTGAGCTTGAGAAACAGGTCTTCCAGGTTGGCGGGCCGGTGCAGCGTGCGCAGGTGACCATGCGCCGTGAGCTTGTCCAGCAAGGGCCGCGCGTCCTGCGTATAGAAAAACACCGTCTCGCCGCTGACCTCGACCCGCGCAGCCAGCGCGCGCAGCGCTGCGTGTTCGGCCGACCCGGCCAGGGCCAGCGCGCCGGTCCCATACACCTCCACCACGTCGGGGTCCAGATGTTGGGCAATCAGCTCCCTTGGTTTCCCCTCGGCGATTTTTTTGCCGTGGTCCAGCACCAGCAGACGGGAGCACAGTCGTTCGGCTTCGTCCATGAAGTGTGTGGTCAGCAAGATGGACTTGCCCTGTTGCAGCAGCAGTTGCAGGCGCTCCCACATCAGGTGCCTCGCCTGCGGATCCAGACCGGTGGTGGGTTCGTCAAGCAACAAAAGCTGCGGGTCATTGACCAGCGCCCGCGCCAGACTCAGACGCCGCCGCATGCCGCCCGACAGTTCGGCCGGCTTGCTGGCCGCCTTGTGCGACAGGGATGCAAACTCGAGCAGACCCGGCACGCGCGAACGAATGTGTGCCGGGGCAAGGCCGAAATAGCGGCCATAGACTTGCAGGTTCTCAGCGCAGTTGAAGTCGGGGTCCAGGGTGTCGAACTGGCTGACCACGCCCAGTTTCGCCTTGATGGCCAGCGCGTCCTGCGGCATGCGCAAGCGGGCCCCATCCCCCTGGAAGAAGTAGGACACTTCTCCTTCATCGGGTACCACCTGCCCCAGGCACATGCGGATGGTGGTGGTTTTCCCGGCGCCATTGGGGCCTATGACACCCAGGCATTCGCCGGGGGCAATCTCAAACGACAGGTCATTGACCGCCACGGCGCCGCCATATCGCTTGGTCAGGCCCTGGATGGAAACAAGAGGCTGGCTCATGCGCTTATTGTTGCCCAACCGGGTGCTTGGGGCCTGCTCACGCGGCGCGGCTGGATTCATCATCCCCGTAGTCGTGGTCAGGATGATTGATTACATCGAGCTTCCAGTAACCCCTGCCCACGATTTTCTCGCGGGAGATACCCAGCTCATCGACCAGCAGTTGACGCAGGCGGCGCATGGCCGCCGCTTCGCAAGCCAGATAGACAAGCGTCTCGGCCAGAACGGGTGGCAGCCCCCGCAACGCCTTTTCAAGCGGCACACCCGTCAGCCGGTGGTCTGTGCCGCGTGCCAGCCACTGCACATCGAGCTTCGCAGCGCTGTGCAGTTCGCGCTGCTCGGCGTCGGCGATCACCTCCAGCAGCACCTGCACGCTGGCGCTGGCCGGCAGCGCTGCCAGAATGGTTTCCACGGCTGGCAATGCACTGTCGTCTGCAATCAGCAGATGCTGCGTGGCCAGCGTGTCCACCGGGTAGCCCGGTCCGGGGCCCATCAGGAACAGCACCTGGCCCACGCGGGCCTGTGCCGCCCAGCTTGAGGCCGGGCCTTCACCGTGCAGCACAAAATCGACATCGACTTCCAGCGCCTCTGGCCTGACGGCCAGTGGCGTGTAGGTTCGCATGGACACGGCGCGCGGGCCATCCGGCAAAGGTCGGATGGGCTCGGTTTGTCCGGGCTCCGGAAAGATCAGTTTGATGTAGCTGGCCGGGCCGGTTGCCGGGAAGCCTTCGAGTTCAGCCCCCGTCAGTGTGATGCGGCGCATGGCCGGGCTCAGGATCTGGACGCGGCTGACCTCCACTCGCCGCGGTGGCCGGCGTTTGCGCGGCGCGGGCGTGGAGTCATTGGGGGGAGCAAGGGGCTGGGAGTCGGCAGAGGCGGTGGTCACATGGCTTTCCGGGAAATCATTGTTGAGAATGATTGTTATCCAGAAAGCGCCGGCGGGTGCGTCGTAGGGATAAGCGCTTTTTATTGAAACGCCACTTCGGCAAAGCTGCGCAGCTTGCGGCTGTGCAACTGCTCGGTGCCCTGCGCGCGCAGCAGTTCCACCGCACGTATGCCGATGCGCAGGTGCTGGTCGACGCGCTCGCGGTAAAAATGGTTGGCCATGCCGGGCAGCTTGATCTCGCCGTGCAGCGGCTTGTCGCTGACACATAGCAGCGTTCCGTAAGGCACCCTGAACCTGAAGCCGTTGGCGGCAATCGTGGCGCTTTCCATGTCCAGGGCAACCGCCCGGCTCTGGCTGAAGCGGCGCTGCGGTTGGTTGCCGGGCAGCAGTTCCCAATTGCGGTTGTCGGTAGACGCCACCGTGCCGGTGCGCATGATGCGCTTGAGGTCCGGGCCTTGCAGGCCGGTCACATCCTCCACCGCCTGCTCGAGGGCCTTTTGTATTTCGGCGAGCGCCGGGATGGGTACCCACAGTGGCAGCTCTTCGTCCAGCACATGGTCTTCCCGGACATAACCGTGGGCCAGCACGTAGTCGCCCAGTTGCTGGCTGTTGCGCAGTCCGGCGCAGTGGCCCAGCATGATCCAGGCGTGCGGCCGCAGCACGGCAATGTGGTCGGTGATGTTTTTGGCGTTGGCCGGCCCCACGCCGATGTTGACCATGGTGATACCGGTGCGGTCGGCGCGCAGCAAGTGGTAGGCCGGCATCTGCGGCAGGCGCGGCGGCGCCATGCCGAGTTCATCGCCAGCGATGGGCGGCAGGCCGGCGCGGCGTGTGACGACATTGCCGGGCTCGACAAAGGCGATGTATTCACTGGCGGGGTCGGCCATGGTTTCATGGCCCAGCCGCACAAACTCGTCTATATAGAACTGGTAGTTGGTGAACAGGACAAAGTTCTGGAACCAGTCTGGCGAGGTCCCGGTGTAGTGACGCAGGCGCTGCAGTGAATAGTCCACGCGCGCTGCGGTAAACAGCGACAGCGGCTGCGGCTCTCCGGGACGCGCTTCGTAGGTGCCGTTGGCAATGCCGTCGTCCATGGCCGCCAGGTCAGGCAGGTCAAACGCATCACGCATCAGCATGCGGCGATCCTGGCTCAGATTGCCTTCAATGTGGTCGTGTTCGGCAAATGAAAAATGCACGGGGATGGGCTGGGTGCTGGTGCCCACTTCAAGCTCCACCGTGTGGTTTTGCAGCAGCAGGCGAAATTGCTCCAGATAGTAGTTGCCGTAAAGGTCGGGCCGGGTCAGCGTCGTCTCGTACCGGCCCGGGCCCGCGACAAAGCCATAGCTGAGCTGTGAGATATCGGGCGTTTCCAGAATCGCCCGGGCTACTGTTTCTGTATGTACCCGCACAAAGGGATAACAGGCCCGCACGTGGCCGGGCAGTGTTTCGCCCGCCACATAACGGTGCATGGCGTCGCGCAGGTGGGCGATCTGCTGGTCATAAATCAGCCGCACCTGGGCCAGAGCGGCCGCCGGGTCGGTGTAGCGGGTGGGGGCGATGAAGGGGGGCAGGTAAGGCATGGCTTATTGTGCCCGCGTCAGGATGGGTGGTGGCGTACTCTACGCCGCCATTGAACGCCCCGGTCTGGTATTGCAGGCTGAGGCGAGGGGCGCGCTGGTAGTTTGACGCGCCGGGCCCGTCTATGCCACCGGCTCGCGCATGGTGACAAACTCTTCCGCCGCGGTAGGGTGTATGCCTATGGTGCTGTCAAACACCGCCTTGGTTGCGCCGGCCTTCATGGCGACGGCGAAGCCCTGCACAATTTCGCCCGCGTCCGGCCCCACCATGTGCAGACCGACCACGCGGTCGGAAGCGTCGTCCACCAGCAGCTTCATCAGGGTGCGTTCGGCGCTGCCGCTCAGTGTGTGCTTGAGTGCCTTGAACTCGCTGCGGTAGACGCTGACCTTGCCAAACTTCTGACGGGCGTCAGCTTCTGAATAGCCCACGGTGCCGATGTTGGGGTGCGTGAAGACCGCAGTGGGAACAAATTCATAACTCATGCTGCGCGGTTTTTTCCCGGTGAGCGCGCCCAGCAGGTGGTCGACCACCACCATGGCTTCACCCAGCGCCACCGGTGTCAACTGCAGACGGGCTGTGACGTCTCCGATGGCGTAGACCGAAGGGAGCGAGGTTTGGTAGTGCGCATTGACCTCTACCGCGCCTTTGGCATTGAGCGCCACACCGGCTGCTTCCAGCCCCAGGCCGTTGGTGTTGGGTACGCGGCCGGTGGCGTAGAGCACGGTGTCTGCCAGCAGGCGTGAAGTGCCGCCGGAGCGGTCTTTCACATCGACCTGCAAACCCTCCGCCGTTTTGGTGATCGCCGCGACTTCGCTGTTCAACTGCAGGGTGACGCCGGTCTTGCCCATTTCCGCGGCGATGAATTGGCGTACGTCGTCGTCAAAGCCGGTCAGCACTTTTTCTCCGCGGTGCACCTGGGTGACGCTGGCGCCCAGACCGTTGAAGATGGACGCGAACTCGCAGGCGATGTAGCCGCCGCCCACCACCAGCAGGCGCTGTGGGAAGGGCGTGAGGTCAAACATCTGGTCCGAGGTCACCACATGTTCGCGTCCGGACACGGCGGGCACGGTCGGCGTACCGCCGGTGGCAATCAGTATGGTTTTGACGGTGAAAGTCTGCTGGTCCATTTGCACGGTATGGCCATCGCGCAGCGTGGCCCAGCCGGTGATGATCTTCACGCCCGAGCTATTGAGCAACTGGTTGTACACGCCGTTGAGCCGCGCTATCTCGCGTGCCCGGTTGGTCTTGAGCAGCTCCCAGTCCAGCACGGGCGCATTTCCCACCCAGCCAAAACCGTGCGACTCTTCAAAGGCGTCGGCGTAATGTGCGGCATAGCTGTAGAGTTTTTTGGGGATGCAGCCCACATTCACGCAGGTGCCGCCCATGGCCGCCACCTCGGCCAGTGCCACACGCGCACCGCGCTGCGCCGCCATGCGTGCAGCGCGCACACCGCCGCTGCCGCCGCCTATGACAAACAGGTCAAAGTCAAAATCGGGCATGCGTTCATTTCCTTTCACTGAAACTCCTTGAGCTCATTTTTCATCCACTCAATGAACACCCGCGTGCGCATGGGCAGCAGACGGGCGTGTGGGTAAACCACATGAACCGGGCGCGGGGCGGGCTGGAAACTGGCCAGCACGGTGCGCAATTGCCCGCTTTGCAGAAATGGCGCCACCTGGTAGGAGAGAAACATGCCAAAGCCTGCATCTGCGACGCAAGCCGCAATGGCCGGCCCGTTCTGGTTGAATTCAAGGTTACCACTGACGGTCAGCCGCAGTTGCCGGCCCTTGTCATTGAACGGCCCCCATGTGGGGGTATGGTCGGTGACTCGCACACAGTTCTTCTTGAGCAGGTCTTTGGGGTGCTTGGGAATGCCATGGCGCTTGAGGTAGGCGGGGCTGGCCACCACCACGCGCTGGATGTGGCCCAATGGCCTGGCGACCAGGCTGGAATCCTTCAGAGAGCCAATGCGTATGCCGACGTCGATTCCTTCTTCCAGCAGGTCGACCACGCGGTCGGCCAGCACCACGCTGCAACGCATCTTGTCGTAGCGCTGCACAAAGCGGGCGACGGCGGGCGCCACATGCATCTGCCCGAACATCATGGGTGCGGTGATGGTCAGGCGGCCCGCCGGCTCCGAGGCCTCGGCGGTTAATGCTGCCTCTGCGTCGTCCAGGGCCGCCAACACCTGGCGGCAGCTTTCGAGGTGCCGCCGACCTTCTTCTGTCAGCGAGATGCGCCGGGTGCTGCGGTTGAACAGGCGCACACCCAGTTGCGCCTCCAAGGCCGCCAGGGTTCGCACCATGGCCGGCAGCGACGACTCCATGACCCGCGCCGCGGAAGTGAGGCTGCCTTGCTCTGCAATATGAATAAAGGCCTGCATGGCCCGGAGTTTGTCCATGGGGCATGGTAAAGCATTCTTCCGATTTATGGATTAGATAAATTCGACTAAGTCTATTTATTGAAATAAAAAAATCCCACAGAATCCGGTCATGCCTTCACTCTCAACGTTTTTTTGAAAGCCCGTCATGACCACCACCACTCCCTCCCTTCCTGCCCAACCGATCAAGCTCTACCGCATGGGAATATCCGGACACTGTCACCGGGTGGAGCTGTTTCTGTCCATGCTGGGCTTGCCGTACGAGCTGATCGACATCGACCTGGCGACAGGCGCGCACAAGAAGCCGGAGTTTCTGGCCCTCAATCCCTTTGGCCAGGTGCCGGTGATCCAGGATGGCGATGTCACCCTGGCTGACTCCAATGCGATTCTTGTCTACTTGGCTACGCGTTACGCGCCATCGGCATCCTGGCTGCCCAACGAAGCGCTGGCTGCGGCCACTGTGCAGCGCTGGCTGTCGGTGGCCGCCGGGCCGCTGGCTTTTGGTCCGGCCGCGGCGCGGGTCATCCAGCTCTTCAAAAGGCCGGACAGCCCCGACGCCGCCATTGCAAGAGCTCATGGCTTGTTCCAGGTGATGGAGCAGCAGTTGGGTCAGTCGACCTTCCTGGCCGGCAACGCGCCCACGCTGGCCGACGTTGCCAACTACAGCTACATTGCCCGCGCGCCGGAGGGCAACGTCTCGCTGCAGGCTTACCCCAGGCTGCGCGCCTGGCTGGCCCGCGTTGAAGCCCTGCCGGGATTCGTGCCCATGGTTCAGATGCCGGTGGGTTTGGCCGCATGAGCAACACGACCTGGCACGAAGGCGAGCGCGCCGTACAGGAACGAGTGGGCGTGCGCGAGCGCCTGGAGCAGCTCGGCTCGCGCGTGATCCGCGACGCGATGCCCGACCAACACCGTGAATTTTTTGCGCAGCTTCCCTTTGTGATCGCAGGCACCATGGACAGCAACGGTCAGCCCTGGGCCTCGGTCCTGGCAGCGCCTCCCGGCTTCATGCAATCACCCGGTCCGCAGCAACTGGTGCTTCGGGCGCGTCCGCTGGCGGGCGACCCGCTGCAGGAAAACCTGGGCGAGGGTGCGTTTATTGGCTTGCTCGGCATAGAACCGCACACCCGGCGGCGCAATCGCATGAACGGCGTGGTCAATGGTTTGAGTGGGACGGGATTTGGGGTGCAGGTCACCCAGAGCTTTGGAAATTGCCCCAAATACATTCAGACGCGTGAGCCGGTGTACGTGGAAAATTCCGGGCCCGCCACTGCAGTGGTTGAGGCCAACGAGCTCGACGACGCGGCCCGCCGCATGATTGCGCGTGCCGACACGCTTTTCATTGCCACGGCCTACACCGGCGATGCCGCTCAAGCGGGCGGCGCGGCGGGCGTGGACGTTTCACATCGCGGCGGCAAACCGGGTTTTGTCCGGGTGGATGCCGACGGCACACTCACCATGCCGGATTTTTTGGGAAATTTTTTCTTCAACACGCTGGGCAATATTGCGGTCAATCCACGCGCCGGCCTGCTTTTCATTGACTTCGAGAGCGGCGATTTGCTGTATCTAGCCGTCACTGCCGATATTGTCTGGGGCGGAGCAGACCTTGCGTCTTTTCAGGGGGCTCAGCGCTTGCTGCGTTTCAAGGTGTTGGCCATGCGGCGCGCGGCTGGAGCCTTGCCCTTGCGTTGGGGCGCTGCGCAGCTGTCACCCGTGCTGGAAACCACAGGCAGTTGGCATTCCTGAGCAAGGACAAGCGGCTGCGAGCCGATAATGGGGGATGACCTCTCCCTCTCCCGATTTCAGCACCCTGTCCCTGCCTGCCCACGTGCTGGCCAACTTGGAGCAGCTCGGTTACCTGAGCATGACCCCGATTCAGGCTGCCAGCCTGCCTGTTGCCCTGCTGGGCAAAGACCTGATTGCCCAGGCCAAAACTGGCAGCGGCAAGACAGCCGCTTTTGGCATTGCCCTGCTGGCCAACCTCAACGCACGCCGTTTTGCGGTGCAGGCCATGGTGCTGTGCCCCACGCGCGAACTGGCCGACCAGGTGGCCACCGAAATTCGCCGGTTGGCGCGGGCTGAAGAAAATATCAAGGTGGTGGTGCTGTGCGGCGGTGTGCCGCTGCGCAACCAGTCGGCCAGCCTGGAAAACGGTGCGCACATTGTGGTGGGCACGCCGGGCCGCATCATGGACCATCTGGCGCGCGGCCACCTGAACCTGGAAGCCATGAACACGCTGGTGCTGGACGAGGCCGACCGCATGCTGGACATGGGCTTTTTTGACGACATTGCCACGGTAGCCAAACAGTGTCCCAAGGAGCGGCAGACCCTGCTGTTTTCTGCCACCTACCCTGAAGGCATCGCAAAGATCAGCCAGCAGTTCATGAAAACGCCGCAGACCATCACCGTCCAGGCGCAGCATGAAAAAAGCAAAATCCGCCAGCGCTGGTACCAGGTGCCCGACAGCGACCATGACGAGGCCCGTCTGGGCGCTGTGGCGCAGGTGCTTCGCCATTTTCGCCCGGCCAGCACGCTGGCCTTTTGCAACACCAAGTCGCAGTGCCGCGCCCTGGTGGCCTACCTCAAGGCGCAGGGCTTCAGCGCGCTGGCGCTGTTTGGCGAACTGGAGCAGCGCGAGCGCGACCAGGTGCTGGTGCAGTTTTCCAACCGCAGTTGCTCAGTGCTGGTGGCTACCGACGTGGCCGCACGCGGGCTGGATATCTCCCAGCTTGAAATGGTCATCAATGTCGATGTGACGCCCGACGCCGAAGTGCACATTCACCGCATAGGCCGCACGGGCCGGGCCGATGAAGAAGGCTGGGCCATCAGCCTGGCCAGCATGGACGAGATGGGCTCGGTCGGGAAAATCGAGCAGCTGCAAAAAGCCGAGAGCGAGTGGCACAAACTGGCAGAGCTCACGCCTGCCAGCAATGAACCGCTGCTGCCGCCCATGGTCACCCTGCAGATTGTTGGTGGCCGCAAGGAAAAAATCCGCGCTGGCGACGTGCTGGGCGCACTGACCGGCGAGGCCGGCTTCACACGGGAGCAGGTGGGCAAGATCAATGTCAACGAGTTTTCCACCTATGTGGCTGTGGATCGGGCCATTGCCAGTCAGGCACAGCAAAAGCTCAGCAGCGGCAGAGTCAAGGGCAAGAGCGTCAAGGTGCGCTTCATGGACGAGGCCTGAGGGCGGCGCATGGCCCCTTCTTGCGCGGTGTTGGGCCTGTTCCCGGAAATTCCCATAAGAAGTGCCGTTCTGCCCTTTAATGACGGGAATAGTTTGCTATATATTTAATAGCATTCTTTGCATTTTCAGTCGTCTTTGTGCCCGTCTGTAGGACACGCCCTCTCCGCCTTGTCAGCTCAAAGTGGGATCTGACCGCGGCACGCGGCGCAAAGCGCCATGCCCGTTCACCCTGACTTCACTGGTGGGCTGTTTTCACCGCCCACAATCACAGCAAGCACTTCTGCGCGCTGCCTGCGCGCAACCGGGCGTTACGCGCGCTCGCACTACTTCAGGAATGTCACCCCCATGGTCAAGCTTAAATTTTTGATTGAACTGAGTTACCAGGTCGCCGACGCTGGTTGCGATTTCATCTTCAACATCCACGCGGCGCAAACGCCAGAGCAACGCGTGCTTAGCGAAACGCTGGGCATCAGCCAACTCCTGCAGCCCGAGATGTACACCGATGCAGTCAGCCGCAACCGCTACCTCAGGCTCAAGGCCGAGCCCGGCCCGCTGACGGTCAGCTACGGCGCCACCGTGGACATCACGCACCACATCGCGCAGCCCGAGCAGATTCAGGAAGTGGGCGTACTGCAGTTGCCAGGCGCTGTGTTGACCTACCTCTACCCCAGCCGCTATTGCCAGTCAGACCGCCTGCACAGGCTGGCGGTCAAGGAGTTTGGCCACCTGCGCCAGGGCTACAGCCGGGTTCAGGCGATTCGCGACTGGGTCAACCAGCGCGTGACATTCATGTCCAACAGCTCCACCGGCACTACCACGGCGGTGGACACCCTGATTGATGAGGCAGGTGTGTGCCGGGATTTCGCGCACTTGATGATTGCACTGTGCCGCGCCGTCAACATTCCAGCCCGCTTTGTCAGCGGCATCGACTACGGCGCCGACCCTGCCCTGGGACCCACCGACTTTCATGCCTATGTGGAGGTGTACGTGGGCCACCGCTGGTACATGTTTGACCCGTCAGGCACGGCGATCCCCATGGGTTTTGTGCGCCTGGCCACAGGCCGCGATGCGGCGGACTCGGCTTTTGCGACCATGTTCGGGGGCGTGACGTCTTCAGCGCCTGTTATCGCCATCGAAGCCCTGCCCGATGAGGCTGGCAACCTGGTACTGCCTCAGCATGTGGCCGAGGCCTTGTCTACTGATGCCGGTCTGGAACCGGTTGCGCCTGCGTCAGGCCCCTGACGTCAGGGGGTGTCCGGCGTCGCTGCGGCGGCGCGGCGCCTGCGCTCCAGCCAGGCCTGCAACTCGCCAACCACACCTTTGCGGAAAGCCAGCACGCACAGCACGAAAATCACGCCGATGATCACGGTCACCCAGGAGCCGACCTTGTCGGCCAGCAGGTTTTGCAGAGCGATCACGATGCCCGCTCCGACGACCGGCCCGAAGAAAGTGCCGACGCCGCCGAGCAGGCTCATCAGAATCACCTCACCCGACATGGACCAATGCACGTCGGAGAGCGTGGCAAAACCCATCACCAGTGTTTTGAGCGATCCAGCCAGGCCAGCCAGTGCCGCTGAAAGCACAAACGCAAGCAGCTTGTAACGGTCTACCTCGTAACCAAGTGAGATGGCGCGGGGTTCGTTCTCCCGGATCATCTTGAGTACCTGGCCAAAGGGCGAGTTGATGATTCGGGCGATAGCAAGGAAGCAGGCGACGAAGATGGCCAGCACCACGTAGTACATGGTTTGGTCGCCATCGAGCGCAAGCAGCCCGAACAACTTGCCGCGTGGCACGCCCTGCAAACCGTCTTCGCCGCCCGTGAAAGACGCCTGCAGGCAGATGAAAAACACCATTTGCGCCAGCGCCAGTGTGATCATGGCGAAATAAATGCCCTGGCGGCGAATGGCAATCAGGCCGAACACAAGTCCGATGAAGGCGGCGACGATGACGCCCGCAAGAATGCCAAGCTCAGGCGTGAACCCTTGCGACTTGATGAAGTAACCGGTGACATAGGCCGCGAAACCGAAGAAGGCCGCATGCCCGAAGGACAGCAAGCCGGTAAAACCCAGCAGCAGGTTGAAGGCGCAGGCAAACAGTGCGAAGCACAGAAGCTTCATTACAAACACCGGGTACAGGCCGAGCATGGGCGCCAGCAGCGCAAAAGCCAGCAGGGCGATATAGGTGATGCGCGTGTATTTGGCGATCGATGTCATGGGAGTCGAAGAGGAAGTGGTCATGCTCAAGCTTCTTTTCCGAACAGGCCAGCAGGCCGCAGCATCAGCACAATGACCATGACCACGAAAACCACGACGCTGGAGGCCTCGGGATAAAACACGCGGGTCAGGCCTTCGACCACGCCAAGGGCAAGCCCGGTGATGACCGAGCCGAGGATGGAGCCCATGCCGCCAATCACGACGACCGCGAACACGACGATGATCAGGTTGGAGCCCATGAGCGGCGAGACCTGGATGATCGGAGCTGCCAGTACACCGGCCAGCCCGGCAAGCGCAGCGCCAGCGCCGTAGGTCAGCATGACCATCAGCGGCACATTGACGCCAAAGGCCTGCACCAGCTTGGCGTTTTCGGTGCCGGCGCGCAGGTAGGCGCCCAGACGGGTGCGTTCGATCAGGAACCAGGTGCCCAGGCACACGACGAGCGAAGCAAACACCACCCAGGCCCGGTAGTTGGGAAGTACCATGAAGCCGAGGTTGGTCGCACCTGAGAGCAGCTCGGGCACGGGGTAGGACTGGCCTGAAGCGCCATACAACTCGCGGAACACGCCTTCGAGAATCAGCGACAGGCCAAAGGTCAGAAGCAACCCGTACAACGGGTCCAGCCCATAAAGGTGTTTGAGAAAAAGCCGCTCGATGACCACGCCCAGCGCGCCCACCGCGAGTGGCGCCAGGATGAGCGCGAACCAGTAGTTCACACCCCATTGATCGAGCATGATCCAGGCCGCGAACGCGCCCAGCATGTACAAAGCGCCGTGCGCGAAGTTGACGATGTCCAGCAGGCCGAAGATGACCGCCAGGCCGAGGCTGAGCATGGCGTAAAACGCGCCGTTGACCAGGCCGAGCAGCAACTGACCCAGAAATGCCTGATGCGGGATGCCGAATATTTCCATAACCACCAATGATTCAAATTCACAAGCCGCAGCCGGCGCGGGGCCGGCTGCTTCCTGAACAACTTCTTATTTTTTACACTTGGACTCAGCCACGGTGGTGAAAGCCTGATCGCCAGGCACCTTGGCTACCAGTTTGTAGTAGTCCCATGGCGTAGTCGATTCCTTGCTTGACTTGACCTGGTAGAGGTACATGTCGTGAATCATGCGGCCGTCAGCGCGAATCTGGCCCTTGTTATAGAAGTCATCGATCTTCATGCCCTTGAGCGTGGCCATCACCTTGTCGGCGTCCGTGGTGCCCGCGGCTTGCACGGCTTTCAGGTAGCTGGTGGTTGCGGAGTAGTCAGCAGCCTGCAGGCTCGACGGCATGCGCTTGTACTTGTCAAAGAAACGCTTGGCAAACTTGCGTGACGCGTCGTCCTGGTTCCAGTACCAGCTGTCGGCCAGTTGAAGACCTTCGGTGTTGGCCAGACCCAGGCTGTGCACGTCGTTGATGAACACCAGCAGACCGGCGATTTTCATGGTCTTGTTGATGCCGAATTCCTTGGCGGCTTTCATGGCGTTGGTGAAGTCACCGCCGGCGTTGGCCAGGCCGAGGATCTGGGCCTTGGAGCCCTGCGCCTGCAGCAGGAAAGAGGAGAAGTCCGAGGCATTGAGCGGGTGGACCACCGAGCCGGCGACCGTGCCGCCGTTGGCCTTCACCACTGTCGTTGCGTCAGCTTCCAGCGATTTGCCGAAAGCATAGTCAGCCGTCAGAAAGTACCAGTTCTTGTTGCCGGCCTTGACCAGCGCCGATCCGGCCACCTTGGCCAGGGACACCGTGTCGTAGGCGTAGTGGATGTTGTAGTTGGAGCAGTCCTCGTTGGTCAGGCGGGCGGAGCCGGCGCCGATGACGATGAAGGGACGCTTTTTCTCAGTCGCCACCTTGGACATCGCAATCGCGGTGCCGGAGTTGGTGCCGCCCATCAGCATGGACAGGCCGTCCTTGTCGATCCACTCTCTAGCCTTGGAGCTGGCAACGTCGGCCTTGTTTTGATGGTCAGCGCTGAGCACCTCGATCGGGCGGCCCAGGACCTTGCCGCCGAAATCCTGAGCGGCCCACTTGACCATTTCAGCGCCGGCGGGTCCGTCGATGTCGGCATACAGGCTGGACATGTCGGTGATGAAGCCGATCTTGACCGGGCCGGTGTTTTGCGCAAGCGCGCTCACAGCGCCAAGGCCGATGGCCAGGGAAGCAACAAGGGTTTTAAGTTTCATGGTGAAGTCTCCGGGTGTAAAAAGAAAAAAACAGAGAAGGAACAAGAGGCGGGGCTGATGGCCTACACCCCGAGGTACTCCTGCAGCATTCCCATGTTCTGGGTCAGCTCAGACTGGGCAAACTGTTTGACGATGTGGCCATGCTCCATGATGTAGAAGCGGTCAGCCAGCGGCGCGGCAAAGCGGAAATTCTGCTCAACCAGGACAACCGTGTAGCCCTTGGCCTTGAGGGTGCGAATCATTTCTGCGAGCTTTTGCACGATCACCGGAGCCAGGCCCTCGGAAATTTCGTCCAGCAGCAGCAGACGCGCGCCGGTGCGCAAGATGCGCGCCACAGCCAGCATCTGTTGCTCACCACCCGACAGGCGGGTGCCGGGGCTGCTGGCGCGCTCCTTCAGGTTGGGAAACATCGCGTAAATCTCTTCGATGCTCATGCCGCCGGTCGCAATGGTGGGCGGCAGCATCAGGTTTTCTTCGGCGGTGAGGCTGGCAAAAATGCCGCGCTCTTCCGGGCAGTAGCCCACGCCCAGACGTGCAATCTTGTGCGGCGCCAGTTTGATCGCTTCCTCGCCGTTGATCCTGATTGAACCTTTGCGCGTTCCGGTCAGCCCGACAATCGCCCGCATGGTGGTGGTGCGCCCGGCGCCATTGCGGCCCAGCAGGCAAACCACTTCGCCTTCGTTGACCGAGAGGTCAACCCCATGAAGGATGTGGGACTCGCCATACCAGGCGTGCAGGTCGGCGATGCGCAGGAGTTCCTTGGACATCTAGTGCGCTCCCTGCAAAGCTGTATCGGTTGTGCCCATGTAGGCCTCGATGACCAGCGGATTGGCAGAGACTTCTGCATAGGGGCCATCGGCGATGATGGCGCCGCGCTGCAGCACCGTGATGCGGTCGGCAATCGACGCCACCACGCTCATGTTGTGTTCCACCATCAAAATGGTGCGCCCTGCCGAAACCTTCTTGATCAGCTCGGTCACGCGGTGCACGTCTTCATGGCCCATGCCCTGTGTTGGTTCGTCCAGCAGCATCAGCTCGGGCTCCAGCGCCATGGTGGTTGCGAGCTCCAGCGCGCGTTTACGGCCGTAGGGCAGGTTGACCGTCATCTCGTCGGCAAAGTCCTGCAGGTCCACCTCCGCCAGCAACTGTCGCGCACGCTCGTGGAGATGAACCAGCGTGTCTTCTGCTTTCCAGAAATGAAATGAGGTGCCCAGATTGCGCTGCAATGCGGCGCGTACATTCTCAAGCACGGTCATGTGCGGGAACACGGCGGAGATCTGGAAGGAGCGCACGATGCCGCGACGCGCAGTCTGCGCGGGCTTTTCTGTCGTGATATCCGTGCCGTTGAAAACAATGGTGCCCGAAGTCGGAGGCAGAAACTTGGTCAGCAGATTGAAGAACGTGGTTTTGCCAGCACCGTTAGGACCGATCAAGGCATGGATGTGACCGCGTTGAACCTTCAGGTCCACCTTGTTGACGGCCACGAATCCCTTGAATTCCTTGGTCAAGCCACGTGTCTCAAGAATAAACTCCGCTGACAAATTGCTCTCCGGCTACAGAAGTTGAAGTAACGGACGCGCAGGCCCGCAACTGAGAGCTGGATGCTAACGAGCAGGGGGGTGCTGCGTGAGCGGGTTAGGACTTAGGTAGTTTTACGTGCCGACCTGCGGGGCGCCACCCTGAGGAGGGAGGCGGCAGTTCCAGCCGTTTCCCGGGGGAAGTATTTCGTCAGATTTTTGTCAGAAAAGGTAAGCCTCACGCCGGGTCTGCTGGCTCACTGCTCTGGGCAGCCCGGAGTTTGTCCTTTTTGCTCGGACGCTTACCCTTGATGCCGCCGGTTGATGGCGCTGCCAGCGCATCTGTCTGCTCCGGCTCGAACCCCTCGATCTGCTCGCGTGGCAGGTTCAGGCGCTGGCGTTTTTCGATCAGGCGAAAATGCGATTCGGTGCCGGCGCTGACAAAGCTCAGCGCCACGCCGCTTTGCCCGGCCCGTCCCGTGCGCCCTATGCGGTGAATGTAGTCAACCGGCGAGCGCGGGAGGTCGTAGTTCACCACCACGGGCAGCTCGGCGATGTCCACGCCGCGGGCGGCAACATCGGTGGCTATCACCACTTTTAATCGTGAGGCCTTGAAGTCCGCGAGCACCTGCGTGCGTTTGCCCTGGCTCAACTCGCCGTGGAAAGGCTCGGCATTGATGCGTACCTTGCGCAATTTGTCGGCCACCGTTTCGGCAGCGTGTTTGGTGGCTACAAAAACAAGCACCCGTTTCCAGCCGTTTTGCTCAATGAGATGGCGCAGCAACTGGGTGCGCCGCCCTGCATCCACGGCGATGGCGCGTTGAAGAATGTCCGGCTTGCCTTGCGCCTCGGGCAGGCCTTCAATGCGAACCGGGTTGCGCAGCATCTGGTCGGCCAGCGCCTGGACACTGGCCGGAAATGTTGCCGAGAAAAACAGGTTTTGCCGCTGCGCCGGCAGCAGGGCCAGGATGCGCCCCAGTTCCTCTGCAAAACCCAGGTCCAGCAGGCGATCAGCTTCATCAAGCACCAGCGCCGAAACACCGGACAGCACGAGTGCGTTGTGTCCCAGCAAATCCAGCAGACGCCCAGGTGTGGCGACCACGATGTCGGTTCCACCGCGAAGATGCATCATCTGCGGGTTGATGGACACTCCGCCAAACACGGTGGACACTTTCACCGCTTGCGGCAAATGCTGCGAAAAGCCGCGCATGGTTTCACCGACCTGCGTTGCCAGTTCGCGCGTAGGCACCAGAACCAGTACCCGGGCGCGTTTTGGTTTTTCGCCCAGTGCCTGCTGCAGTTGTTGCAGGAGAGGCAGGACAAAGGCAGCTGTCTTTCCCGAGCCGGTTTGCGCCGAACCCAGCACATCGCGTCCCTGCAGCACCGCAGGTATGGCGGCGGCCTGGATGGCGGTGGGCGCGAGATAGGCCTTGTCGCTGACGGCGCGCAGCAAGGCAGGGTGCAAACCCAATGAGGAAAACGGCATGAGCAGGGGCTTTGCGTTTGAGGGGCGGGCATCCAGTTTAAGGCTTCGTGTTAGCGCAACCCGCATAATCAGACGCTTGCGAATCACTTCATTGGGGAGATTCTGACCTTGTGAAGATGCAGACCCGGCAAAGGCAGCCATGAAAAAAACATTCAAACTCAACATCGAAGGCAAAAACCGTGACCGCTTGCTGGACGCGGTCAAGCACGACATCCGAAAATATGTGAAGAGGCAGCGGCGCGTGGCCTTGCCAGAGGGCGTCGACTTCTGGGATTTTGATTGCCGCTTCGGCAGCACTGAAGAAACTGCCGCGGTGGTGCATTTCGCAACCATCATTCCCCTGGTGGATGCAGCGGCCAAGGAGGGCGCGGATTCGTTTTATCTTGAGTTGCTTGCCAAGGCGGGCCACCGCAAGGCCAGGCCAGCAGAGGCTGGTCCTCAGGCCGGGACCGAGGGCGAGCCCAGCGCGTGAAAAACCTTCATGGCCGCCCAGGCGTCATTGGCGGCATACACAATCTGGCTCTCTGAAAGCTGCCGGTTGGCCCAGTTCGAGGTGGTGGCTTTCCTTGACTTGAGAAACCGGCGATTGAACAGCACCGCCACCGCCCCGCGCACGCCGAGCTCCTTGACGTACCCCTGTTTCCTGAAAATCACATTGAGGTCCAGCACATTGTGAGGCTCCACACCCAGGGTGCGTCGGATTTGCTGATGGTCGCCTGCCAGCCCGAAGCCCACTTTGGCAATGTTGGCTGAAACGAGCAGGGCAGAGACCACCTCCCGGCACCCCGCATCGTGCAACTGGAACACATAGGCCTTGTGCAGTGTGGCGAACTGCACAACGTGCGGTCCTTCGGACACCTGATCCCTGAAAAAGGTGGGTTTGGATTCGGTATCAAAGCCCAGTGCCGAGCAGGGGGCCAGTGTTGTGTAAGCCTGGTCGGCCTGTTCGCGCGTGGTGACAAGAAAGATGTCGGCCAATCCTAGCCGGTCCAGCGGCTCCAGCGCCGCCAGTTCCTCTTTCGTCGGCGACAGAATCGACGGCATGGTCAATGGATGACAGGCGTGGGCGAAGGCTCTCCAGCCCAGCAGGGGCCGCGGGTCTGGCTTTGCCAGCCCGCAGGCGCAGCGGCCCCCTCGGGGGGCAGCGCAGTACACGCAGTGACAAGCGTGGGGGCCATCTACTGCTCGGCGAATGCACGCTCAATGACGAAGTCACCGGGCTTGGAGGTATTGCCTTCCTTGAAACCCCGCGTCTCCAGCAAATGCTTCAAATCCTTGAGCATGCCCGGGCTGCCGCAAATCATCACGCGGTCGTTGGCCGGGTCCAGTGACGGAAGTTTCAGGTCGGCCAGCATCTTGCCGTTTTCAATCAGATCGGTCACCCGACCCATGTTGCGGTAACTCTCGCGGGTGACGGTGGGGTAGTAAAGAAGCTGTTTGGCGACCATTTCGCCAAGAAACTCGTGCTGGGGCAGGTGGTCGACGACCAGGTCATGGTAGGCCAGCTCGTCGGTCTGGCGCACGCCGTGCACCAGCACGATCTGCTCAAACTGCTCATAGGTGGCCGGGTCCCGGATGATGCTCATGAACGGCGCCAGGCCGGTGCCCGTCGACAGCAGGTACAGCCGCTTGCCGGGGAGCAGGTAGTCAATGACCAGGGTCCCGGTCGGCTTGCGTCCGACGATGATCTTGTCGCCCACCTTGATGTGCTGCAGGCGGGAAGTCAGCGGCCCGTCTGCCACCTTGATGCTCAGAAACTCCAGGTGCTCTTCATGGTTGGGGCTGACGATGCTGTAGGCGCGCAGCAGCGGCTTGTCATTGACACGCAGCCCTATCATCGTGAAATGGCCGTTGCTGAAGCGCAGCGAGGTGTCGCGGGTGGTGGTGAAGGTAAACAGGCGGTCGGTCCAGTGATGCACGGACAGGACGGTTTCTTCGTTGAAGGCACTCATGAATGGGAAAGGAAATTTGGATAGGAAAGGGGGCGGGGCGCCAAGCCTGTCCGGTCGCGCCAACAAGCGCATTGTCTGGATCAGGCAGTCACCACGGTCAACCGGCAATTTTAGCGGACGCGCCCTTGCCTTTGCCCTGCAAATCCGCAGGGCCTGCCCACGCAGTGACAATACGGGATAGAGCGCCGGTTCCGGCCAGCGTGATCTCATCCAAGACAGGAGTTTTTATGACGATGCAATACAAAGCGCTGGGTGCCATGGCCTGCCTGGGTCTGATGGCCTCGCTGGTGACCGTCCAGGCGCAGGGCGTGATCAAGATCGGCGAGGTCAACAGCTACAAGGCGCAACCGGCTTTTCTGGAGCCCTACAGGAAGGGAATGGAGCTGGCGGTGGAAGAAATCAACGCCGGCGGTGGCGTCAACGGTAAAAAGCTGGTGTTGATCACGCGCGATGACAATGCCAACCCTGGCGACGCAGTTCGCGTGGCTGAAGAGCTGATTTCGCGCGAAAAGATTGACGTGCTGACCGGTACTTTTCTTTCCAACACCGGACTGGCTGTGGCGGATCTGGCCAAGCAGAAAAAGTTTTTCTTCCTGGCTGGTGAACCGTTGACTGACAAGATGACCTGGCAGGGCGGCAACCAGTACACCTTCCGGCTGCGACCCGGCACGTATATGCAGGCTGCGATGCTGGTGCCCGAGGCGGCGAAGCTCAAGAAGAAGCGCTGGGCCATCGTCTATCCCAATTACGAATACGGCCAGTCTGCCGTGGCGGCCTTCAAGCAGTTGCTCAAGGCGGCTCAACCCGATGTGGAGTTTGTGGTGGAACAGGCGACGCCCCTGGGCCGGGTAGACGCCGGCAGCGTCGTGCAGGCGCTGGCAGATGCCAGACCCGACGCGATCTTCAATGTGCTCTTCGGTGCCGATCTGTCCCGGTTTGTGCGTGAGGGCAACACACGGGGCCTGTTCAAGGACCGCACCGTGGTCAGCGTTTTGACGGGCGAGCCCGAGTACCTCGATCCCCTGAAGGAAGAAACGCCGAATGGCTGGATCGTCACTGGTTACCCGTGGTACGGGATTCAGACGCCGGAGCACAAGGCCTTCTTTCTGGCTTACCACGCCAGGTACAAGGACTACCCGCGCCTGGGATCGGTGGTCGGCTACGCCATGATCAAATCGGTTGCTGCAGGTGCAGCCAAGGCCAAAAGCACGGAATCGGCCAGGATGGTGGCCGCTTTCAAGGGCCTGCAGGTCTCGACGCCGTTTGGCAACATCACCTACCGGGCCGAAGACCACCAGTCCACGATGGGCGCATTTGTCGGAAAGACAAAAAACGACAACGGCAAGGGCGTCATGGTGGACTACACCTACTTCGACGGTGCGAAATTCCAGCCCCCGGCCGCAGACGTGAAGAAGTCTCGCGCAGCAGACTGAGCCATGTGGCTTGCGGTGAGCGTCGGGCTGCTGAGGGCTTTTGAATGAGCTTTTCAGGCTTCATCGTCCAGTTGCTCAACGGGCTGGCTGGCGCGTCGTCCCTGTTTCTGGTGGCTGCGGGCCTGTCGCTGATCTTTGGTGTGACCCGTATCGTCAACTTTGCGCATGGCTCGTTCTTCATGGTCGGTATCTACCTGGCCTACACGCTGGTGGAGCATCTGGGCGGCAGTCTGGGGTTTTGGCCCGCTGTGTTGCTGGCTGCGCTGGCTGTAGGTGTGTTTGGCGCGCTTGTCGAGATCGTGCTGCTGCGCCGCCTCTACAAGGCGCCTGAGCTGTTTCAGTTGCTGGCTACCTTTGCCCTTGTGCTGGTTATCAAGGATATTGTTTTGTATCTGTGGGGTCCGGATGAGCTGCTGGGTCCGCGCGCGCCCGGGCTGGCGGGATCGGTCGAAATACTGGGGCGTCAGTTCCCCAGCTACGACCTGTTCCTGATCGTGGTGGGGCCGGTAGTGCTTGGTCTGCTGTGGTTGCTGCTGACCCGCACGCGCTGGGGCACGCTGGTACGCGCTGCCACGCAGGACCGTGAGATGGTCAGCGCGCTCGGTGTCAACCAGGCCTGGTTGTTCACGGCCGTGTTTGCGCTGGGTGCCACGCTGGCCGGCCTGGGTGGTGCTCTGCAATTGCCACGCGAGCCGGCTACTCTGGAGATGGACCTTCACACCATCGGCTCGGCCTTCGTGGTGGTGGTGGTGGGCGGCCTGGGGTCGATTCCGGGCGCATTCGCAGCGGCACTGCTGATTGCAGAAATCAGGGCCATCTGCATCTGGCTTGGCGTGGTCGAGGTTTTTGGCGTGACGATCTCGTTTTCCAAACTCACCCTGGTGACGGACTTTCTGGTCATGGCCATCGTGCTGGTCTGGCGGCCGTGGGGGCTGCTGGGCCGGACCCAGCCGCCCAACCGCCAAGCGGGCATGCACGAGGAGCCGCTGCGTAAAAGCAGCCGCCTGTATGTGGGCGCTGCCGCAGTGTTCGGTTTGACTCTGGCGGCCATGCCTTTTTTCACGGCCAACTCGCCCTACACCACGGTGCTGATGATTGACCTGCTGATTGCGGCACTGTTTGCGGCCAGCCTGCACTTCATCATGGGACCGGCCGGCATGCATTCCTTTGGACACGCGGCTTACTTTGGCCTGGGCGCATATGGCGCGGCTTTGCTGGTGCGCGCACTCGGCATGCCGATGGAGTTGGCATTGCTTGTCGCGCCTGTGGTGGCTGCGGCGGGGGCTTTTGTCTTTGGCTGGTTTGCGGTACGGCTGTCCGGGGTGTATCTGGCGATGCTGACGCTGGCCTTTGCCCAGATCACCTGGGCTGTCACCTATCAGTGGGATTCCTTCACCGGCGGAAGCAACGGGCTGACCGGGGTCTGGCCCTCGGCGTGGCTTGCGGACAAACGCACGTACTACTGGCTTACGCTGGTGCTGGTGCTTGCGGCTGTTGTCTGGTTGCGCCGCGTGTTGTTATCGCCTTTTGGTTATGCACTGCGCGCCGCGCGTGACTCGGTGCTGCGCGCTGACGCAATAGGCGTTGACGTCAAGCGCATGCAGTGGACGGCCTTTGTCATTGCCGGCGCGGCAGCCGGACTGGCCGGCTCGCTGTACGCATTTTCCAAGGGCAGCATTTCGCCTGAAAGCCTGAACGTGAGCAAATCGGTCGATGGGCTGGTCATGGTGCTTCTGGGCGGCATCCAGACACTGGCCGGCCCGGTGGTGGGCGCTGTGACATTCACCTGGCTGCATGACACCGTTGCGCGCAACACCGACTACTGGCGCGCCATGCTGGGCGGCATCATTTTGCTGCTCGTGTTGTTGTTCCCTCAAGGGATTGCGGGATTTGCCAGAGAGCTGGGCGACAAGCTGCGCCGCAAAGTCCCTCGCGCGGAGAACACAGAGGCCCGGTCATGAGCGGGCCCCTGCTGCAGGTTAGCCAGCTTGGTAAATCCTTTGGCGGGGTGAAAGCTGTGGACGGCATCAGCTTCGACCTGGCAGCTGGCGAGTTGCTGGCCTTGATAGGCCCGAACGGCGCAGGAAAATCGACCACCTTCAACATGGTCAACGGGCAGTTGCCTGCTGACCGGGGTTCCATCCTGCTGGGTGGGCAGGAACTGGTAGGACGCCAGCCACGCGCCATCTGGCGCCTGGGGGTGGGCCGGACGTTCCAGATCACCGAAACCTTTTCGTCCCTGACAGTTGTTGAAAATGTGCAGATGGCCCTGCTGTCGCACGACCGCCAACTCTTTTCAATGTGGCGCCGCGCCGCCGATCACCGTCGCGACGACGCGCTGTCACTGCTGATGCAGGTGGACATGGCAGCCCAGGCGGACCGTCCCTGCAGTGAGCTCGCTTATGGCGACGTCAAACGCGTCGAGCTGGCCATGGCCATGGCCAATCAGCCGAGGCTGCTGCTGATGGATGAGCCCACCGCGGGGATGGGGCCGCAGGAGCGCCATGCGCTTATGGCCCTGACCCGGCGGTTGGTGGCGGAGCGCGGCATGGCCGTCCTCTTCACCGAACACAGCATGGACGTGGTGTTTGCCTATGCCGACCGGGTCATCGTGCTGGCGCGGGGGCGCCTGATTGCCCAGGGCAGACCGCAGGAGATCCGTGGGAACCGGGAGGTGCAGGAGGTGTACTTCGGCAGCGGCAAGACGTTTGAAGCCGGCACCCTGAACGTGGCGGCGGTGGCTGGAGACAGGCCATGAGCGCGGACCTGCTGCTGGACGCCAGGGGTCTGTCGGCCTGGTACGGCGGGGCTCAGATCCTCTATGGCATGGACCTGCAGGTGCGCCGTGGCGAGGTGGTCGCGCTGATGGGACGCAACGGCGCCGGTAAATCCACCACCTTTCAGGCCCTGATCGGCATGTTGCCCAAACGGAGCGGTGAGATCACTTTCCTGGACCGGGACATTTCCAGGAGCGAGCCGCATGTGGCGGCCCGGCTGGGCCTGGGTTTCGTTCCCGAAGACCGGCGGGTCTTTACCGATCTGACGGTGATGGAGAACCTGGAGGTTGGCCGGCAACCGCCGCGGCAATGGCCCGACGGGACAGCAGCGCCAGTCTGGACGCCCGAGCGCCTGTTCGGGCTTTTCCCCAATCTTGGTGAAATGCCCGACCGGCTTGGTGGCCGCATGAGTGGTGGCGAGCAGAAGATGCTGACCGTGGCCCGCACCCTGATGGGCAACCCCTTCATGGTGCTGCTCGACGAGCCCTCAGAAGGGGTAGCTCCGCTGATCGTCGAACAAATGGCCCACATGATCCTGGAGCTCAAGGCCAGCGGCGTGAGCATTTTGCTGTCCGAGCAGAACATGCATTTTGCAGAACTGGTGTCCGACCGCGCCTATGTGCTTGAGAAGGGGCAGATCCGGTACCAGGGATCCATGGCCGGGTTGTCGGGCAATGAAGAGCTGCTGCGCGATTATCTGGGCGTCTAGGTGCACGGTCTCAGGAGAATGCAGAGATCCCGGTGATGCCGCGCCCCAGGATCAGCGCATGCACATCGTGCGTGCCTTCGTAGGTGTTGACCACTTCCAGGTTGACCAGGTGACGCGCCACCCCGAATTCATCGCTGATACCGTTGCCACCCAGCATGTCGCGGGCCATGCGGGCAATGTCGAGCGCCTTGCCGCAGGAGTTGCGCTTCATGATGGACGTCACCTCCACAGCGGCCGTACCTTCGTCCTTCATGCGACCCAGCCGCAGGCAGCCCTGCAGGGCCAGCGCAATTTCGGTCTGCATGTCAGCAAGTTTTTTCTGGATCAGCTGGTTGGCTGCCAGCGGGCGGCCAAACTGCTTGCGGTCCATGGTGTACTGGCGCGCTTTTTCAAAACAGTCTTCTGCCGCGCCCATGGCGCCCCAGGCAATGCCGTAGCGGGCTGAATTGAGGCAGGTAAACGGGCCTTTGAGGCCACGCACCTCGGGAAAGGCATTTTCTTCAGGGCAGAACACCCCGTCCATGACGATTTCTCCGGTGATGGAAGCTCGCAGACCGACCTTGCTATGAATGGCCGGCGTGCTCAGGCCCTTGCTGCCTTTGTCGAGCACAAAGCCGCGGATTGCGCCTTCGTCGTCCTTGGCCCAGACCACAAATACATCGGCGATGGGGCTGTTGGTGATCCACATCTTGCTGCCGGACAGCGAATAGCCGCCGGAGACCTTGCGCGCGCGCGTCAGCATGCCGGCCGGGTCGGAACCGTGGTTCGGTTCGGTCAGGCCGAAGCAGCCTATCCATTCGCCGCTGGCGAGTTTGGGCAGGTATTTCTGCTTGGTCGCCTCGTTGCCGAACTCGTTGATGGGCACCATGACCAGCGAGGACTGCACACTCATCATGGAGCGGTAGCCGGAGTCGACCCGCTCGACTTCACGCGCGACCAGACCGTAGCAGACATAGTTGAGTCCCGCGCCGCCATAGGCTTCAGGAATGGTGGCACCGAGCAGACCCAGGGCGCCCATTTCCCGAAAAATCGCCGTGTCGGTTTTTTCGTGCCGGAAGGCTTCCAGCACGCGCGGCGCCAGCTTGTCCTGGCAGTAGGCGCGCGCCGACTCGCGCACCATGCGCTCGTCCTCGCTGAGCTGCTGGTCCAGCAGCAGTGGGTCGGCCCAGTGGAAGCTGGCTTTTTTCGGGGAAGGGCTCATGGGAAGGTCTCCGGGATGATTGAAGTGACTGTGTGCAAAAAACGCAATTCGGACACTTGGCGATTTTGACGATTTCCAGAGCATACGATGAAGGGATGCCCCCGGGCAATCGACAATTCGGCACATGATTGTGCAAAAATGGAACTCCAAGAGCTCCAGGCCTCACCTCATGCGACGCAATATTCCATCCACCACCGCGCTTGCACTGTTTGAGTCGGCCGCGCGCCATCAGAGTTTCACACAGGCGGCGCAGGAGCATTCGGTCACACAAAGCGCGGTCTGCCGCCAGATTGCCGGCCTCGAAGATTTCCTCAAGGTCAAGTTGTTCAGGCGTACCAAACGCGGCGTGTTGCTGACGGAGGCGGGTGCACACTACTCCCGCAATGTACGCGCCCGCCTTGACGATGTCGAGCGCGACACCCTGGACCTGATGGCCAAGGGTGGCGCCGGCGGCGCTCTTGAACTGGGTGTGGTGCCCACCTTTGCCGCGAAGTGGCTGGTGCCGCGTCTCGGCGGGTTTCAGCGTCTGCATCCCGACATTGCCGTTCACCTGTCTGCGCGTACCAGACCATTTCTGTTTGCCGATACCGCGCTTGATGCGGCCATTTGCGCGGGGGACGCAGGTTGGCCGGGCACCGAATCCTGTTTTTTGATGGACGAACCTTTGGTCGCTGTGGGTAGCCCGGCCCTGGTCAATACGCGACGAACGCTCAAGGCGTCCGACATTGCTCAACTGCCCTTGCTGCAAATGAGCACCCGTCCCTACGCGTGGCGGCAATGGTTCGAGTCCCTGGGTTTGAGTGTCGAAAATGATCTGGCTGGCGCGCGCATGGAGCTGTTTTCCATGAGCACTGAGGCGGCCATCCATGGACAGGGCGTGGCGCTGGTGCCGCGCTTCCTGATTGAGGACGATTTGGCGCAGGGGCGCCTGGTTCCCCTGATTGAGCACAGCTTTGTCAGTGACCGGCGTTACTACTTTATCTATCCCGAGCAGAAGTCTGACAATGCTGTATTGGCCCTGTTTCGGGGCTGGCTGGATGGAGAGGCGACGCGCTACCGGGACGCACACGCGGCCTAGCGACTTTCTCCGCTGGACATCCGGCCTTGCTCGCGCCGGTTTTGCGCCTGCTCGCGCAGTGCGCGCGCACCCGCCGACTCTTCGCCCTGCCGCGATGTCTGGTCGTCCTGGCGCGTCGTACTGCGTTGTTGGCGCCATGCCTCTCGCTGCTGGAGTTGCTGTTCACGCCAGGCTCGCTCCTGATCGCTGGGACCGGGCCGCTCGGGAACATACGTGCCCTCGCGCTGGGCCTGCTCACGCAGGGCGCGTTGTCCAAGAGACTCCTGGCTTTGGCGGATATGGGCGTCCTGCAGGCGCGTCAGTTCGCGCTGACGCCGCTCGTGCTCGCGCTGCATCTGCCATTGCTCCCATTGCGCACGCTCACCCGCGCTGGAATTTGGCGGCTGTCCGGTACCCGACCAGCTCTCGGTGCGGGTGGTCACTGTGGGCAACTGACCCCATGCGGGCAAACCTGCCAGCGCGATCAGGCAGGTGGCAAGCAGGGCGTTGCTTGCGTTGACTGCTGCGTTCATTGCTGTCTCCTTTGACCATGTCGGTGGCCCATGCGCTACTGTACGCAAAATTGAAAACCCGCGGTCAACCCTGGTGACCGGCTTGCAGACTTTGGGGTGCCGCTGATGTGCGACGATTGGCACATGCTCAATTTCTGGCCTTCCTGCGGCTTCAGCCAACTCCAGCGCAACGACAGGGGCTGGCTGCTGCCTGGCGACGACTACCTGCGATTGTTCCTCGGCCGGCCGGAGCTGGCCCTGGTGCCTGAGTCCTGCGCAACTGAGCATGTCCTGCATGCCTCACTGCAGTCTGCCCCGCACCGGCCTGTGGCTGAGTCTGAACTGCAGGCGCTGCAGGATGACGATGTGCGCGACAGCTACCGCCTGTTTTTGCGTTTTCGCGATGGCCTGCTGGCTGCGGGCACGCTGGAAGGGTATTACCTCAGCCTTTTCCCGCGGGACGGCAGCGGCTGCATCAACATCCCCCCGCTGTTTGTCGACTTGCTCGTGCAGGCCATTTTACGCAACCTGCTCGACCAAGGGTCCGACGCCTATGAGGTGCGCGCGGCCGAAATGCTGTTTCGCAGCCAGCGCATCTCAACGCAGGAAGGCCAGGTGCTCAGCGCTGATCAAGGCGTGGTTGACATGCTGCAGGACACCGGCGGTCTGGGTGACTTCGGCCGGTTTCTGGCCGAGGCCAAAGCCCCGCTGCGCAGCATAGACCTGCAGGTGCTCACCGACGACAACGCGCCGGACTACTGGCTGGCCAGCGATGGCCACCGCTTTCTGCTGGATTTGACCCACGAGGTCAGCAACGACCTGAGTCACGGGTTGGTGCTGACCATGACACGCGCCCGCTCGGGCCTGAAAGCGCTGGCGAAGGTGCTCGAAAAATGGGTACTGCATTTGCTGGGCACGACCGTCAGGATCCAGCCGTTGCAACGGATTGACGATGCCGGGTGGCGCTGGCATGTGGGGCTGGACGCCGAGGCGACGGCGCTGCTCAACGACCTGTACGAGGACAGGGAAGTCGCGCCCGAGCGCATGCAACGCCTGGTCAGCCTGTTCCGGCTCGATTTTTCCAATCCGCAGGAGATGCGGGCCGATGTGGCGGGCAAGCCGGTGTACCTGGGGCTGATGATGAACGCGGACAAGGCGCTCCGGCTGAAACCACAGAACCTGCTGATCAACCTGCCTTTGCGCCAGGCCATGTAGCCCGCGCAGCGCCACCATGCCGCCATGAAAAACGTCACGCTGTCTTCCGGTCAGACTGTGGGCGCCCTGGGCATGGGGACCTGGCGCATGGGTGAGATACCGGCGCAACGCGCGCAGGAAATCGCCACACTGCGCCTGGGCCTGGACCTGGGCTGCACCCTGATAGACACGGCAGAGATGTATGGCGAAGGCCTGGCTGAGACGCTGGTGGGTGAGGCCATCCAGGGACGGCGCAATGAGACTTTTCTGGTCACCAAGGTCTACCCGCACAACGCCTCGCGGGCAGGCGCGGTGGCGGCATGTGAGCGCAGCCTGCGCCGCCTGAAAACCGACCGCATTGACCTGTACCTCCTGCACTGGCGTGGGTCGGTGCCGCTGGCCGAAACCATGGCCGCGTTTGCGGCGCTGCAGAAAGCTGGCAAGATCCGCCACTACGGCGTCAGCAATCTGGACCTGGCCGGCATGGAGGAATTGTGGGCGGTGCCGGGCGGACGCGAGGTGCAGGCCAACCAACTGCTTTACAACCTGGCGCGCCGCGGTATCGAGTGGGATTTGCTGCCCTGGATGCGCCAGCGCGGCATGCCGGTGATGGCCTATTCGCCGATTGAGCAGGGTCGGCTGCTGAAAGTGCCAAGGCTTGCGGCTTTCGCGCAGCGTCATGGCCTGCTTCCCGCGCAGGTGGCCCTGGCCTGGTTGCTGGCGCGCGAGGGCGTGATGGCCATCCCCAAAACCGTTCACCCCGAACGCCTGAGGGAAAACCTCGCGGCGACCGAAATCACGCTCAGTCCCGGGCAACTAGCAGAGCTTGACACGGTCTTTCTGCCACCTTCGCGCCCTGTGGCGCTGGAGATGATTTAGCTCCCGGCAGCAGCAAAGTCCCATCGCCCCGTGGTTGGCTTAAAATCATGGGTTCTGCCATTTTTAATCCCCGGAGTTCTCCATGCCGAAAAAAATCCGAGTCGAAGCCGACATTTGCGCCCCTAAACCTGTGCCAGCAGCAGGCATGACCCGCACCGCTGGCCGTGGCCAGAAAATCAGCCTGGAGCGTGGCAGCTGGACCCGCAGCAAAAAGAACCCCGGCAAGCGCCCGCACAAGGGCGGTTAAGCCCTTTCAGGGCCTGCGGCGGCCAACCCCGGTCACCCTGCGCCCGTGCCCCCGTCCAGCTAAGCCTTGAACGGCCGGGCGCCTGCCCATTCGCCTGCCGCACACAGCCGGTGAGCGACTTCCACGATCAATGAGCACACGGCGCGTTTCGCGCTGGTGGCCGGGATGTGGCTGGACGTGCAAAGCCCCAGCACCCGATGCATCGCCGGGTCATCGATCCGGTGCGCCACAAACCGCCCCGAGGCCAGCTCATGGGCCGCCAGTGCCTGGGGCATGATGGTCGCGATGTTGCCGGCCTCCACGGAATTTTTTAGAATCGGGACCGAATTGATCTCGCTGACCACGTTCAGCAGGCCGGCACCGCCGTCCAGCATGATTTTTTCGACCAGGACCCGTGTGCAGTGACTGTGCTGTGGCCCCGGAAAGACCAGGGGGTGCGATGCGGCCTCTTTCAGCGAGACCGTTCCGGCCGCAGGCGCAGCGGTGTAGTTGGCGCCGTGCATCAGATAGAAGTCTTCCTGAACAAAAGGCTCGAACACGAAGTCTGCTGGCGGAATGTTGGGAGTGAAGATCGCGACGTCTACGCGGCCCTGACGCAACTGGTCCAGCAGGTTGCCTGTCAGTTCCTCATTGAGGTGAAGCGCAACCTTGGGCAGGGCTTGCCGTGCCTCGCGTATCAGCGCCAGCGCCAGCGCGGCAGAGACGCTTTGCGGCATGGCGACCACCACCGCGCCGACGACGGTGTCGGATGAAAAATGAACCGCGGCCTTGGCGTCGCAAATCTGCTTCTGGATGGCCTGAGCGTATTCATAAAATATTTTGCCGGCTTCGGTCGCACTGACGCCATTGCGGCTGCGCGTGAGCAACTGCACGCCCAACTCGTCTTCCAGTTCTGCGATCTGTTTGCTGAGTGCGGACTGGGCGATAAAGACATGCTGCGCCGCGCGCGACAGGCTGCCGGAGTCAACCACCGCCAGGAAGTATTTGAGTTGCCTGATCTCCACGCGGGTCCTTGTTGGCCGTCCGGGCCGCGATGCCGGCCGGGGGTTCAGGCATTGTGCGCGGCCCGCCGGCACCGGCAATGCGCGTTTTCCCTTCAGCACGGTCACTTGCCATCGCTTCGGCATATGGGGGGATCTGTATTCCAGAATTTACACAGACCGTCGCGCCGGCACAGACTCGGGTCCCTCACCACAACCGGGCAAGCATCGCCTGCAAAACATGAGCATCCTGTTCAATATCATCCTGCCCGTTTTCGCGATGATTTTGTGCGGCTATGTGCTGGCGCGGAAAAACATCCTCACCGGGCAAGCTGCCGAAGCCATGAATGGTTTGGTGTACTTTGTCGCGTTTCCGGCGCTGCTGTTTGTCGTCGTCGCCAGGACGCCCAGGGAGCAAATCCTGAACTGGCCCTTTCTGGGTGCCTGGCTGGGATCGGTGATCATTGTGTTTGCGTTGACCGCCCTGGTCAGCACCCTTCTGTGGCGTGGCAGCCTGTCACAGATGGCCATGCGCTCGCTGAACACCACCTGCTCCAGCACCGCCTTCATTGGCATTCCATTGTGTGTCGCCGCGTTTGGCGCCCAGGCGGCACTGCCTGCCGCACTGGCGACCACCTTGCTGGCGGTGTTCGACCTGAGCGCCGCCATTGTCCTGCTTGAGCTGGACCGCAACACCGGCACCCGCGCCAGAAGCTGGCTAATTGTCAAAAACATTGCCGCCTCTCTGGCCCGCAATCCTTTGATGATCGGGGTGGTGGCCGGGCTGGTGGTGGCTTTCACGGTGGGTGAGTTGCCGGTAGCCGTGGTCCGCTTTTGCGAGCTGGTGGGCGGGGCAGCCATTCCCTGCTCACTGGTGGCGCTGGGCCTGTTTTTTGCGGCCCATCCTTTCATGCAGGAGTGGGCAGAGGTTTCTGTCCTGGGTGTGATCAAGCTGCTCATTCATCCGGCCGTCGCTTACCTGCTGGTTGTGACCGTGTTTCCCATGGACCCGCAACTGACCGTCATCACGGTGCTGCTGGCGTCGCTGCCGCCTGCGACCACCGTCTTTGTCGTTGCGCAGCGCTACCAGATTCACATGCCCCAGACCTCCGCACTCATGCTGGTCACCACCCTGCTGTCGGTGCTGACGGCATACGCGATCCTGCGCTGGATGCCCGCATGGGTGGGCTCCTGATCCATCGCGGCGCGAGATGGCCGCTTCTGTATTTCATGTTTTACGCGGACGCCTGCCTTCTATAAATTCGGCCGCATTGCTGGAGACAAAATAATGCACGGACTTGCCGAGTTAATCCCTGATACTGCGGTGGCAGCGCGGCGGCGCAAGCCGTCGCCGGCCCTGCTGGCCTTGCTCAAGGGGGCATTTGCCGACCGGTGTTCGACCGCCGCTGCGGTTTTGCTGCAGCACGGAACGGACGAGTCGCACTATGCGCCGCAAGCACCCGATGCGGTCGTTTTTGCCCACAGCGCAGAAGAAGTCGCTTTCCTGGTCAAGGCCTGCCTGGCAGAAGCCGTGCCGGTCATTGCGTTTGGCGCGGGTTCCTCGGTGGAAGGTCACCTGCTCGCGGTAGAGGGCGGCGTCTGCGTAGACCTGTCGCAAATGAATGCCGTCGTGGCGCTGCACCTGGATGACCTGTCCGCCACGGTGCAAGCTGGTGTGACGCGCAACCAGCTCAACGCGGCCCTGTCGCACAGCGGCTTCTTCTTTTCGGTGGATCCTGGCGCTGACGCCAGCATAGGCGGCATGGCCGCCACCGCGGCTTCCGGCACGAACTCCGTACGCTACGGCACCATGCGCGACAACATACTGGGCTTGACCGTTGTCACTGCAGAGGGAGAGATCATCCGCACCTCGTCCCGTGCACGAAAGTCCTCTGCAGGCTACAACCTGACCCAGCTTTATTGCGGTTCGGAAGGAACGCTGGGCATCATCACCGAGGTCACGGTACGGCTGCATCCCCAGCCGGAAAAAGTGGCAGCCGCCGTTGTGAATTTTCCGACGCTTGCCAACGCCGTCAACTGCGTGATTCAAGCCCTGCAACTGGGCGTGCCGCTGGCCAGGGCCGAAATGCTGGACGCACTGACCATTCGCGCCATCAATGCCCACAGCCACACCAAGCTGCGCGAGGCGCCCACCCTGTTCCTGGAGTTTGCGGGTTCTGTCGGGCAGGTCGAAGAGCAGTCTGAAGTGGTCAGGGGGATTGCCACCGAGCAGGACGGCGGGGACTTCCAGTGGGCAACCCTGCTGGAAGACCGCACCCGCTTGTGGACGCCCAGGCACCACGCCTACTTTGCCGCGCTGCAGCTAAAACCCGGTTGCCGGTCTTTCACCACCGACGCCTGTGTGCCGTTGTCGGCGCTGGCCGAATGCATCACCGAGACGCTGGCCGATCTGGAGCGTGTCGGACTGCCGGCACCGGTTTTTGGTCATGTCGGTGACGGCAATTTTCATTGCCTCATTCTGGTGGACCCCAACATCCCGCAGGAAGTACAGGACGCCGAGGCCCTGAGCGAGCGCTTGATCCACCGGGCGATTCGTTACGCCGGCACCTGCTCCGGTGAGCACGGCGTGGGCTTGCACAAGATCGGCTATCTGGCCGCCGAACACGGAGACGCCACCGTGGAAGTCATGCGGCGCCTCAAGAAAGCGCTGGACCCGAAGAACATTCTCAATCCGGGAAAAGTAGTTCCCCTGTAGCAACCCCTGAAATGGGCCGCGGCAGGGATTCGTGGCGGGCAAGCTGAAGCCTGATCCAGGCTGGTGCGGTGCCGCCTTTATGTCACAAAGCCGACAAGGCAAGGAGCCATCGCATGAATGCCATCACCCGCTTGATCGGCCTGTCCGTTTTAACCATGAACATGGCGAGCGCGCAGGTCAACGGCCTATCGGCAAAAGAAATTGTGTTCGGCCAGTCGGCGGATTTTTCCGCCAGCCGCGCCGTCATCAGCAAGGCCTATGCGGAAGGGGCCAAACTCCATTTTGACGAGGTCAACGCAGCAGGCGGCGTCTTCGGCAGAAAAATCAGGATCGAACAACTGGATGACAAATACCAGACACCGACGGCGCTGGAGAACGCCAAAAAACTGGTCGAGGAGAAGAAGGTGTTCGGTCTGATCCACGGTGTGGGCACGGCCATTGCCGAGGCAACGCTGCCCTATGTGGAGGCGCAGGGCATCCCATACATTCACCCGCTCACGGGGGCCGATCATCTGCGCCAGCCTCCGCATCAGGGGCAGGCCACCTTTTATCTGCGCGCCACCTACGGCGCCGAGGTCAACCGTATTCTGGGTCAGCTCAGAACGATTGGCATCACCCGCGTGGCACTGGTGTACGAAGACGAGCCCTTTGGCCAGGGCATACGCAAGCTGACGGATCAGGCCGCTGCCAAAAACGGGATGGCGCTGTCGGCCTACGGCATTCTTCCCTTCAACCGCCCTGACGCGGTTGACGAGGCAGTGCAAACCATAAGCCGTGTCACACCACAAGCGGTGATTGTGGGCAACGCCGGACCCAGCGTTGGAAATTTTCTGCGCCGTTACATGGACAGCGGGGCAAAAACCCAGTTCTACGGCCTGTCGGTGAGCAATGTCCAGCAGATCTACAAGGTGCTGGGCCCGGACAGCAAAAACGTCATCGTCGCCCAGGTGATGCCGTCGGTGGACAGCAGCACCATGCCCGTGGTGCAGGACTACCGCAAGGCCGTTAAAAAAGCAGAGGCGGCATCGGTCAACGGTTTTGGCCTGGAAGGATACATCTCTGCCCGCGTCATTGTCGACGGTCTCCGCAAGGCGGGTCGCGATCTCACGCGCCAGAAATTCATTGGCGCCCTGGAAGGAATGGGCGTCACGAATGTGGGGGGCTTTCCTCTGCGCTACGCTCGCGCCGATCACGCAGGCTCGCAGTGGGTAGGCATCGCCATCATCAATGACCAGGGCAAGCTGAGGTACTAGCCGCCCATCGGGTTTGCGCCGCACTGGCGTCGCAATCCCGTGTTGCACAGCGATCGGGCTTCTGCATAATCCTTGAGGACACACCAGCCAAGGATCACCATGCAGGAAGCCGGCTATTTTTACGTTTCCAAATTCTGGATCGCACCCGCAGGCAAGGCTGCGTTGATGGCGTGGCTGGACACGGGCCATGTGGCGGAAGTCGTCAGTCAGCCCGGCTTTTTGTGGTGCCGGCAAGTCGACTTGCGTGAGAAAGACGCGGACGGCTGTGAGGCTTACCTCATGATTTATGCGCTTGAGTCGGAAGCGCATTTCCGGCGCTACAGAGCAGACGAACAGCTTGCGGCCAAATTTGCGGAACAGCGCAAGTCGTTCGCGCATCATTTGCGCATGGATCGCTGGGATGGCCCTGTGGTTGGGGTGTTCGACCGGGCGAACTGAACGAAAGCAGCTGTTTCGCAATGCCTTGGCAGGCATTCTAAGGCCAGCCTGGTAGTCCGCTACATGTTTCGCCGGTACTGCCCACCCACTTCAAACAGCGCATTGGTGATCTGCCCCAGGGAGCAGACACGCACCGCGTCCATCAGCACCTCGAACACATTGGCGTTGTCTATCACCGCTTTCTGAAGCCGTTTGAGCATGGCTGGTGACTCTGCGGCGTGACGCTGGTGGAAGTCCTCCAGCCGCTTGAGCTGGCTCTGCTTTTCCTCGTCGGTGGAGCGGGCCAGCTCCAGCTTGTCCTGCACCGCGTCACCGTTGGGGTTGCGGAAAGTGTTGACGCCGATGATGGGCAGTTCGCCCGTGTGCTTGAGCATCTCGTAGTGCATGGACTCGTCCTGGATGCGGCCACGCTGGTAGCCCGTTTCCATGGCGCCCAAGACGCCGCCGCGCTCGGCAATACGCTCGAATTCGCTGAGCACGGCTTCTTCCAGCAGTTCCGTCAGCTCTTCAATGATGAAGGCGCCCTGTGAGGGGTTTTCGTTTTTGGCCAGGCCCCATTCGCGGTTGATGATGAGCTGGATGGCCATGGCGCGGCGCACCGATTCTTCCGTCGGTGTGGTGATGGCTTCGTCAAACGCGTTGGTGTGCAGGCTGTTGCAGTTGTCGTAAATGGCGATCAAGGCCTGCAGGGTGGTGCGGATGTCGTTGAACTGGATTTCCTGCGCATGCAGGCTGCGGCCCGAGGTCTGGATGTGGTACTTGAGCTTCTGGCTGCGCTCGTTGGCACCGTATTTTTCCTTCATGGCCACGGCCCAGATGCGGCGTGCGACGCGGCCCATCACCGTGTACTCCGGGTCCATGCCGTTGCTGAAGAAAAAGCTCAGGTTGGGCGCGAAGTCGTCAATGTGCATGCCGCGCGCCAGGTAGGCTTCCACAAAGGTGAAACCGTTGGACAGTGTGAAGGCCAACTGGCTGATGGGGTTGGCCCCGGCTTCGGCAATGTGGTAGCCGCTGATGGAGACGCTGTAGAAATTGCGCACCCGGTTGTGCACAAAGTACTGGGCGATGTCGCCCATCACCTTGAGGCTGAACTCGGTGGAGAAGATGCAGGTGTTTTGTCCCTGGTCTTCCTTGAGGATATCGGCCTGCACCGTGCCGCGCACGTTCTCCTGTACCCACTCGCGGATTTTCTCGAGTTCTGTCGGCGTCGGGTCGCGTCCGTTGTCTTTTTTGAACTTCTCAAGGTTCTGGTCGATGGCTGTGTTCATGAACATCGCCAGGATGCTGGGCGCCGGGCCGTTGATGGTCATGCTGACAGACGTGCTCGGGCTGCACAGGTCGAAGCCGTCGTAGAGCACCTTCATGTCGTCGAGCGTGGCAATCGATACGCCCGAGTTGCCCACCTTGCCGTAGATGTCGGGCCGCAGGTCGGGGTCGTTGCCGTACAGCGTGACTGAATCGAAAGCGGTGCTCAGGCGCTTGGCAGCCATGCCCTGGCTGAGCAGCTTGAAACGTGTGTTGGTGCGGAACGCATCGCCTTCACCGGCAAACATGCGCGTCGGGTCTTCGCCTTCCCGCTTGAAGGCAAAGGTGCCGGCGGTGTAGGGGTAGCTGCCGGGCACATTGTCCAGCATCAGCCATTTGAGGATTTCGCCGTTGTCCTCGTACCCCGGCAGTGCGACCTTGCGGATGGGCGTGCCTGAGAGCGATTTGGTGACCAGCGCGGTGCGGATTTCCTTGTCGCGGATTTTCACCACGTATTCGTCACCCCCGTAGGCCTTTTGCATCTCGGGCCATTGGGCCAGCAATTGGCGCGCATCGCCGTCCATACGTGCTTTGCGGTGGCCGGCCAGGTCGAGTACGGCCTCGGCGGCCGGAGCGCGCTCGGGCTTGTCAACCTTGAGCATGGCGGCGGCGGCCTTGAGCTGCTGCACTTCGCGCGCCAGCTGGGCCTGGGCACGGGCGCGTTTTTTGTAGCCTCGCACGGTGTCGCTGATCTCGGCCAGGTAGCGTGTACGCGCAGCGGGCAACAC